>NZ_JBFBIL010000043.1:59595-72320 GCF_040685575.1 Kitasatospora sp. NPDC088351 | reverse complement strand
GCCGCCGAGACGGAAGGGAACCGACCAATGGACGCGCTCTACACCGCGGTGGCCACGGCGAACGGCCGGGAGGGCGGGCCCCTCCGCTCTCGCGGTGTCAGGGCTCGGCCTCAGCCCTGCGGCCAGACCTCGGCCAGCATCTTGCGGGTGTCCGCCAGCAGTTGCGGCAGCACCTTGGTGTGGCCGACCACCGGCATGAAGTTGGTGTCCCCGCCCCAGCGCGGCACCACGTGCTGGTGCAGGTGCGCCGCGATCCCGGCGCCGGCCGCCGTGCCCTGGTTCATCCCGATGTTGAACCCGTGCGCCCCGGAGGCCGCCCGCAGCGCGGTCATCGCCTTCTTGGTGAACACCGCCAGCTCGGCCGTCTCCGCCTCGTCCAGCTCGGTGTAGTCGGCCACGTGCCGGTACGGGACCACCATCAGGTGCCCACCGTTGTACGGGTACAGGTTGAGCACCGCGAACACGGCGCTGCCGCGTGCGATGACCAGCCCGTCCTCGTCGCTCAGCGACGGGACCGAGCAGAACGGGCAACCGTCGTCCGGAGCCGGGCCGGTGGGCTTGTTCTCGCCCTGGATGTACGCCATCCGATGGGGGGTCCAGAGGCGGCGGAAGCCGTCCGGCTCGCCGACGCCCCGCTGCAGTTCCGGCTCAGTCGTCATGCTGATCAGCATATTCGCCCGGCAGGGCTTGCAAAGCAGTGCGGGGCAGACTCGTCAGGAGCCTGCCCCGCGGCCCCCGCGTGAGCGGGGACCAGGACGTACCCCGGATCCGCCGAAGCGCCGGGTATCACCCGCTCACGCGGGGAACGCCTCACACCTGGATGCGGCGCTCCACGGCGTCCACGATCTCGGCGATCGCCTGGTCACGCGGCACGCCGTTCTTCTGCTCGCCGTTGCGGTAGCGGAACGACACCGCACCCGCCTCGACGTCGTCGTTGCCGGCGATCAGCATGAACGGGACCTTGGACTTCTGGGCGTTGCGGATCTTCTTCTGCATCCGGTCGTCCGAGGTGTCCACCTCGACCCGGATCCCGCGCTTCTTCAGCTCGGCCGCGACCTCCAGGAGGTAGGGCACGTGCTCGTCGGTGATCGGGATGCCGGTCACGGTGACCGGGGCCAGCCACGGCGGCATGGCGCCGGCGTAGTGCTCCAGCAGCACCGCGAAGAAGCGCTCGATCGAGCCGAACAGCGCGCGGTGGATCATGACCGGCCGCTGGCGCGAGCCGTCCGCCGCCGTGTACTCCAGGTCGAAGCGCTCGGGCAGGTTGAAGTCCAGCTGGATGGTGCTCATCTGCCAGGTCCGGCCGATGGCGTCCTTGGCCTGCACCGAGATCTTCGGGCCGTAGAAGGCCGCGCCGCCCGGGTCCGGCACCAGCGGCAGGCCCTGCTTCTCGGCCACGCTCGCCAGGACGGCGGTGGCCTCCTCCCAGGTCTCGTCGCTGCCGACGAACTTCTCCTCGTCCTTGGTCGACAGCTCCAGGTAGAAGTCGGTCAGACCGTAGTCGCGGAGCAGGTCCAGGACGAAGGTCAGCGTGGAGTCGAGCTCCTCCGCCATCTGCTCGCGGGTGCAGTAGATGTGCGCGTCGTCCTGGGTGAAGCCGCGGGCACGGGTCAGGCCGTGCACGACGCCGGACTTCTCGTAGCGGTACACCGTCCCGAACTCGAAGAGGCGCAGCGGCAGTTCACGGTACGAGCGGCCGCGCGCGTCGAAGATCAGGTTGTGCATCGGGCAGTTCATCGGCTTGAGGTAGTAGTCGATGCCCTCGTCCAGCTGCATGGGCGGGTACATGCCGTCGGCGTACCAGTCCAGGTGACCGCTCTTCTCGAAGAGCTTCCCCTTGGTGGCGTGCGGGGTGTAGACGAACTCGTAGCCCTCTTCCTCGTGCCGCTTGCGCGAGTAGTCCTCCATGGTGCGGCGGATGATGCCGCCCCTGGGGTGGAAGACGGCGAGGCCGGAGCCGATCTCCTCGGGGATGGAGAAGAGGTCGAGCTCGTTGCCGAGCTTGCGGTGGTCGCGCTTCTCGGCCTCGACCAGGAAGTCGAGGTGCGCCTTCAGCTCGTCCTTGGTCGGCCAGGCGGTCCCGTAGATGCGCTGGAGCATGGGGTTCTTCTCGCTGCCGCGCCAGTAGGCGGCCGCGTTGCGCATCAGCTTGAACGCCGGGATGTGCCGGGTGCTGGGCAGGTGCGGGCCGCGGCAGAGGTCGCCCCAGCACTGCTCGCCGGTCTTGGCGTCCAGGTTGTCGTAGATGGTCAGCTCGGCGCCGCCCACCTCGACGTTCGAGCCGTCCTCGGCGGAGGCCGAGCCCTTGAGGCCGATCAGTTCCAGCTTGTACGGCTCGGCGGCGAGCTCGTCGCGGGCGTCGTCGTCGGCGACCACGCGGCGGGAGAACTTCTGCCCCCGCTTGATGATCTCCTGCATCTTCTTCTCGATGGCCTTGAGGTCATCGGGGTGGAACGGCTTCTCGACGTCGAAGTCGTAGTAGAAGCCGTCCTTGACCGGCGGGCCGATGCCGAGCTTGGCCTCCGGGAAGAGCTGCTGCACGGCCTGCGCCATGACGTGCGCGGTGGAGTGGCGCAGGATGTCCAGGCCGTCCTTGCTGCCGATCCCGACCGGCTCGACCTCGTCGCCGTCCTGGAGGGCGTAGGCGAGGTCCTTGAGCTGACCGCCGACGCGGGCGGCGATGATCGAGCGGTCGTCGGCGAAGAGCTCGGCGGCCGTAGTGCCCGTGGTCACCACGCGCTCTTCCCGATCGGGTTCGCGGTTGATGATTACCCGGACGTCCGTCACCGGTCTCTCCTGACGTGCTGGATTCATAGGACGCAACACTGCGCTGCGCGTGACGATGGTACCGAGAGCACCACCCCCGCCGTGCAACTACGTCCCCTGCCGCCCCTCCCCCAGGGTCTTCAGCAGGCGCTCCCGCTCGGCCTCCTCCAGCCCGCACGGTTCCAGGCCGCGCGGGTGGGCGAGCCGCCGGAAGCCGCCCCGCCGCTCCAGCCGGCCGCTGACCCGGACCGGGGTGCCCGCCAGGTGGGCCTCGGCGGCCAGCCGGTACGCGGCGTCGCCGAGCCGGATCCTCACCTCGGTGACCTCGGCCCCGCCGAGCACCCGCAGCCGTACCGTGCCCGGCCCTGCCGGGTCGGACCGCTTGAGGCGGACGACGATGCCGACGACGGTGACCGCCACGGCGGGCTCGATCCGTTCCAGCAGTTCGGCGGCCTCTTCGAGGGCGGGCAGGTCCCCGGGGGAGAACTCCAGGGCGATCCGCCGGTCGCCGAAGCCGCCCGGCGTTCCGGCGGCGGCCGACCAGGAGACGGTCAGCTGCGCCGCCGTCGCGCCGCGCACCAACTCCTCGACGGACTGCACCAGCTCGCGGCTGACCCCGGCCTGCACCGCGTTCTCGAAGGCCTCGGGCCCGCCGCTGACCCGGCGGTAGTCCACCGCGTCGCGCAGCGCCTCCAGGGCGCGGACCAGGGTGGTCACCGCCGCCCGGCCCTCGGGCGCGGGGGCGTAGGCGGTGAGTCCGGCGCCGTTCTCG
This sequence comes from Kitasatospora sp. NPDC088351, assembly GCF_040685575.1. Lineage (NCBI taxonomy): Bacteria > Bacillati > Actinomycetota > Actinomycetes > Kitasatosporales > Streptomycetaceae > Kitasatospora > Kitasatospora sp. NPDC088351. Next base: position 68,782 of record NZ_JBFBIL010000043.1, on the reverse strand, counting down.
ACCACCAGGACACGGTCCAGGAAGTCACCGGCCCAGGCGTCCAGCCGGGCGCCGAAGTACGCGGCCCTGGTCCGCCCGGCCTTGGCACCGGCCACGAGCATCGCCCGCGCGGCCCGCTGGAGCCGCTCGGCGCCGTCCCAGGGCGCGGCGCCGGCCGGGCCCGGCAGTTCGCGCCGCCACCGCAGCTCGTCGCCCGGCACCGCGAGTGCCAGCAGGATCGAACGGGCGGACGGGCTGCGCGAGCGGGACAGCGCGGTGACGGCGTCGGCGAGCAGGTCGACCGCGTCGTCGAAGCCGTCCCCGGCCGGGACCAGCAGGCTGGTGCCGGGGTCGGTGTCGCCGGGCGGCGTCCAGCGTCCGTACCGGGCCGAGGGGCCGCCCCGCCGTACCCAGCCGTGCCGGGCGAGCAGGGTGGCGAGGACCGCCGGGTCGACGGCGGCCGGGTCGGGCAGTGCCCGGGCACCCTCCGGCGGCCCGTCTGGCAGCGTCATGGTCCTGCTCCTCCCCGTCGGGGCCGGGCCGTCACGGGCTGCCGCCCGCGCCGACCCGCGCCATGATGTCGCACAGCGCCCGGTCGTCGAAGACCTTCGCGACGGGCACGCGGACGTTGGTGCGCTGCCGGCCGGTCACCGGGTGGCCGGCCAGGTTGATCCAGTAGCAGCAGTGCCGCAGCTCCAGCGCGTCCGGCCGGGCCTCCAGCCAGTCGTCGACCCGGCGTGGCAGCAGCATCACGACCAGGATCCTGGGCACCGCCACCCGGACCCGCGCCAGCTTGCGCAGGTGGTCGTTGTCCAGGGTGAAGCTGAAGTACGGCCCGCCTGGACCGGCCGCGATCTGCTGGGTGGCCTTGAGCTGGATCTTGATCGTGACCTCGTCGTCCACCTCGTGCGCCGCGGAACCGTGGCTGACCTGCCAGTCGATGCCGTTGTCCGGGAAGGGCTGGGAGAGCGAGCAGCCGGCCGCCGCCGCGACCGCGTGCAGATAGCCGACCTGCAGCGTCTCCATGCAGGCCGTCACGGCCAGATTGCCCCGCAGGACGGCCGCCGCCCCCTCGGGCTGCGGCTGTGTCAGCGCCATCGCCCCGTTGCCTCCCCCGGCCCCGGGCCCGTCCGGATTCGAACGGGACACCCGACGGCAGCATCCCCGACCCGGGCTGCGCCAAACGGTTGAGCGGGCGTCAGAAGCGGGTATCAACCGGGCGGAACGCAGTACCTGAGGGGCAGTCATGCAGCAGCAGTGGTACACCGGCCCGCTCGCCTCCTTCGACACCGAGACGACCGGCGTGGACGTCGAGACCGACCGGATCGTCTCGGCCGCCCTGATCGTCCAGCTCGCACCGGGCACACCGGCCCGGACCTCGACCTGGCTGGCCGACCCGGGCGTCCCGATCCCGGACGGCGCCCGCGCGGTGCACGGCATCACCGACGAGCGGGTGCGCGCGTTCGGCCGCCCACCGCACGTGGTGGTGGCCGAGATAGCCCACGCCCTCGCCGAACAGGCCCGCGCCGGGCGACCGCTGGTGGTGATGAACGCGCCCTACGATCTGACGCTGCTGGACCGGGAGCTGCGCCGGCACCGGGGCCGGTCGCTGGCCGACGGGCTGGGTCCGGACGGTCTGCTGGTGCTGGACCCGCGGGTGCTGGACAAGCACATGGACCGCTACCGCAAGGGTCGCCGCACACTCACCGACCTGTGCGCGCACTACGGCGTGGAGCTGACCGGCGCGCACGACGCCGCGGCGGACGCGACGGCGGCGCTGAAGCTGGTCCGGACGATCGGCGCCCGTTACCCGGTGGGGCTGGGCGGGTTGTCGCCGGCCGAGCTGCATCTGCGGCAGGCGGTCTGGCACGCGGCGCAGGCCCGCGGGCTGCAGAGCTGGTTCGACCGGTCGGGGACGCCGGAGCGGGTGGACCCGTCCTGGCCGTTGCGCCCGGCCCGGTGCGGCTGCGGGCGGCGGCCGGGGCCGGAGCACAGCTGCGAGGTCGCCGCGTAACAGGGGCGTCGCGGCGGGGGTTCCCGAAGACGCCGCAGGCCCCGACCGGTCTCCCGATCAGGGCCTGCATGCTGTCCGGTGGGCGATACTGGGATCGAACCAGTGACCCCTTCGGTGTGAACGAAGTGCTCTCCCGCTGAGCTAATCGCCCGGGCAACGAGAAGAACAGTAGCACCAATTGGGGGGTGCCGTACAACTCGTTCCCCCCGGGCGGCCGCCCGGCGGATCCACAGAACTACGGCTCCGCACGGAAGATGACTGCGCTTCAGCCCGATTCCGGGCAGGCCGCTCCCGGGATTCCGGAAATACATGTGAGGCCCAGCCGATAATCGACTGGGCCTCACATATCACAATGCATTCCGGTGGGCGATACTGGGATCGAACCAGTGACCCCTTCGGTGTGAACGAAGTGCTCTCCCGCTGAGCTAATCGCCCGGGTGCAGGGAAAACATTACCGCATCCCGCGGGGTGGTCCGAACACCCCCGCTTCGGGCTCCCGTCACCCGGGACACCCCGCACGGCTCAGTTGCCGTTGATCGTCCAGGGCACGACCAGCCCGTACCTCCACAGGTACCAGCCGCCGAGGCCGGCGATCACGGCCAGGCCGACCGCGGTGAACGTGAGGTTGCGACGCCGGACCCTCGGGTCCATGGCCTTCTGGGCCGTCTCGGCCACCTTGCGCCTGGTCCAGCGCAGGGCCAGCTGGGCCCAGACGAACTCGGTCGCCCAGATGCCCATGCCCAGGAAGATGACCACCCAGCCGGGGCCGGGCAGCGGCAGCATGATCACGCCGATCACCACCACGGCGAGGCCGATCAGGAAGACCGCCACCTGCCAGCTCAGGTGCAGCGACCGGGACCGCCGGACGAAGTGCGGCGCACGCGAGCCGAGCGGCCGGCCGCCGTCGACGCCCGCCCGCTCCTCGTCCGCGCCCTCGCCCGCCGCCCCGGAGTCGTCCGGCACCACCGCATCACCCGTTCCCGTCTTCCCGCCCGCGTTCCCGCGTGTCCTGTCGCTTCGCACAGTCATGCCGGGAAACTAACCGAGAAGTCCCCGGGTAATGCCCCGCCGGGCGCTCCGGGCCGATTCCGCAATGCGCCGTAAGGGGTACGACTCGCCCCCGAATCGGGACAGAGGGGTTTACATCGGTCGTGGGGGTGGGATGGTCCGTTCGCCGACGTGCGATTCCCCGAGCGCACACTGAGCGAAAGGCCATGGCGCTTATGAACACCACGGTCAGCTGCGAGCTGCACCTGCGCCTCATCGTGTCCAGCGAGTCCTCACTGCCCGTCCCCGCGGGCCTGCGCTACGACACCGCCGACCCCTATGCCGTGCACGCCACGTTCCACACCGGCGCCGACGAGACCGTGGAGTGGGTGTTCGCCCGAGATCTCCTTGCGGAGGGGCTGCACCGACCCACCGGTACCGGTGACGTCCGGGTGTGGCCGTCGCGCAGCCACGGGCAAGGGGTGGTCTGCATCGCGCTGAGCTCTCCGGAAGGAGAAGCCCTGCTGGAGGCCCCGGCCCGGGCGCTTGAGTCGTTTCTCAAGCGGACGGACGCCGCCGTACCCCCTGGCACCGAACACCGTCACTTCGACCTCGACCGGGAGCTGTCCCACATCCTCGCCGAAAGCTGACCCCAACCGGAGGAGGTCACGCCCCGCTGCCGGCGGGGTGGTCACCCCCTGCCGTCATCGCAGCCGTCCTACTCGGGGGCACGGCCGCAGACTCAGCCGCGCACGACGCGGTCTCGGGGCCGGTGTACGGCCCGCTCCCACCGGAGCGGGCCGAGCACCACAGGCGCCCGGCACCGGAGCCGGCCATCCGTACGGGTGGCCGGCCTCGCTGCCGGGCGCCGTCGGTTTCCCCCGCGCACCGGCGCCGGGCGCCGCGATCGCACACCCTGACGACATCCGTACACCTCTTCGAAGAAAGCGGCCATCCTTCGGCGGCACAGCCCGGTAAGGTCTGGGGTTAACCGTAGACGTGGGGTGCCGACGGCCCCCTCCGCGCGAGGAGCCCCCAACGTGCTGATCACCCATGACACCGAGTGCGCGCTGAGCATCCTCGTCGAGCTGCTCAACACCGCACCCGAGGTGTGCGGCACCGAGCTGCTGCCCGACGTGGCCGCGCTGGACGCCTTTGTGATCCGCCAGGAGATCAGCGAGGTCGACTCGCTGACCCAGGACGACCTGCGCAAGGTGCACGAGCTGCGCTCCCGGCTGCGGGAGGTGTTCGGCACCGAGTCCACGGCCGAGGCCGCCGAGCTGGTCAACGCCCTGGTCGCCGACGCCGGCACCACGCCCCGGCTGACCAACCACGACCACCACGGCTGGCACATCCACTACTTCGCGCCGCACGCCGCCCTCGGCGACCACCTGGCGGCCGAGCTGGGCATGGCGCTGGCGTTCATCCTGATGGCGGGCGAACGCGAGCGGCTGCGCCGCTGCGAGGCGCCGGACTGCGCGCGGGTCTTCGTGGACCTCTCCCGCAACCGCTCCCGCCGCTACTGCGACAGCCGCACCTGCGGCAACCGGCTGCACGTCGCCGCCTACCGGGCGCGCCAGCGCTCGGCGGAGGCCGTGCCGTCCGCCTGAGCCGTGCTCCCGGGGCCGTGCTCCCGGGCCGGGTCAGATGCCGCGCCGGCGGAGAATCTCCTCGATGTCGTCGAAGTCGCCGAGACCGTCGTCCCGCTTCCTGGCCGGTTTGGCCTTCGGGGCGGCGGTCTTGCCCTGGTCCGACGCGGCCGTGACCGCGGGGCGGGCCGGGGCCGGTCCGGTCGCGGCCGGGCGGGTCCCGGAGGCCTCGACGGCCCGGCGGCCCACCCAGCGGGTGGCGAGCAGCAGACCGGCCGAGACCGCGAGCAGCGCGATGCCGGTCCAGACCCGGGGGTCGAACACCAGCTTGGCGGCCCAGTCGGCGAATTCGTGGCCGATCGTCCGCGCCACCGGGAAGAGGCCGGTCAGATAGAGCCCGGCCGGCAGCAGGGCCACCGCGAACCAGCGGATCGCGGAGAGGAAGCGCCGCCGGTACGCGCGCAGCCCGGCGACGGCCACCCCGGCCGCCGTGAGCAGGAAACTGACCGCCGCCGTCAGCATGGCCGCACCCCGTCTCGTCCAGTCGTCCTGGTCATCAGGCCCTCCTGTCGGTCCGGCCCCGATCGCACCGCCGACCCGGCGCGGGGCCTATTAGTGGAACACTGAGGACATGATCGAAGGTTCCCTCCCCCGTCTCGAGTTCTGGTGCGAGCTCCAGTGCCCGGACTGCCGCACCGCCCTGGACGACGTACGGGCGCTGCGCGCCGAGTACGGCGACGCGCTCCCGGTCGAGCTGCGCCACTTCCCGCTGGAGAAGCACAAGCACGCCTACGCCGCCGCGCAGGCCGCCGAGGAGGCGTTCGCGCAGGGGCTGGGGTGGCCCTACGTGGAGGCGCTGCTGGCCCGGGTCGAGGAGCTGGACACGCGCGGCGAGGAGCTGCTGCTCGAGGTGGCGCGCGAGGTCGGGGTGGACGCCGAGGAGGTCGACACGGCGCTGGTCGACGGCAGGCACACGCTGATCGTGGACGCCGACCAGGCCGAGGGCAAGGCGATCGGGGTGACGGGCACGCCGACGTACGTGATCGCCGGGCAGCGGCTGGACGGCGGGCAGAGCCAGGACGGCCTGCGGGCCCGGATCGTCGCCGCCATCGAGGCCGCGCGGGATTCCCGACCGACCGTCAGATGAGCGGCTTGCCGTAGACCCGGTTGACGGTCCGGTAGCCGAGCGAGTCGTAGAGGCGGATCGCGACCTCGTTGTCGCTGAAGACGTTCAGCGCGAGGTCGCGCACTCCGGCGGCCAGGCACTCGCGTTCGGCGAGCAGCATCAGCGACCGGCCGTGGCCCCGGCCCCGGTGGGGCCCGTCCACCTGGACCACCATCACCCAGGCCAGCGGGGCGCCGTCGGGCAGCTCGCGGACCCGCAGGGCCAGCCAGAGCGAGCCCAGCGGGTCCGGCCCGTCCCCGTAGAGCCGGCGCAGGGCGACGCCCGAGGTCTCCGCGCCCTGCGGGAGCAGCTGCACGTGGTCGGCGTCCGACTTGGCGCGCGCCTGCTCCGGGCTGAGGCCGGAGGAGATCAGGTGGCCGAGATAGACCTCCTTGACGGTGGCGAGCCAGTGGGGGAAGGCCTCGGCGTCGATCCGGCGCACGACGGCGCCGGCCGGCAGCCCGGGCGGGGCGGTGAGCCGCTTGGACATGCTCCGCATCCGCTCGGTGTAGCCGAGGGTGGTGGCGAGGGCGCGGGCGACGGGCGCAGGCTCGGAGATGTCGGCGTCCACCCGGACGCAGCCCCAGCCGCGCAGCACCTCCTCGGCGGCCAGCGCGCCGAAGGTGCCGCGCCCTCGTCCGCGGCCTTCGCGGACCTCCAACTCCGCTATCTCGCCCCAGAGTTGCCCTCCCCTGAGGACTGCGGTGGTGCGCAGCGCGCCGACCGGGTGGCCGTTGGCGCAGATCAGCCAGCGTCTGGTTCGGCCGCCTTCGGCGGTGGGTGTTTCCGGGCCCTCGGGGCGCAGCGTGGTGGTCATGTGGTGCTCCCTCCCCACCGTCCGGGGGTTCTATCCGTGCCCGGGCGCGGGGTGGGGCTCACGGGTCGAGGTCGTCGCCGCTGCGCTCGGTGAAGACGGCCATGGCCTTGGCGGTGACGGGGCCGGGTCCGGCGAGTTCACGGTCGTCGACGCGGGTGACGGCCTGAACGTCGCGCAGGGTGGAGGTGAGGAAGATCTCCTCGGCGTCCTGGAGTGCGCTGAACGGCAGGTCGGCCTCCTCGGCGCCGGACCAGTCGATGACCAGCCGGCGGGTGATGCCGGCCAGGCAGCCGGAGGCCAGGGCGGGGGTGAGCAGGCGTCCGTCGATCACGACGAAGACGTTGGAGCCGGTGCCCTCGCAGAGCCGTCCCGCGGTGTTGGCGAAGAGGGCCTCGGAGGCGTGGGCGCGGTGGGCGGCGGCGAGGGCGACGACGTTCTCGGCGTAGGAGGTGGTCTTGAGGCCGGCGACGGCGCTGTGCTCGTTGCGGCGCCACGGGACGGTGGCGACGGCGGTGGTGTCGGGGCGGCGGCCGGCGGCGGAGAGGGCGACGACCAGGGTGGGGGTGTCGTCGCCGCGCTCGGAGCCGAGCGGGGCCGGGCCGCCGGTGTAGGTGACACGCAGGCGACCGAGCGGCACGGGGTTGGCGGCGAGGACCTGGGCGCAGGCCTCGCGGACCAGGTCGTGGCCGGGGTCGGGCAGTCCGAGGCCGCGGGCGGAGCGGGTGAGCCGGTCGAGGTGGCGGGTGAGGGCGAAGGCCCGGCCGTCGACGGCCTTCATGGTCTCGAAGACCCCGTCGCCGGTGGTGAGTCCGTGGTCGAGGACGGACACGGCGGCGTCGGCCGAGTCGACGAGTGACCCGTTGACCCAGCTCTTGGTGGGGTTCTGCATCGAGGGGTGCTCCTCAGGGCGCTTGTGCGGAGCGCTGCGCCGGGGCCGGGGGTTCCCGTTCGGCTCCTGGCGTTCGCCCCGCTTCAGTCGGTTTCGGTGCCCGACGCTATCGCGACCAGGCGGGCGGCCTTCAGTTCGGTTTCCGCCCACTCGCGCTCGGGGTCGGAGCCCCAGGTGATGCCGGCGCCGGTGCCGAAGCGCAGGAGGGGGGTGCCGGGGTCGGTGCGGTCGATCCAGAAGGTGCGGATGCCGACCGCGAGTTCGGCTTCGCCCCGGTCCGCGTCCACCCAGCCGACGGCCCCGCAGTAGGGGCCGCGCGGGGCGGTCTCCAGGGCGTCGATGATCCGGAGCGCGCTGGACTTGGGCGCGCCGGTGACGGAGCCGGGCGGGAAGGTGGCGTCGAGGAGGGCGGGCCAGCCCGCGTCGGCGCGCAGGGTGCCCTGGACGGTGGAGACCAGGTGGACCAGGCCGGGGTGCTTCTCGACGGCGCAGAGATCGGGGACGGTGACGGTGCCGGTCCGGCAGACCCGGCCGAGGTCGTTGCGGACCAGGTCGACGATCATCACGTTCTCGGCGTGGTCCTTCTCCAGCAGGTCGTCCTCGGTGCGGCCGGTGCCCTTGATCGGGCCGGAGGAGACGGTATGGCCGTCGCGGCGCAGATAGAGCTCGGGTGAGGCGGTGGCGATCTCGACGCCGTGCTGCGGGAGCCGGATCGTTCCGGCATAGGGGGCCGGGTTGCCGTGGGCGAGCAGACCTGTCAGGGCGTCGACGTCGGAGCGGGCCGGGTCGGGCAGTGGCGCGGAGAGGACGCGGCAGAGGTTGGCCTGGTAGACCTCGCCGGCGGCGATGTGCTCGCGGATCCGGCGGACCCCCGCGGTGTAGGCGGCGCGGTCGAGGGAGCTGTGCCAGGTGCCGGCGGCCGGGCCGAGCCAGCCGGCGACGGCCGGGGGCGCGGGGGCGGGGCGGACGTCGTCGAAGCGGGCGCAGGTGAGCCGGCCCTCGAAGTCGTGGGCGACGGCCCAGTAGCCGGTGGAGTCCAGCGCGGCCGGATCCGAGGTGACGTCGCGCAGCCCGGTGGCGAGGCGGCCCCCGAAACGGGCGAGCGGGGTGAGGGGGGCGATGGGGCCGGACACGGTTCTCCTGCACGGGTGGCGGGGCTGCGGTGCCTGAAGTGTAGGTCGGGGGTGCGCGCCGGGGTCGTGAGCAGGCGCGGGCATCGCGCGGGTGTGCGACGGATGGCCTGCGGATGATCGTCCGGCTTCGCCGCCGACGGGGCGCGACGGCCCTCCGGAGCGGCTGACGGAACGGCACTCGAGGGACACCCCCTCGGCACGCTGCGGGAACGGATTTTTAGCTGGCCCGGGAATCCGCTAGAGTTCAACACGTCGCCAGGGAGCGCAGCCGAAGAAAAGCGGTGAAGATCCCGGGAGACAGGCGGACGTGGCTCAGTTGGTAGAGCATCACCTTGCCAAGGTGAGGGTCGCGAGTTCGAATCTCGTCGTCCGCTCGATGGAGAACAGTGTAAGATCGTTCTTCGAGTGTTGCCTGGTGGAGTGGCCGAGAGGCGAGGCAACGGCCTGCAAAGCCGTCTACACGGGTTCAAATCCCGTCTCCACCTCCAAGAGGATCGACCGGTTCTGCCGGAAGAACCTCCCCGCGCGATTAGCTCAGCGGGAGAGCACTACCTTGACACGGTAGGGGTCACTGGTTCAATCCCAGTATCGCGCACGTCGGGCCCTTCGGGGTC
>NZ_JBFBIL010000043.1:0-59498 GCF_040685575.1 Kitasatospora sp. NPDC088351 | reverse complement strand
GTCTGCTGCAGGACCGCCACACCAGGCGCGATTAGCTCAGCGGGAGAGCACTACCTTGACACGGTAGGGGTCACTGGTTCAATCCCAGTATCGCGCACGTCGGGCCCTTCGGGGTCTGCTGCAGGACCGCCACACCAGGCGCGATTAGCTCAGCGGGAGAGCACTACCTTGACACGGTAGGGGTCACTGGTTCAATCCCAGTATCGCGCACAGTAACGGCCGGGGCCGTGATCCGTGAGGATCACGGCTCCGGCCTTTTGTCGTTCCCTTCAGGGCCCGGCGCCTCGGCTCAGGCGCCCCAGGGCATCCGGGGGTTCCGGGCATGCAGAAGAGCCGCGTACGGTCGACCTCACCGACGTCCGTACGCGGCATCTCCGCCTGCCGGGGTGCTCTGCGCACCGCTATCGCCCGTCCGCGGTCATCGCGGGCACGGCCTCCCCGGCGGCACCGCTCCCCGTCCCCAGGGGATCGGTGCCCGTTCAGTGGCCGGCTGTGGCAGCCGGCCGGTCTCAGTGACCGATCGGTCAGTGACCGATCAGCTCGGCGACGGCCTGGGCCTGGTTCGCCATCTGCTCCCAGCCGCCGAAGAGCGCGACCAGCAGGACGGCGCAGGGCAGGGCCATGGCCAGGGCGACCGCCGGGTGCCTGGTCTGGTCGGCGGAGCGCTGGGTGAAGGCCGGTCGCCGGCGGCGGGGGGATCCCGTGAGCTGCGCTGCCATGCCCTCACTCCTGATTCGTGCTCTGCTGTACCGGTCGGTCGATGTTGGCGCGGTGGACGGCTTACCTCGGGGGACGAGTGCCCCGTCCACCGCTGAGGACAACGCTATGGCGCGAGGGGGTGGTAGGTCGTCATGCCGTCGTACTGTTCGCCGGGCATCCCGGAGGATGACGCGCGTCCTCCGGGACTACTACCGCAGGGGGAGACGGGCTCGACCGCACCCCCGGGGGAACCCTGAGAGGCGACCCCGAGAAGCGCTCCGCAGGTCTGGTGACCTTGATGTCAGTGCTAGATCGGACAATCGCACCGAGGGTTGAGGTGTTGCGTATCAGCACACCGCAACGGGCAGTCCGTAAGCTGTGCCAGACAGGAACTGACGATGCCCCAACCGACGGGGCCTCATCCACGGGCTGACGGGGAACGAAGATGGCGATGATGCGGCTGAGGCGTGAGGACCCCCGCATCGTCGGGCCGTACCGCCTGCACCGACGGCTGGGAGCCGGCGGGATGGGCGTGGTCTACCTCGGCTCCGACCGCCGCGGCCAGCGGGTCGCCCTCAAGCTCATCCGGGCCGAGCTGGCCGAGGACCTGGAGTTCCGGACCCGCTTCGCCCGCGAGATCTCCGCCGCCTCCAAGATCCGGGGCGGCTGTACGGCGCGGGTGGTGGGCTCGGACATCGAGGCGGACCGCCCCTGGCTGGCCACCGCCTATGTCCCCGGCCCCTCGCTGTACAAGCGGGTCGGCGACGAGGGGCCGCTGAGCTGGCCGGAGGCGGCCAGGATCGGGGCCGCCCTGGCCGACGGGCTGGTCAAGGTGCACGAGGCCGGGGTGGTGCACCGGGATCTCAAACCGTCCAACATCCTGCTCTCGCCCCGGGGGCCGCGGATCATCGACTTCGGCATCGCCTGGTCGCGCGGCGCCAGCACGCTCACCCACGTCGGCACGGCGGTCGGCTCCCCCGGCTTCCTCGCGCCCGAGCAGGTCCGCGGCGCCGCCGTGACACCCGCCACGGACGTCTTCGCGTTCGGGGCGACGCTGGCGTACGCGCTCACCGGGGACACCCCGTTCGGCTCGGGGGCCTCCTCCGAGGTGATGCTGTACCGGGTCGTGCACGAGGAGCCGGACCTGTCGGCCGTACCGCCGCCGCTGGCGCCCCTGATCGGGGCGTGTCTGGCGAAGGAGCCCGCCGAGCGGCCGGGCGCGGCGGCCCTGCACGAGCGGCTGAGCGAACTGGCGGCGCGCGGCACGACCGTGGGTGGCACGGCCTCGGGAGGTCCCGCGCGCCCCGCCGGGCGGCCCGGGGCCCGGCCGGGGCCCGCGGCTCCCACCGGGGCCACCGTACCGGCGCCGCCCGCCGCCCCACCGCGTGGTGTGCCCGCGCCCGGGCGCTCGCCGGACCCTGCCGCCGCGCGGGCCCGGGCAGGGGCCGTCGGCCGCCCGGTCGGCCAGCCCGCGGCCCATCCGGCCGGGCCGCAGCGGCACCCGCAGGGGCAGCAGGCCACCGCGCCGCTGCCCCGGCCCGAATCGCTCCAGACCACCCGGCCGATGCGCGAGCGCCAGCAGACCCCGCCGCCCGTCCGCCCCGCAGGGCCCGGCGGCCCCGGCCCCGCGGCCGCCCGGGAACGCGAGCGGGAGCAGCGGCCCGACCGGCCACGCGGGCGGTCCGGGGACCGGCAGCACACGCCCGTGCCCGGCGGACGGCCCGCCACGTCGCGGCAGCGGCTGCTGCGCCAGCGGCTGGTGGTGTTCGTCACCGTGACGGTGGGGGTGGCGCTGGCCATCGCGGCGGCGCAGGGCTGCGAGAACCGGAGCAACCGGGGCCTCGGCCCGGCGGGCGGCCGGACGGTGAGCACCGCGCCGGTCCAGCCGCCGGGCGCTCCGGTGACGCCTTCGGCGGCCGGGCTGTCGGCGGACGGCGCGACGCCGTTCGCGGCGGCGGCGCACGGCGGCGCGACGGGTGAGGGTGCGCTGGGGCCCGCGCAGGGCGCGGGACCGGTGGTGGACTGGCCGAACCGCGGCTACCCCGATCCGGCGGGCGGCCCCGGGATCGCGCTGCGTGACGGCCGCTCGGTGGGGACGACGGGGCCGCAGGTCGTGCTGAGCGCCGTACTGCCGGCCCGGTACAAGGGCGCCCCGGCGACGCTGGTGGTGCTGCGCCGGGCGGAGGGCTCGGTGCCGGTGGACCTGGTCCAGCTGTTCTCCTTCAACGGGGACACGCCCGTCCCGCTTGCCTCCCGTTCCTCGGCCGCGGATCCGCAGTCGACGGCGACCTGGCGGCTCGACAACGGTGCGCTGGTCCGCGAGGAGCGGGTCACCCAGACCGGTGCGGTCACGTCCACCCGGTACACCGTGCGGGGCGACGGCACCATCGAGGAGTCCTGGCCCGGCGCGGGCGCTTCCGGCGGCACCGGCCTCAGCTCGGTCGCGCCGCCCGCCGCGGCCCCCGCGCCGCCGACCTCTCCGACGGGCTGACGGCACGGACGGGGGCGCCGCCCGGTTCAGGAGGCGGCGGTGACGGCGTAGAAGGCCACGGCCGCGGCGGCGCCCACATTGAGCGAGTCGATGCCGTGGGACATCGGGATGCGGACCGGACGGTCGGCCGCGGCGAGGGCCTGCGGGGTGAGTCCGTCCCCTTCGGCACCGAGCAGCAGGGCGGCCTTGGCGAGGCGGTGCGGGGCCAGGGCGGCGAGGTCGACGGCGGTGTCGGCGGGGGTGAGGGCCAGCAGGTCGAAGCCGGCGGCACGGACCGTCCCCAGGGCAGCTGGCCAGGGCTCCAGCCGGGCGTAGGGGACGGCGAAGACCGCACCCATGGAGACCTTGACCGCGCGCCGGTAGAGCGGGTCGGCGCAGTCGGGCGAGAGCAGGACGGCGTCCATGCCGAGCGCGGCGGCGCTGCGGAAGATCGCGCCCAGGTTGGTGTGGTCGACCAGCCCCTCCAGGACGGCCACCCGGCGGGCACCGGCCAGCAGCGCGGCGGCGTCCGGCAGCGGCTTCCGTTCCATCGAGGCGAGCGCGCCGCGGTGGACGTGGTAACCGGTGACGGCCTCGGCCAGGGCGGGTTCGACGACGTGGACGGGGGCGTCGGCCTCGGCGATGACGTCCGCCATCACGTCCAGCCACTTGGCCGTGAGCAGCATCGACCGCATCCGGTAGCCGGCGGCGAGGGCCCGGCGGATGACCTTCTCGCCCTCGGCGATGAACAGGCCTTCGGCGGGTTCGCGTCGGCGGCGCAGTTCGACGTCGGTCAGGCCGGTGTAGTCGCCGAGGCGCGGGTCGGCGGGGTCGGTGACGGTGCTGGGTTCGGACACCCTGCGATCTTGCCAAGCCCGGGAGGAGAAGACCAAACGGGCGTACGGCCGGACCGGCTGGCCTTGGCCCGACGGCGGCGGGAGTGCGAGGATGGCGTATGGCCCGATTTCCGGGTCGATCATGGGCTCCGTCGGCCTCTGGCACTTCCGGTTCCGCCGTATCCTCCCGTTCCGCCGGTGCCACCGGCTCCGCCGGTGGGGGCCCACACGGTCGGCCAGCACAGCCGTCGGCGGCCCGTTCGCGCTCACCGAAGCGTCGGTCGCTGGCCAGGCAGGTGTTCGCGCTCCAGGTGTTCGTGGTGGTGCTGCTGGTGATCGCCGCGGCGCTGGCGCTGGTCGTGCAGTCGCGCAACAACGCCACGGACGAGGCCCGCAACCGGTCGGTGGCGGTGGCCCAGACCTTCGCCAACTCCCCCGGCGTGGCCGCCGCGCTGGTCGGCCCCGATCCCACGGCCGTCCTGCAACCGTCGGCGGAGGCCGCCCGGACGGCCTCCGACGTGTCCTTCATCGTCGTGCTGAACCTCTCCGGCGTCCGCTACACGCACCCGAACCCGAACCTGATCGGCGGGATGTTCAACGGCACCTTCGAGCCCGCGGTGCACGGGCAGGTGGTCACCGAGAAGGTCAACGACTCGCTCGGGCCGCTGATCCAGGCGGTGGTACCGGTCTACGGGCAGAACCACACGGTGGTCGGGCTGGTGTCCGCCGGGATCACGATCGCCAGCGTGAGCAGCGCGAGCGAGCGGCAGCTGCCGCTGGTGCTGGCGGCCGCTGTGGTCACGGTCGGGCTGGCCACCTGCGGGACGGCGCTGATCAGCCGGCGGCTGCGGCGGCAGACGCACGGGCTCGGTCCGGCCGAGATGACCCGGATGTACGAGCACCACGCGGCGGTGCTGCACGCGGTGCGCGAGGGCGTGCTGATCGTCGGCGGTGACGGCCGGCTGCTGCTCTGCAACGACGAGGCGCGCAGGCTGCTGGACCTGCCGCCGGACGCCGAGGGCCGGCCGGTGACCGAGCTGGGGCTGGACCGGGCACCCGAGGAGCTGCTGACCGCGAACCGGCCGGTCAGCGACGAGGTGGTGCTGGCCGGTGAGCGGCTGCTGGCGGTGAACATCCGGCTGACCGACCGCGACGGCGGCCCGCCCGGCTGCGTCGCCACGCTGCGCGACTCGACCGAGCTGCTGGCGCTCTCCGGGCGGGCCGACGTGGCGCAGCAGCGGCTGCGGCTGCTGTACGACGCCGGGGTGGCGGTGGGCAGTTCGCTGGATGTGACGCGGACGGCGGAGGAGCTGGCGCAGGTGGCGGTGCCGCGGTTCGCGGACTTCGTCACGGTGGACCTCGCCGAGCAGGTGCTGGAGGGCGAGGAGCCGCCGCCGGGGCCGGCGCTGGGGCGGATGCGCCGGGCGGCGCTGAGCGGCGTCCGGGACGACGCGCCGTTCTATCCGGTGGGCACGGTGCTGAACGTGGTGCCGTCGGCACCACTGGCGGGAGCGCTGAACAGCGGGCTGCCGGGGGTGGAGCCGCGGCTGGCGGAGGCGCACGAGTGGCGGGAGCAGGATCCGGAGCGGTCCGCGCAGGTGCTGGCGTACGGGGTGCACTCGCTGGTCCGGGTGCCGCTGCGGGCGCGCGGGGCTCTGCTGGGGGTGGCGCGGTTCTGGCGGGCGGACCGCACGGAGCCGTTCGAGGAGGACGATCTGGCGCTGGCCGAGGAGCTGGTCGCGCACGCGGCGGTCTGTATCGACAACGCGCGCCGGTACACCCGGGAACACGCGATGGCCGTGACCCTGCAGCACAGTCTGCTGCCGCGCACCCTGCCGGACCAGAACGCGCTGGAGATCGCGCACCGGTATCTGCCGGCGCAGGCGGGGGTGGGCGGGGACTGGTTCGACGTGATCCCGCTGCCGGGGGCCCGGGTGGCGCTGGTGGTCGGGGACGTGGTGGGGCACGGGCTGCACGCGGCGGCGACGATGGGCCGGCTGCGGACGGCGATCCACAACTTCTCGACGCTGGACCTGCCGCCGGACGAGCTGCTGGGGCACCTGGACGACCTGGTGAACCGGATCGACCAGGAGGAGTCGGGGACCGGGGCGGCGGTGACCGGCGCGACCTGCCTGTACGCGATCTACGATCCGGTGTCGCGGCGGTGCACGCTGGCCAGCGCGGGGCATCTGCCGCCGGCGCTGGTCGGCCCGGACGGGCGGGTGGACTTCCCCGAGCTGTCGACCGGGCCGCCGCTGGGGCTGGCGTCGATGCCGTTCGAGACCACCCAGCTGGAGGTGGCGGAGGGCAGCCGGCTGGTGCTCTACACCGACGGGCTGGTCGAGGACCGCGAGCGGGACATCGACGTCGGGCTGGAGCTGCTCCGGACGGCGCTGAGCGGGCCGGACCGGACGCCGGAGCAGACCTGCGCGGACGTGCTGCAGACGATGCTGCCGGCGCATCCGCAGGACGACATCGCGCTGCTGGTGGCACGGACCAGGGTGCTGGCGCCCGACCAGGTCGCGGAGTGGGAGGTGCCGTCCGACCCGGCCGCGGTGGGCGAGGTCCGGGCGGCGGTCGCGGAGCGGCTGACCGGGTGGGGGCTGGAGGAGGCGGCGTTCGTCACCGAGCTGATCCTGAGCGAGCTGGTGACCAACGCGATCCGTTACGGGACCGGGCCGATCCGGGTACGCCTGCTCCGCGACCGGGCGCTGATCTGCGAGGTGTCCGACACCAGCAACACCTCGCCGCATCTGAAGTACGCGGCCACCACGGACGAGGGCGGGCGCGGGCTCTTCCTGGTCGCCCAGTTCGCCGACCGCTGGGGCACCCGGTACACGGGGACGGGGAAGGTGATCTGGACGGAGCAGCCGCTGGAGTAGGCGGTGCGCCGGGCGAACGGGGTGTTCGCCCGGCGCGCCGCGCCGGTGTCAGAGACGCAGGCCGGGGGCCAGCACGTTGACGACGTCGCCGACGACGATCACGGCGGGGGGCTTGATCCGCTCGGCCTCGACGGTGGCGGCGACGGTGCCGAGGGTCGCGTCCACGCGGCGCTGCGCGGCCGTGGTGCCCTCCTGGACGACGGCGACCGGAGTGTCGGCGGGGCGGCCGCACTCGACCAGCCGGGCGGCGATCTCGCCGATCTTGTCCACCGCCATCAGCAGCACCAGGGTGCCGCTCATCCGCGCGGCGGCCTCCCAGTTGACCAGCGAGCGCGGGTCGGAGGGACCGACGTGGCCCGACATCACCGTGAACTCGTGCGTCATGCCGCGGTGGGTGACCGGCACGCCGACGGCCGCCGGGACACTGATCGAGCTGGAGATCCCCGGGACCACGGTGACCGGCAGCCCGGCCTCGGCGCAGGCGAGCAGCTCCTCGCCGCCGCGCCCGAACACGTACGGGTCGCCGCCCTTGAGCCGGACCACGAACTTGCCCGCCTTGGCGTGCTCGACGAGCGTCCGGTTGATCGCCTCCTGGGCCATGAACCGCCCGTACGGGATCTTGGACGCGTCGATCACCTCGACGTGCTCCGGCAGCTCGGCCAGCAGCTCGCGCGGGGCGAGGCGGTCGGTGACCACCACGTCCGCGGCGGCCAGCAGGCGGCGGCCGCGCACGGTGATCAGATCGGGGTCGCCCGGGCCGCCGCCGACCAGGGCGACGCTCCCCCGGCCTGACGGCCTGGAGGTACCCCCAGCGCCGTGCGAGCGGAACCGGCGGGCGGCCAGCGAGCCGTCCCGCAGGCCGTCCACGATCGAGTCGCGCAGGGCCGCGGAGTGCCGCGGGTCCCCGGTGAGGACGGCGACGGTGACGCCCGCGTCGCGGCCGCTGGCCGGGGTCCAGGCGGTGGCGGCCGACGCGTCGTCGCTGCGGGCGCAGAACACCCGCTCGCGCTCGGCCTCGGCGCTGACCGCGGCGTTGACGGCCGGGTCGGCGGTGGCGACCAGCGCGTACCAGGTGTCGGCGAGATCGCCGTCCTGGTACGGGCGGGCGTGCCAGGTCAGCTCACCGGCGTCGGCCATGGCCTGGACGGCCGGCGTGGTGGTCGGCGACACCAGGTGCAGCTCCGCGCCCGTGGCGATCAGCGCCGGCAGCCGCCGCTGAGCGACCTGGCCGCCGCCGACCACGACCACGCGGCGGCCGGCGAGCAGCAGGCCGACCGGGTACGGGGTACGTCCCTCGGTGCTCGGGTGCGGGTTGGGCGCGGTCATCGGCGGAACTCCTGGATCGGGGACGGACAGGTGGGGGTACGACGGCACCGCCGCGCGTACCGGCCCGGGGGTGCGCCGGTACGCGCGGCGGTGCGGGCGGCGTCAGGCCTTCTCGGTGACCCCGGCGGAGTCGAAGGTGGCTACATCGTGCATCGCCCGGGCCGCGCTCTGCACCAGCGGCAGGGCCAGCAGGGCGCCGGTGCCCTCACCGAGCCGCAGGTCGAGGTCGATCAGCGGGCGCAGACCGAGCTTGGCCAGCGCGGCCTGGTGGCCGGGCTCGGCGGAGCGGTGGCCGGCGATGCAGGCGGCGAGCACCTCGGGGGCGATCGCCTTGGCGACGAGCGCGGCCGAGCCGGCGATGACGCCGTCCAGGACGACCGGGGTGCGCAGCGAGGCGGCGCCGAGCAGGAAGCCCGCGATGGCCGCGTGCTCCAGGCCGCCGACGGCGGCGAGGACACCGATCGGGTCCGCCGGGTCGGGCTCGTGCAGGGCGAGCGCGGCGCGGACGACCTCGACCTTGCGGGCGTGCGTCTCGTCGTCGATGCCGGTGCCGCGGCCGGTGACCTCGGCCGGGTCCAGGCCGGTGAAGACCGAGATCAGGGCGGCGGAGGCGGTGGTGTTGGCGATGCCCATGTCGCCGGTGACCAGCGCCTTGTTCCCGGCGGCGACCAGGTCGCGGGCGGTCTCGATGCCGACCTCGATGGCCTTGAGGGCCTCCTCGCGGCTCATCGCCGGACCCTGGGTCATGTCGTCGGTGCCGGGCCTGACCTTGCGCGGCAGCAGGCCGGTGGTACGGCCCTGCTGGACGGCGTCCGGCAGCTCGGCGGCGACGCCGACGTCCACCACGCAGACCTCGGTGCCGATCTGCTTGGCGAAGGAGTTGATCACCGCTCCCCCGGCCAGGAAGTTGCCGACCATCTGGACGGTGACCTCCTGCGGCCAGGGGCTGACGCCCTGGGCGTGGACGCCGTGGTCACCCGCGAAGATCGCCACGCAGGCGGGCTCGGGGACCGGCGGCGGGCACTTGCGGGAAAGACCGCTCAGCTGCGCGGAGATGATCTCCAGCATGCCGAGGGAACCGGCCGGCTTGGTCATCCGCTTCTGGCGGTCCCAGGACTCGCCGAGCGCCTTGGCGTCCAGCGGGCGGATGCCCCGCAGGGTCTCGGACAGCAGGCCGTGCGGCTCCTCGCCCGGCAGCGCGCGGTTGCCGTACTGCTCCTCGTGGACGACCCAGGACAGCGGGCGCTTCCTGGCCCAGCCCTGCTGCTGGAGCTCGGGCTCGTCCGGGAAGGCGTCGACGTAGCCGACGCAGAGGTAGGCGACGACCTCCAGGTGCTCGGGCAGGCCGAGCTCCCGGACCATCTCGTCCTCGTCGAAGAAGCTCACCCAGCCGACGCCGAGGCCCTCGGCCCGGGCGGCCAGCCAGAGGTTCTCGACCGCGAGGGCGGCCGAGTACGGCGCCATCTGGGGCTGGGTGTGCCGGCCCAGGGTGTGGCGGCCGCCGCGGGTGCGGTCGGCGGTGACCACGATGTTGACGGGCGTTTCGAGGATGGCCTCGATCTTGATTTCCTTGAACTGCTTGGCCCGGCCCTTGGGGAGCGAGTCCGCGTACGCCTCGCGCTGGCGCTCGGCCAGTTCGTGCATCTTGCGGCGGGTCTTGGCCGAGCGGATCACCACGAAGTCCCACGGCTGGGAGTAGCCGACGCTGGGCGCGGTGTGGGCGGCCTCCAGGACCCGGATCAGCACCTCGTGCGGGATCGGGTCGGGGCGGAAGCCGTTGCGGACGTCGCGGCGCTCGCGGATGACCTGGTGGACGGCCTCGCGGCCGGCCTCGTCGTAGCCGGGGGCGGCCGGGCCGCGGGGCTCGGCGGGCTCCTCGGGAGCGGGCTCCTCGGCGACGGGCTCGGCGGTGACGGGCTCCTCCGCGGCGGGCTCCTCCGCGGCGGGCTCGGCGACCGGGTCGGGTGCGGGGTCCTGCCCGGGGGCGGGGTCCTCGGTGGCGTCCTGCGCGGCGGCGGTGTCCGGTGCGGCGGCGGGCTCGGCCCCGGGGCCGGCCTCGGGCTGGGGCCCGGCCTCGGGGGCCGTCTCGGCGACGGGCTCCTCGGCGGCGTCCTGACCCGGAGCGGGTTCCTCGGCGGCGTCCTGCGCGACGGCGGGCTCGGCCTCCGCCACGGCCTCGGCCCCGGGCTCGGTTTCGGCGGCGGGCTCGGTCACGGCGGGCTCGGCGGCCGGGGGGACCTCGGCGGTGGCCGGCTCGGCGGGTCCGGCCTCGACCGGGGTGGCCTCCTGCGGCTGCTCGGCCGACGGGGCCACGACGGCCTGCCCGGAGGGCATCTCACCGGTGCCGGCGGCGGTCTCGGCAGCCTGCTGGGTCTCGGCGGCGACCGCCGTCTCCGTGGTCTCGACGGTCTCAGCGGTCTCGCCGGCCTCGACCGCCTCGGGGGCCGGGGCGGCAGGCTGTGCCTCGGTGGCGGTGTCCGCCGGGGCGGCCTGCTCCGGCTCCGTGGCAGCCTGCGCCGACGCGGCGTGTTGTGCCACCTCGGCAGGGTGTGCCACCTCGGCGGCCGGTGCGTCACCCTGCTCGGCGACCGCTATGGGGGCGGGCTGCTGGGCGGTCGTCTCCGCGACCACCGGAGCGGGCTCGACCGCCTCGACCTGCGGGAGGCCGTGCGGGGTGGGGGCGGCGAGGAAGGCGGAGATGCGGCGGGGCTGGCCGGCCGGGGCGGGCTGCTCCTCGGCGGCCACGGCGGGGACGGCCTGCTCGGCGGGCACGGTCGCGGCCCCGGCCTCGGCGGCACCGGGCGCGGGGACCTGCTCGGCGGCGGGGGCCTCGGCGGTGTCCTGCGCGACGGCGGGGGCCTCGGTGACCGGCTCGGTGACCGGCTCGGCGGTCGGCTCGGCGACGGGCTGCGCGGTGGCGTCCGCCACCGGGGCGGCGACGGCGGCCTGCGGGGCCACCGGGGCGGCGGGCTCGGCCTCCGGCACCTGCTGGACGTTCTGAACCGGCACACCCGGCTGCGCCGACCCGGCCGGCGCGGCCTGCGGCGCGAAGCCCTGAGCGGGCACCGCGGCCTGCGGCTCCGGCTGCGGGCCGACCACGACGGGAATGCCGTGCGCGGGCGTCGCCCCCTGCGAGGGGCCGCGGTCGGCGAGCGAGCGGACCGGGACGTGGCCGGTCATCAGCGACGGGTCCGGGATCGGCGGGCCGGCGTGCAGCGGGCGTCGCGGCGCCTGAGCCACCGTCAGCGGCTCCGATCCCTGCGCCTGGACCGGCGGCTGGCCATGCGGCTGACCCTGTGCCTGGACCGGCTGTCCCTGCGTCTGTGTCTGGGGCTGCGCCTGGACGTACGACTGGGCCTGCGCGTGCAGGGCGGCCGGGTCGGCGGCGCCCAGCAGCGGCGGGTCCAGCGGCGGCCAGGACGGCTCGACCGGAGTGCCGGGCACGGCGGCCCCGGTCTGCTCCTCGGCGCCGTACGCCAGCTGGTCGGCGGGGACGGGCGGCTCGCCCCAGGAGCCCTGCGGACCGGGCATCAGCAGCACATCGTCCTCGTCGTCGAGCGGGTCCGGCTGGTCGGGCTGGTCGAGGAAGTGGAAGGCCGGGCGCGGGGCACCCGGGTCGACGGCCCAGCCCCCGCCGGGCGCACCGACGGCCGGAGTGCCGTGGCCGGGCACGCCCTGCGGCAGCCCCTGCCCGTGGACGCCCTGCGGCGGGATCCCGCCCGCCCCCGGCACCGCGGGGTTCGGGACCGCACCGCCGTCCATCGCGACGCCCTGGACGGGTGCGACGGGTACCGCGACGCCCTCCGGGCCGCCGAGCGGGGCGGGCCCGGCGAGCAGGTGCTCCGGCAGTCCCTCGTTCGGGACGTGGCCGCCATCGGTCATGTCAAAGCTCCTTCCAGGCCGCTGCCGCGCCCTTGGCGACGCGATCACCGACCGCAGCGCCCATCCGCACGGGCCGGGCCTGCACCGACCCGCCCCTCAACCACACACGGCCGCCGCGCCGAGGCGCTGCGGCCGAAGTCCTACTTCCGGCGCGCTGCGGCACCCCGGCCCACGCACCACCCACGAGGAGCGGCGCGCCATCTGAAACAACGACAACCCGGGGCAACCGGCACGTCCGCACCGGACCCTACGGCATTCTCCCGGTCCGGCACGCGGCCCGTCGAATTGCCCACACTCCGAGCCACACCGGGTTGCACCACGTCAAAAAGGCGACAAACCGACCGGATCGGGCAGGTCACCGGCCGCCACAGCCGCCCAGGACGCCACACTACCGGCCCGGCGGTGTCACCTCTCGAATCGGTGTCCGGATGCGACCTGGATCACCGCCGGGCGCCTTCGGGACCACGGGCGGCGGCACTTCGCCTTCACACGATCTGCTCACCCCAGAGCAGGAGCACGCCCGGCTCCCCCGCCCCGAACCGCAGCCCGCCACCGCTCCCGTCCGTCCGCAGGGGCGTGGACTGGAGCAGCGCGCCGTCCGCCCGGTAGCCGGCCTCGGCGATGGCCCGGCGGATCTCCTCCGCCTCCGCGAGCGTGCGGGCCACCGCGACGAACCGCTCGGGCCGGCGGGCCAGGACGGCGCGCACCACCTCGGAACCGCCGGATTCGACGACCGCCGCGTCCGGCTCCGGCAGACCGCCGAGCACCTCGGGGCCACGGCCGTGGACGGTCTCCACCTCGACGCCGTAGCGGCGGGCGTTGACGGCCAGCCGGGCGCAGGCCGAACGGTCGGACTCGACCGCGACCACCGCCGCGCCGAAGCGGGCGGCCTCGACGGCGAGGGCTCCGCTGCCCGCGCCCACGGACCAGACCAGGTCGCCGGGGCGCGCGCCCAGCCGGGCCAGCACCAGCGCACGCACCTGCGCGGGGAGCGCCTCCGACGCGCCGGGCTCGTCCTCCGCACGCCCGGCGCCCGCGTAGGCATCGCCGGGGAGTGCCCAGCCGCGGTCCGCGCCGGGGAAGCCGACCGGACGCCCGGCCAGCCAGCCGGCCGCCTCACCGGGCGCGCCCGACTGCGGGCCGCCACTGTGGCCGCCGATGACCAGTACCACGTTCGGGTCGCGCCAGATGTGGTCCGCGACCCGGTCCGAGGTGAGCACCGTGACGTCCTCGTCGGGGGTGCCGAGGGCCTCGCAGACGACGAAGGTCCGGTGCACCCCACGCAGCATCAGCGCGAGTTCGCTGGGCCCGGCGCCCGGGGCGGTGAGGACCGCCACCTTCGGGTTGGCCCGGCAGATGTTGGCGGCGCGGCGCAGTCGTCCGCCGTGGGCGCTGACCACCTGGGCGTCCTCCCAGGGCATGCCGGCCCGGGCGAAGGCGACGGCCACCGAGGAGACGGCGGGCAGCACTTCGAGTTCGAGGCCGTACTCGGGCCGGCGCAGGGTGCGGACGACGCCGAAGAAGCCCGGGTCGCCCTCGGCGACGACGACGGCGGCGCCGCGGTGCTCGGCGATCCTGCGGGCGGCCAGCTGGACGCTGCCGAGGGCCAGCCGTTCGGCGGCGGGTGGCACCGGGAGGGCGTTGAGTTGGTAGGGTGCGCCGGCCACCAGGGTCGCCGCGGCGAGGGCCGCGCCGGCGGCCTCGGTCAGCGGTGTGCCGTCCCACCCGATGACCGTGATCCGGTCAGCCATCTGCGGCTGTTCTCCCTCGCCTTGGTACGCCGACATCCCGCGCCCGTGTACGGCGCCGGAGCAGAGGCTACCGGGTGTGATCCCCTCGGCGCCGACATCTCGTACACATGTCCGCCACCGGTCGCGTCCGGTGGACGGGGCAGTCAGTCGCGGAGCACGTAGTGGTGGTCGCCGGGCCAGACCGTGACGTCGGCGGGCTCGGTCTCCATGTCCTCGGGGAGCAGGCTCCACAGGATGAGGTCGCTGCGGCTCTCCCCTCCGGCCCGGAGCCCGTCGCCGCGCACTATCCAGGCGCTGCGCAGGACGCCCTCGCTGATGCCGCCGATCTTCTGGGCGACCTGCTGGGCGGCGGTGTTCCCGGCGGCGGTGCGCATCTCCAGGCGCAGGAAACCGCGGTCCTCGAAGAGCCACTGGGCGACGCCGAGGACGGCCTCCGGCGCGTAGCCCTCGCCGCGGCCCCAGGGCGCGGTGACATAGGTGATCTCGGTGGAGCGCAGCCGCCAGTCGGTGTTGCGCAGTTCGACCAGGCCGACCAGGCGCTGGGTGAGGTGCTCGGCGACGGCGAAGACGATGCCGCGGCCGGCGGCCCGGTGCCCGGGCGCGAGGGTACGGGCGAGCGTGGCGGCGTACTCCTCGGTGAAGGGGTGCGGCAGGTCCGTCCAGGCCAGGACGAGTTCGTCGGCCATCATGGCGGCCAGGCCGGGGGCGTCGTCCTCCGCAAGGGGGCGCAGCAGCAGCCGTTCGGTGCTGATGGCGGTCTCGGGGAAGCTCGCTGCCATGCCGTCTCTCCTCGCCGGGTCCTGGACACACCGTACGCCTCGCCGGTACCCGGGTGTCACGCGGTGCACGGCTCGCACGACGGTACGTCAGAACTCGGCCTGTCAGGGTGTCACTCCCGCATACTGCCCGACCGGGCCCCCGCCGAGGTGTGGCGGGGGCCCGGTCGAACGGTGCGCGACGGATCAGAAGGCGGGGATGACCGAGCCGTTGAAGGTGTCGTCGATGTACTTCTTCACCTCGGGCGAGTGGAGCAGCTCGGCGAGCTTCTTGACCCGCGGGTCGTTCTCCTTGCCCTTCTTGACGGCGAGGATGTTGGCGTAGGGGTTGCCCTCGGCCTTCTCCAGGACCACCGCGTCGGTGGCGGGCTTCAGGCCGGCGTCGATCGCGTAGTTGCCGTTGATGACGGCCGCGTCGAGGTCGCCGATGGAGCGGGGCAGCTGGGCGGCCTCCAGCTCCTTCCACTTGAGGTTCTTCGGGTTGCCGGTGACGTCGGCCGGGGTCGCGGCGGTGCCCGCGCCCTCCTTGAGCGTGATCAGCTTGTTGTCGGCGAGCAGCTTGAGCGCGCGGCCCTCGTTGGTGGCGTCGTTGGGCAGGCCGATGGTGGCGCCGTCGGCGATGTCGCCGATGGACTTGACCTTCTTCGAGTACACGCCCAGCGGCTCCAGGTGCACCGGCTCGACGGAGACGATGTCGGTGCCGTGCTTCTTGTTGAAGTCCTCCAGGTACGGCAGGTGCTGGAAGTAGTTGGCATCGGCCGAGCCGTCCTGCACCGCGGTGTTGGGGGTCACGTAGTCGGTGACCTCCTTGATGTTGAGCTTGAGGCCCGCCTTCTCCGCCAGGTTGTCCTTGACGAACTTCAGGATCTGGGAGTGCGGCGTGGGGCTGGCGGCGACGGTGAGGGCCGCGTTCGGGTCGGAGGACCCGGACGACGAGCCGGAGCTGCCGCAGGCGGCGAGCGAGAGGGCGATGCCGGCGGTGGCGAGGACGCTGGTGAACTTCAGGGCGTTGCGCACGAAAAGTGCCTTTCTGCGTGATACGGGGAGCCGCGTCCGGAGTCGGACGGCGGGAAGTCAGGGGGCGACGAGGTCCTCGTCGGGGGTGGCCGCCGGGGTCGCGCCGCCGCGGAGCAGCCGGGTGCGGCCGCCGCCGCGGCCGCGGTTGGCGAGCCGGCGGACGGCGTAGTCGCCGAGCAGCTGGATGGCGGTGACGATGATCGCCAGCTCCGCGACGATGACCCACATGAAGGTGGTCTCGAAGCGCAGGTAGCCATAGGTGATGGCGAGGTTGCCGAGGCCGCCGCCGCCGACGGTGCCGGCCATCGCCGAGTAGCTGATCAGCGTGATGACCGTGGTGGTCAGCGAGGCGGTCAGGCTGGGCAGGGCCTCCGGGATCAGCGTCTTGCGGACGATGGTCCAGGTGCTGCCGCCCATGGCCCGGACGGCCTCGACCAGGCCGCCGTCCACCTCGCGCACCGAGGTCTCGACCAGGCGGGCGAAGAACGGGATGGCGCCGATGGTGAGCGGCACGGTGGCGGCCTGCCAGCCGAGGGAGGTGCCGGCGATCAGCTTGGTGAAGGAGAACAGCGCGACCATCAGTACCAGGAAGGGCAGCGAACGGGCGATGTTGACGACCGTGCCGATCACCCGGTTGAGGAAGACGCTCTCCAGCGCGCCGCCCTTGGCGGTGAGCACCAGCAGGACGCCGAGCGGCAGTCCGAACAGCACGCTGCCGACGGTGGAGACGGCGACCATCTGGAAGGTCTCCCAGGTGGCGGGCCACAGCAGTTCCTGCATCTGGTCCCAGGTCATGCCACCGCTCCGTTCACGTCGAGCACGTCCACCTGAAGGCCCTGCTCGCGCAGGTAGCCGATCGGCACCACGTTGTCCTGGTGGCCGCCGGGGAGTTCGACCCGCATCCGCCCGACCATGCGGCCGGCGATGGTCTCGACGGCGGCGCCGAGGATGTTGACGTCGATCTGGTAGGTGCGGGCGAGCTGCGAGACGAAGGGCTCGGCCGAGGTTTCACCCTGGAAGGTGACCTCCAGGACGGTCCCGCCGGGGTGGCCGGAGCCGAACTCGCTGAGCGGGAAGAGCTCGCGGGCGAGCTCGGAGCCCGGCTTGGCGAGCAGGTCGGTGAGCTCGCCGGACTCGACCACCCGGCCGCCGCGCATCAGGGCGGCGGAGTCGCAGACGGACTTGATGACGTCCATCTCGTGGGTGATCAGCAGGACGGTGAGGCCGAGCTGCTGGTTGAGGTCGCGCAGCAGCTTGAGGATGGAGCGGGTGGTCTCGGGGTCGAGC
The DNA here is from genome assembly GCF_040685575.1 of Kitasatospora sp. NPDC088351. Classification (NCBI taxonomy): domain Bacteria; kingdom Bacillati; phylum Actinomycetota; class Actinomycetes; order Kitasatosporales; family Streptomycetaceae; genus Kitasatospora; species Kitasatospora sp. NPDC088351. Next base: position 42,572 of record NZ_JBFBIL010000043.1, on the reverse strand, counting down.
GCGGAGGTGGCCTCGTCGGAGAGCAGCACCTTGGGGTCGCCGGCGAGGGCGCGGGCGATGCCGACGCGCTGCTTCTGGCCGCCGGAGAGCTGGCCGGGGTAGCTGCGGGCCTTGTCGGCGAGGCCGACCAGGTCGAGCAGTTCGGAGGCCTTGCGGCGGCGCTCGGTGCGGTCCAGTCCGATGATCTCCAGCGGGAGTTCGACGTTCTGCTGGACGGTACGGGAGGCGAGCAGGTTGAAGTGCTGGAAGACCATGCCGATGCGGCGGCGGGCCTCGCGCAGCTCCCGGCCGGCCCGGTTCTCGCCGCCGGACAGCGCGGTGAGCTCGACGCCGTCCACGGTCACCGTGCCGGAGCTGGGGCGCTCCAGCATGTTGACGCAGCGGATGAGGGTGGACTTGCCGGCACCGCTGGTGCCGACGACTCCGTAGACCTCGCCGGGGCGGACGTGCAGGTCGACGCCGGCAAGGGCGGTCACCTCGCGGCCGCGGGAGCGGTAGACCTTGGTGAGGTCCGTGGTGGTGATCACAGCTGCTTCCGTGGGTCGGGGGCGGGCGGCGGACGGCGACCGGACCGGGTTTCGGGTCGGTGGCGTGGCCGGCGCTGCGCCAGGGGGATCCGGACCTGCCACCCCTTGATCGTGGCCGCTGGGCGACCGGGCCGCGCGACGGCGTGGCCCTTACGAGTCATCGGGGACGACCACCGCCCGTGGGTGGGCAGGCGGAGGGAGAGGGTGCGGCAGGCGGGGCGCGCTCACACGGACGGGAGCGGGCGGGGTCTCGCTTCGGGGCGCGAGGAGGGGGGTGCTCCCAGCCGGAGGCTGGGAGGGAACAGTGGCCCTCAGCGGTGACACATTCGACGACACATGGCACGCTCACCTGCCGGCAGAGTGCCGGTGGGGGTCCATTTCGTCGTCGCAGTCATGTGAGCCAGTAAATCAGATGGGCCGGTTTCGTCCCAATTATTTGGATCCGCTGTCCGCAATACGGACAGGAAACGCCGCTACCAGGGACGATACGGCTCGGCGCCGCCACCGAAAGGCTCGAATGGTGGCGGCGCCGACCGGGTGGGGCCGGGTGGCGGGGCTCAGGCGGTGGCGGCGAGCGGCGCCTCGGCGGACTTCTCCAGGTGGACCAGGCTGATCCGGCCGTCGGCCTGCTCGACGGCGGTCTGCCGGTAGCCCTGGCGGGCATAGAGGCGCAGGTTCCCGAGGCTGCGGTGGCCGGTCACCAGCCGGTAGGACGTCACCGGGCGGCCGTCCTCGGCGAGGCGGCGCTCCAGCGCCTCCAGCAGGCGCCCGCCGAGGCCGTGCCGCTGCATCCGCGGGTGGACGACCAGGCGCTCTATCCGGCCGACGCCGTCGGGGCCGATCCGGCCGCGCACCGTGCCCACCACCTCGCCGCCGAGCCGGGCGACCAGGAAGTGCTGCTCGGTCAGCTCGTCGCGCAGGCTCTCCAGGGTCTGCGTCAACGGCTCGATGGCCCAGTCGCCGTACAACTCGGCCTCGCTCTGGTAGCCGAGGTACTGGAGCTTGAGGATCTGCTCCGCGTCCTCGGCGTCCGCCGCCGAGATGATCACGCTCATGCCCATGTGCTGGGGCCTCCCCAATGTCGTGCCCGGCGCGCGAACGTGAGGGTGCCGCACCGGATGTCCTGCCGGAGATGGACCGGCCGGGGATCCGCCCTGGCCGGGGGTGGCGCACGAACGTACCAGCCGCACGGCCCGGTGGGGCCCACGTCGCCGACGGCGCGCTCACGCTCAGTATCCAAGTGATCGCGCCGTCGTCAAGAGCTACGTTCGCCAGCGCTCTACCCGCGTGTCAGCTTCCCTCAACCTTCCGGCCGCCCGACGTGGCGAGGGTCACGTCGGGCGGCCTGGCGGGGGCGGCGGGCGAAAGGGGCGGTGAGGGCCGTGCGCCCAAGGGGCCGGCCGGGGCGGAGGACGTCCGGCGTGGTGGGTGCGCCCCGGACGGCGGAGGGGTCGGCGGCCGGCCGGCGCGGGGGCGGGAGGGGTGCCCGACGTGGCGAGGGTCACGTCCGAACGGGGGGCGCGCGGTGACTGGGTGTGTCGGAGCACGGGCCGGCCTCAGCCATGACGCTCGCCGTGCAGGAGCACGCGCAGGCAGGCGAGGCAGCGGGAGCGGGTGGGGCCGATGGAGCCGCGCGGCATGCCGAGGCGGACGGAGAGCTCGTGGTAGGTCGGCGGCGGGTCCTCGGCGAGGGCCGCGACCAGCCGGGGACAGCGGCCGGGCAGGGCGGCCACCGCCTCGCGGACGAGACGGCGCCGGAGCTCGGCGAACACCTCGTCCTCGGCGGAGGGGACGGAGGGAACGTTGGTGCGCATACCGTGCATGACCGGGTCCGGGCGGGGGCGGTCACGGTCGGGCGGGCGTGCTCGCGCGGAAGGGGCGTGACGGTCGGCCCGTCACGCCCCTTCCGCCTGGCTCACCTGTCAGCCCTGGACCCACTCCTGCTGGAGCGCGAGGTCCGCCTTCACCTCGGCCAGCTGGACGGCGACGGCCGAGGGGGCGGTACCGCCGCGCCCGTTCCGCGAGGCGATCGCGCCGTGGACGCTGAGCACCGAGCGCACCTCGGGCGTCAGGTGCCCGGAGATCGCGGCGAACTGCTCGTCCGTCAGGTCGGACAGCTCGATGCCCTGGGCCTCGCAGACCTTGACGCAGGCGCCGGCCACCTCGTGCGCGACCCGGAACGGCACGCCCTGCTTGACCAGCCACTCGGCGATGTCGGTGGCGAGCGAGAAGCCGGCCGGGGCCAGCTCCTCCAGCCGCTCCCGGTGCACGGTGAGGGTGGCCATCATGCCGGTGAAGGCCGGCAGCAGCACCTCAAGGGTGTCGCAGGAGTCGAAGACCGGCTCCTTGTCCTCCTGGAGGTCCCGGTTGTAGGCGAGCGGCAGCGCCTTCAGCGTCGCCAGCAGGCCGGTCAGGTTGCCGATCAGGCGGCCGGACTTGCCCCGGGCCAGCTCGGCGATGTCCGGGTTCTTCTTCTGCGGCATGATCGAGGAGCCGGTGGAGAAGGCGTCGTGCAGCGTGATGAAGCCGAACTCCTTGGTGTTCCAGATGATCACCTCCTCCGCGATCCGGGAGAGGTTGATCCCGATCATCGCGGTCACGAAGGCGAACTCGGCGACGAAGTCGCGGGAGGCCGTGCCGTCGATGGAGTTGCCGACCGAACCGCCCTCGAAGCCGAGGTCGGCGGCGACGGCCTCCGGGTCCAGGCCGAGCGAGGAGCCGGCCAGCGCCCCGGAGCCGTACGGGGAGACGGCGGTCCGGGCGTCCCACTGGCGCAGCCGCTCGGCGTCCCGGCCGAGGGCCTGCACGTGCGCGAGGACATGGTGGGCGAAGAGGACCGGCTGGGCGTGCTGGAGATGGGTGCGGCCCGGCATGGCGGTGTCGGGGTGGGCCTCGGCCAGGCCGACCAGGGCGTGCTGGAGGTCGAGGACCAGCCCGCCGATGATCTTCGCGTGGTCCCGCAGGTACATCCGGAACAGCGTGGCGATCTGGTCGTTGCGCGAGCGGCCGGCCCGGAGCTTGCCGCCGAGTTCGGCGCCGAGCCGCTCCAGCAGGCCCCGCTCCAGCGCGGTGTGCACGTCCTCGTCGGCGACGGTCCCGGTGAAGGTGCCCGCCTCGACGTCGGCGAGCAGCCGGTCGAGCCCCTCCAGCATGCCGGCCAGCTCGTCGGCGCTCAGCAGCCCGGCCTTGTGCAGGACCCGGGCGTGCGCCTTGGAGCCGGCGATGTCGTACGGCGCCAGCCGCCAGTCGAAGTGCACCGAGGCCGAGAGCCTGGCCAGCGCCTCGGACGGGCCGTCCGCGAAGCGCGCGCCCCAGAGGCGCAGCTCAGGACCGGTACTGGCGGCGTTCTGGTCGGCAGGCATCGCGCGGGCTCCTTACAAGCTGAAGGGTGTCGGGGGTGGGCCCCGGCCGTGGGGTGGGACGGCCGGGGCCCGGGAGGGAGTGGATCAGGCGAGGTCGCGCCGCGCGGCGATCTTCGAGGAGAGGCCGAAGATCTCGATGAAGCCCTTGGACATCGACTGGTCGAAGGTGTCACCGGTGTCATAGGTGGCGAGGTTGAAGTCGTACAGCGACTGGTCCGACTTCCGGCCGTTGACGACGGCCCGGCCGCCGTGCAGGACCAGCCGGATCTCACCGGAGACGTGCTGGTTGGCCTCGTTGACGAAGCCGTCCAGGGCGCGCTTGAGCGGGGAGAACCAGAGGCCGTCGTAGACCAGCTCGGCCCAGCGCTGCTCCACCTGCCGCTTGTAGCGGGCGAGTTCGCGCTCGACGGTGACGTTCTCCAGCGCCTGGTGGGCGGTGATCAGGGCGATCGCACCGGGAGCCTCGTAGATCTCCCGGGACTTGATGCCGACCAGCCGGTCCTCGACCATGTCGAGCCGGCCGACACCCTGGGCACCGGCCCGCTTGTTGAGCTCCTCGATGGCCTGCAGGACGGTGACCTTGCGGCCGTCGATGGCGACCGGGACGCCGGCGTCGAAGGTGATGACCACCTCGTCGGCCTCGCGCTGGGTGGCCGGGTTCTGGGTGTACTCGTAGACGTCCTCGATCGGGGCGTTCCAGATGTCCTCCAGGAAGCCGGTCTCGACGGCGCGCCCGAAGACGTTCTGGTCGATCGAGTACGGGGACTTCTTGGTGGTGGCGATCGGCAGGCCCTTGGCCTCGGCGAAGGCGATCGCCTTGTCCCGGGTCATCGCGTAGTCGCGGACCGGGGCGATGCACTTCAGGCCGGGGGCCAGGGAGTTGATGCCGACCTCGAACCGGACCTGGTCGTTGCCCTTGCCGGTGCAGCCGTGGGCCACGGTGGTGGCACCGTGCTTCTGCGCGGCGGCGACCAGGTGCTTGACGATGACCGGCCGGGAGAGGGCGGACACCAGCGGGTACTGGCCCTGGTAGAGGGCGTTGGCCTTGACGGCCGGCAGGCAGTACTCGTCGGCGAACTCGTCGCGGGCGTCCGCGACCTCGGCCTCGACGGCACCGCAGTCCAGCGCGCGCTGGCGGATGACGTCCAGGTCCTCGCCGCCCTGGCCGACGTCGACGGCGACGGCGATGACCTCGGCGCCCGTCTCCTCGGCGATCCAGCCGATGCAGACGGACGTGTCCAGACCGCCCGAGTAGGCGAGTACGACGCGCTCGGTCACGGCTTTCTCCTTCACAACTGTGCGAACAGGTTTACGGCGATAGGCATAAGTATGCACTACACCGTATGAAATTCAAAACCCATCGCCGCATCCCGGTGAGCGGGGGTTACTGGGCCTTGGCCTGGGCGAGTTGCATCAGGTGGTCGGCCAGGGCCTGCCCGCCGGCCGGGTCGCGGCTGATCAGCAGGACGGTGTCGTCGCCGGCGATGGTGCCGATGATCTCGAAGACCTCGGCCTGGTCGATCGCCGAGGCCAGGAACTGCGCGGCGCCCGGCGGGGTGCGCAGCACCACGAGGTTGCCGGAGGCGGTGGCGGAGACCATGAGTTCGCCGGCCAGCCGGGCCATCCGGCCCTCGCTGGCCGACTCGCCCATCGGCGCGCGCGGCGTGCGGTCGCCGCCCTCGGCCGGGACGGCGTAGATGAGCGCGCCGTCCCGGTTGCGGATCTTGACCGCGCCCAGCTCGTCCAGGTCCCGGGAGAGGGTGGCCTGGGTGACCACCAGTCCGTCGTCGGCGAGCAGCTTGGCGAGCTGGCTCTGCGAGCGCACGGGCTGGCGGGTGAGCAGATCCACGATCCGCCGGTGGCGCGCGGTGCGGGTCTGCGGGACCTGCGGCGTCGGCCCGGCGGAGGACTGGCCGGAGTTGGGTACGGTCATGTGATTATTCTCCCGGACTACGCTCGGCTCGCACCGGCCGGGGCGCTCTCGCGCACCGTCCGGAGGATGCCCGGCAGCGCGGCGAGGAAGGCGTCCGCCTCCTGCTCGGTGAGCACCAGCGGGGGCGCCAGCCGGACGGCGTCCGGAACGGCGGCGTTGACCAGGAAACCCGCCTCCTGGGCGGCGGCCTGGACCCTCGCGGACACCGGCTCGGTGAGCACGATGCCCAGCAGCAGGCCGGCGCCGCGGACATGCGAGACCAGCGGGTCGCCGATCGCCTCGACGCCCCGGCGCAGCCGCTCGCCGAGCGCGCGGACGTGCGCCAGCAGCCCCTCGGACTCGATGGTGTCGAGCACCGCGAGGGCGGCGGCCGCGACCACCGGGTTACCGCCGAAGGTGGTGCCGTGCTGGCCCGGGGTGAGCAGGTCGGCGGCCTCGCCGAAGGCGAGCACGGCGCCGATCGGCAGCCCGCCGCCGAGCGCCTTGGCGAGGGTGACGACATCCGGCTCGACGCCCTCGAAGGCCTGGTGGGCGAACCAGTACCCGGTCCGGCCGATGCCGGTCTGGATCTCGTCCAGGACCAGCAGGGTGCCGGTGGCGCGGGTGATCTCGCGGGCCGCCTTCAGGTAACCGTCGGGCAGCGGGATCGCGCCGTTCTCGCCCTGGACGGGCTCCAGGAAGACGGCGGCGGTCCCGGTGGTGACGGCGGCCCGCAGGGCCTCGATGTCACCGAACGGCACATGGGTCACCTCGCCGGGGAGCGGGAGGAAGGGCTCCTGCTTGGCGGGCTGGCCGGTGAGCGCGAGGGCGCCCATGGTCCGGCCGTGGAAGCCGCCCTGGAGGGCGACGACATGGGTGCGGCCGGTCCGGCGGCTGATCTTGAAGGCGGCCTCGTTGGCCTCGGCGCCGGAGTTGCAGAAGAACACCCGGCCCGCGCGGCCGTCCAGCCGGAGCAGCCGCTCGGCCAGTGCGATCGTCGGTTCGGCCATGAAGAGGTTGGAGACGTGCCCGAGGGTGGAGATCTGCCGGGTGACGGCCTCGACGACGGCCGGGTGGGCGGTGCCGAGGGCGTTGACCGCGATGCCGCCGAGCAGGTCGGTGTAGACGTTGCCGTCGGCGTCCCAGAGCCTGGCGCCCTCGCCCCGGACCAGCGGGATGCGGGGGGTGCCGTAGTTGTCGGTGAAGGCGTGCCGCCACCGCTCGGTCAGCGCGCTGTTGTCGGTCATGCCAGTCCCCCGGTCACGGTCGCCTCGTCGTCGTCCGGCACGACCATCGTGCCGATGCCCTCGTCGGTGAAGATCTCCAGCAGCAGGCTGTGCTGCACCCGGCCGTCCAGCACGCGGGCGGTGCCCACGCCGGAACGGACGGCGCGCAGGCAGCCCTCCATCTTGGGGAGCATGCCGCTGGCCAGCTCGGGCAGCAGGCCCTCCAGCTCGCTCGCGCTGAGCTGGCTGATCACGTCGTCGGAGATCGGCCAGTCCGCGTACAGGCCCTCGACGTCGGTGAGGACGACGAGCATCTCGGCACCGAGCGCCACCGCCAGGGCGGAGGCGGCGGTGTCGGCGTTGATGTTGTAGACGTGGCCGTCGGCGCCGCGGGCGATCGAGGAGATCACCGGGATGCGGCCGTCGGCGATCAGCGCCTTCACCGCGCCGGCCTCGATGTTGACGATCTCGCCGACCAGGCCGATGTCGACCTGCTCGCCGTCGACGACGGCGTAGCGCTTGACGGCGGTCATGGTGTGGGCGTCCTCGCCCGTCATGCCGACCGCGAACGGGCCGTGGCTGTTGAGCAGCCCGACGAGTTCGCGCTGGACCTGGCCGGCCAGCACCATCCGGACCACGTCCATGGTCTCGGGGGTGGTGACCCGCAGGCCGTTGGTGAAGGAGGACTCCAGGCCCAGCTTGTTCAGCTGCGCGCTGATCTGCGGGCCGCCGCCGTGCACCACGACGGGGTGCAGGCCGGCGTAGCGCAGGAAGACCACGTCCTGCGCGAACGCGGCCTTGAGGCTCTCGTCCACCATGGCGTTGCCGCCGAACTTGATCACGATGGTCTTGCCGTGGAAGCGCTCCAGCCACGGCAGCGCCTCGATCAGCGTTATGGCCTTGGGCAACGCGGTGTTGTTGCGGGCCTGTTCGCCCTTGGGTGCGATCTGCACGGTTCCGGTGTCCCTCGTGGGCTCGGTGTCGGTTGGCGTGGCCGTCGGACGGCGCGCCGGTCAGGTGGAGTAGGCGCTGTTCTCGTGCACGTAGTCGGCGGTGAGGTCGTTGGTCCACACGGTCGCGGCGGCCTCGCCGGCGTTCAGGTTCGCGGTGATGACGACCTCGCGGCCGGCCATGTCGACGAGGTCCCGGTCCTCCCCCACGCTGCCGTTCCGGCAGACCCAGACGCCGTTGATGGCGACGTCCAGCCGGTCCGGGTCGAAGGTGGCGGCGGTGGTGCCGATCGCGGCCAGGACGCGGCCCCAGTTGGGGTCCTCGCCGTGGATGGCGCACTTGAGCAGGTTGTTGCGGCTGATGGTGCGGGCGACCTCGACGGCCTCGTCCTCGGTGGCGGCGCCGGTGATGTCGATCCGGATGTCCTTGCCGGCGCCCTCGGCGTCGCCGATCAGCTGGCGGGCGAGGTCGGCGCAGACGGTGCGGACGGCCTCGTCGAACGCGGCCTGGTCCGGGGTGGTGCCGGAGGCGCCGGAGGCGAGCAGCAGCACGGTGTCGTTGGTGGACATGCAGCCGTCGGAGTCGATCCGGTCGAAGGTGGTGCGGGTCGCGGCGCGCAGCGAGGCGTCCAGGGCGGCCGGGTCGAGGGCGGCGTCGGTGGTGAGGACGACCAGCATGGTGGCGAGGCCCGGGGCGAGCATGCCGGCGCCCTTGGCCATGCCGCCGACGGTCCAGCCGTCCTTCGTCACCTGGGCGGTCTTGTGCACGGTGTCGGTGGTCTTGATGGCGACCGCGGCGGCCTCGCCACCGGTCGCGCTGAGCTCCCGGGCGGCGAGGGCGACGCCGGGCAGCAGGATGTCCATCGGGAGCCGCAGGCCGATCAGGCCGGTGGAGGCGACGGCGACCTCGCCGGCCGAGAGCTCGAGCTCCTCGGCGACCTTCTCGGCGGTGGCGTGGGTGTCCTGGAAGCCGAGCGGGCCGGTGCACGCGTTGGCCCCACCGGAGTTGAGGACGACGGCGGAGACCTGGCCGCCCTTGAGGACCTGCTCGGACCAGAGCACGGGCGCGGCCTTGACCCGGTTGGAGGTGAAGACGCCGGCGGCGGCGAGCGAGGGGCCGTCGTTGACGACGAGGGCGAGGTCGGGGGTGCCGGAGGCCTTGATACCGGCGGTGACACCGGCGGCGCGGAAACCCTTGGCGGCCGTCACTCCCAGGTTCGGCTGGTCGGTCACGGTGCGACTCCGTTCAGGGGAAGGCCCAGCTCCTCGGGCAGGCCGAGGGCGATGTTCATGCTCTGCACCGCGCCGCCTGCGGTGCCCTTGACCAGGTTGTCGATCGCGCTGATCGCGATGATCCGCCCGGCGGTCTCGTCCAGGGTGACCTGGACCAGGGCGGCGTTGGAGCCGTAGACACTGCTGGTCTGCGGCCACTGCCCGGCGGGCAGCAGGTGGACGAACGGCTCGTCGGCGAACGCCTCGGCGTAGGCGGCGCGCAGGCTCTCGGCCGTCACCCCGGGCCTGGCCTTGGCCGAGCAGGTGGCGAGGATGCCGCGCGGCATCGGGACGAGGGTGGGGGTGAAGGAGACGGTGACCGGCTCGCCCGCGACCGGGCTGAGGTTCTGGGACATCTCCGGGGTGTGCCGGTGGCCGCCGCCGACGCCGTAGGGGCTGACGTTGCCCATGACCTCGCTGCCGAGCAGGCTGGTCTTGGCGGCCTTGCCGGCGCCGGAGGTGCCGGAGGCGGCGACGATCACGGCCTCGGGCTCGGCGAGCCCGGCGGCGTACGCCGGGAAGAGCGCGAGCGTGACGGCGGTCGGGTAGCAGCCGGGGACGGCGATGCGGTTGCTGCCCTTGAGCGCGGCGCGGTGACCGGGCAGCTCGGGCAGCCCGTACGGCCAGGTGCCGGCGTGCGCGGAGCCGTAGAACTGCTCCCAGTCGGCGGCGGCCTTGAGCCGGAAGTCGGCTCCGCAGTCCACGACCAGCACGTTTCCGCCGAGGGCCTCGGCGACGGCGGCGGACTGGCCGTGCGGCAGCGCCAGGAACACCACGTCGTGGTCGGCCAGCACCTCGGGGGTGGTGGGCTCCAGGATCCGGTCGGCGAGCGGCAGCAGGTGCGGCTGCAGCGCGCCGAGCCTGGTGCCCGCGTTCGAGCCGCCCGTCAGCGCCCCGATCTCCACCTCCGGGTGGCCCAGCAGCAGGCGCAGCACCTCACCGCCCGCGTATCCGCTCGCACCGGCAACGGCGACTCGCAATGCCATGGCGTTCCCTCCTTAGTCGTGGCATGAATATACGCAGTGCGGAACATTCATGCAAGGAGTTCGCGAGCGGCCTCCCGGCGGCGGAGCCCGCCGCGGCCGACGTCGCGGTCAGCGCCGGACGGCCCGCAGGACGACGAACTTGGGATTTCCGGCGACGAGTTGGCAGTTGCCGAAGAGCCGGCGGAGCTTGAGGTGGTACCCCAGGTGGCGATTGCCGACCACCCAGAGTTCACCGCCCGGACGCAGGGCTCGGCGGGCGCCGGTGAACATCCGCCAGGCGGTGGCGTCGGTGGTGGCCTGGTGGGAGTGGAACGGCGGGTTGTTGAGCACGAGGTCCACCGAACCGGCCGCGACCGCCTCGGCCGCGAGGGCGTCCGCGGTGAGGAACTCGGCCGGGGCGTCCGGGCCGAGATTGGCCCGGAAGGTCGCCTCGGCGGAGGCCACGGCCTGGTCGGACTCGTCGACGAAGACCAGCTCGGCGCCCGGGCCGGCGAGGGCGGCGGCCGTGCCGACCACACCGTTGCCGCAGCCGAGGTCCACCACCCGGTCGCCGGGGGCGGCCGTCGGCAGGTGGCCCAGGAAGAAGCGGGTGCCGATGTCCAGGCGCTCGGCGCAGAAGGTGCCGGCGTGGTTGACCACGGTGCGGCCGGACGCGATACCGATGTCACCGGGCAGGGCGTAGCTGTGCGGCCACGGGCTGGGCCCGGGGTCGAGCGCCGGGTCGGGGGTGCAGAAGATCAGCCGGGCCTTGCGGACCGCGAGCGAGGTGCGGGTCGGGCCGAGGATTCGCTCGAAGAGCTGGAGGGTGGAGGTGTGGATCTCGGTGACCATGCCGGCGCCGATCACCACGGTGCCGGGGTGGACGGCCGGGGCCAGCCGGTGCAGCTGGTCCTCCAGCAGCGCGAGGCTCTTGGGGACACGGACCAGCAGGACGTCGACGCGCTCCGGCGGGGTGTCCCGGGTGGAGAGCAGCCGGGCGGCGCCGGGGGCGGTGCCGGCCCGGGCGAGGTTCTCCAGGGTGGCCCGCCGGCCGAGGTGGGAGTCGCCGATCTGCACCGGGCGGTGGGCGGCGAGCGCGGTGGTGAGGGCGCCCCAGCGGTCGCCGAGAACCACGACCGTCCGGCCGGTGAGGTCGGTCGCCACGCCCTGCGCGCTGTCCGTCTCGCCGGCGAGATGGCGCAGCAGGTACTCGTCGGCCGCGTCCCAGGCCCGCAGCAGCTCGCGCGGGTCCGCCGGGAAGCGGGTGAGGTCGAAGGTGCCCCAGGACGTGGTGAAGGGCGTGGCGGCGGGCGTGCTGAGGCGGTTCATCGTGAGCTCAGGCTAGCCGACGGCCGGGCGGGGGCCGTCCGGGCGGCCGATACTGGGAGAGCCCGATCGGAAGGGGCAGCGGCCATGGACTGGAAGCTCGAAGTGGTGGTGGTCCCGGTGTCGGACGTGGACCGCGCGAAGCTGTTCTACGAGGAGCAGGGCGGCTTCACGGTCGACCATGACACCCGGATCCGTGACGGGGTGCGGGTCGTCCAGCTCACGCCGCCGGGTTCGGGGTGCTCGATCGTGGTGGGGGTCGGCCTCACGGAGGCGCCACCGGGCTCCATGAAGGGGCTGCAACTGGTGGTGCCGGACGTCGCCAGGGCGCACGCCGAGCTGGTCGCGCGGGGCGTGGAGGTCAGCCCGGTCCAGCACTTCGCGGACGGCGAGCGGGTGGACGGGCACGGCGGGGACTGGAACTCGTTCGTCTTCTTCAACGACCCGGACGGCAACGGCTGGGCCGTCCAGGAGTCGCCACGGCGGTGAGCCATGGCGGTGAGCGGGCTCGGGGCCCGGGCGAGCACGGCGTTAGGGTCTGGACATGGTCGAAGACGAGGGAAGCGTCCGGGTGGACAGCTGGATCTGGTCGGTACGGCTCACCAGGACGCGGGCGCTGGCCGCGGCGGCGTGCCGGGCCGGGCATGTCCGGGTGAACGGGGAGCGGGCCAAGCCGGCGCAGGCGCTGAAGGCCGGGGACGAGGTGCGGGTGCGCCAGGAGGGGTACGAGCGGGTCGTCGTGGTGAGGAAGCTGGTCCGCAAGCGGGTCGGGGCCGGGGTCGCGGCCGAGTGCCTGGTGGACAACAGCCCGCCGCGGCCGCCCCGGGAGCTGGCCGTGGCGGCCGGCGAGCGGGACCGGGGGGCCGGGCGGCCCACCAAGCGGGACCGGCGCGAGCTGGACCAGCTGCGCCGGGGGTAGCGGGCGGCCCGGCCGCCGGCCGTCGGTATCGGCGGCCGCCGGCAGCCGCAGGAGGCCGGGTCAGGCGAGGGTGTCGGTGAGGACCTGGGCGACGAAGGCGTCCAGGTTGGCCACCGTACGGGCGATCTGCTCCTCCCGCGACAGCGACTCGGTGGGCCGGCTGACCAGCGGGGACGTCTTCAGCCCGCGCACGTACAGCGAGCAGGCCAGATCGGCGCAGATGTAGGTGCCGACCGTGTTCCCCTCGCGCCCGGAGACGCCCGCCCGGCGGGCGGTGAGGAGTGCGACGCCGGAGCCCGCGTGGGCGGAGACGCAGAGCGAGCAGACGTTGCTCTTGCTCAGGCTGCGGCGGATCGAGGGCACCCGCAGCGTGATGCCGACCGGCCCGCCGTCGCGCTCGGCGACCAGGTAGCCGCGGTCGGGCGCGCCCTGGTCCCGCCAGCCGAGGAAGTCCAGGTCCTCCCAGGGCAGTTCGGCCAGGCCCCGGGGCAGGTTGAGCCGACGGGCCTCGCCCTTGGAGCAGTTGACGAAGGAACCGCGGATCTCGTTCTCGCTCAGGGGTCTCATGCCCCGGAAGCTAGCACCGGCCCAGGCGGCGCGTCGCGCCATTTTCCACCGGTGGGCCCGGCTTCGCCCCGCTACCGGACGGGGGTGCGCGGCCTGCACGGCCAGTCGGCGCCCGGCGTCGTCGCCGAGCCGGGTGAGCAGGTCGTCCAACGCCAGGAAGACCTCCCGCGGTTCACGCCCGGCGGCGTCGGGCAGGGGCGGGAGGGCCGCGGTCACGCCGCGGGGTAACTCGAACGGATGATGGTCTGTCAGTGGCGGAGGTTATGTTCCGGTGGCCGGATCCGGCGCCGGGAGGGGAGGCGCCGGATCCGGTGCCGGGGTCAGCGCTTGAAGGCGACGGCCGCGTAGCCGGAGACGTCCTGCCAGCCCTCGGGCAGTTCCGCGGTCGGCACATGGCCGGCCTCGGGGCGCCAGAGCGGGAGCTGGACCAGGCCGGGGCCGGCGAACTCGAAGTCGCCGAAGAACGGCTCGATGGCGGCGCGCGGGCGCAGCACCAGCGGGGCGCTGGCGCTCCGGTAGATCCGGGTGCCCTCGGCGGCGCTCTCCCGGGAGGCGAAGTCGGGGGTGCCGTGGGAGAGGATCAGCGCGCTGCCGGGGGCGAGCGCGTCGCGCAGGGTGCGGACGATCTCCCGGGCGCCGTCCTCGTCCCGGATGAAGTGCAGTACCGCGACCAGCATCAGGGCCACCGGCCGGTCGAGGTCCACGGCCTGGCGCAGGCCGGGGTGGTCCAGGATCGCGGCCGGGTCCCGCAGGTCGGCCTCGATGACGGAGGTGTGCCCGGCGGGGTGGCCGGCCAGCAGGGCGCGGGCGTGGGTGGCCACGATCGGGTCGTTGTCGACGTACACCACGCGGGCGTCCGGGGCGACCCGCTGGGCCACCTCGTTGGTGGAGCCGACGGCGGGGATACCGGTGCCGATGTCGACGAACTGGCGGATGCCCCGGCCGGCCGCGAACTCCACGGCGCGGCCGAGGAACTCGCGGTTGGTACGGGCCAGCAGCGGCAGCGCCGGATAGGCGGCGACAGCGGCCTCGGCGGCCTTGCGGTCGGCCTCGAAGTTGTCCTTGCCACCGAGGTAGTAGTCGTACATCCGGGCCGTGTGCGGCACGCCCGTGTCCAGCTCGGTCGGTGGCTCCCAGTCGTCCCGCTTCGCCCAGTGCCAGTCCGTGCCGGCCCGCGTGGCCGCCGCAACGGTGTCCTCGTGCATCCTGTTCCCGCCCCCTGTACTCACTGCCGGAATGCGTCCCGTCGCGCGTCCGAACACCGCGATCGGGCACCGAATTTCGCGGTCGGCCCGGCATGCCGCGACGTACCACGCGGTGCGCGGTGATCGTATCCGACGACACGCCGCGGAAACAGCGCGAGTTCGGGTTTCCGCACGCCCTCCGGGACGAAGCGTGCGCACGTCAACGGCGGTCGGCGGCCGTTTCCCCGAATCGCCGGAACGCGGCGCCGTCCCTATGCTGACTGCCGATGACTGTCGACCGCCGCACCGTACTGCGGACCACCGCCCGACTGGCCGCCCTCACCGCCGCCGGCGGGCTGCTCGCGGCTTGCGGCAGCGGCGACCCCCGCCGCGCCGACCCGGGGGCGCTCGCCGTGCACCCCGGCACCGTCGACCCGGAGGGCGGCGATCCGACCGCGGTCGACCCCGCGTGGGTGGACGGCGAGGGCCCGGCCTCGCCCGCCCCCGCGCCCACCCCCTCACCGGATCCGCAGCCCGACCCGACGATGGCCGCCACCACGGCGCCGCCCGTCCCCCCGGTGCTGCCGCCGCTGGCGCCCGGCACCCCCGTGGAGGTCGTGTACGGGCCGCGCACCGGCAAGAACGTCGCGCTCACCGTCCACGGCAGCGGCGACCCGAAGCTGGCCCTCGCCCTGCTGGACGCCGCCGAGCAGCGCGGTGCCAGGCTGACCGTGATGGCCGTCGGCAGCTGGCTCGACCAGCAGCCGCAGATGGCCCGGCGCATCCTGGACGCCGGCCACGAACTCGGCAACCACACCCAGAACCACCAGAACATCTCCGCGATGACACCCGAGCAGGCGCGTGCCGAGATCGCCCAGTGCGCGGAGCGGCTGCAGCGGCTCACCGGCTCGATCGGCCGCTGGTTCCGCCCGTCGGCGACCCAGTATGCCACCCCGATGGTGCGCGAGCAGGCCAGGGCCGTCGGGTACGAGCACGTGCTCTCCTTCGACGTCGACCCGCGCGACTACAGCGACCCGAGCGCCGCCTCGCTCCAGCGCCGGGTGCTCTCCTCGGTGAAGGGCGGCTCGGTGGTCGCCCTGCACATGGGCCACCAGTGCACCGTGGACGCGCTTCCCGGGATCCTGGACGGCCTCGCCAAGGCCGGCCTCAGGCCGGTGACGGCCAGTCAGCTCTGCGCGTAGGGCCAGGGCGCGCGGCGGGCCGGTGTCACGCCAGGGGGTCATCGGGCCCGTACGGGCGCAGCCGGAGGGTGCGGGCGTCCGCCTCGCGGATCTCGTCGGCGCGGTGGACCAGTTCCTCCAGATCGTCCCGGCCGGCGTGGACGAAACGGCCGTGCAGGGCGTCGAAGCGGCCGCGGGCGGCGTCGACGGTGACGGCGACCATGTACGGGATGCTGCCCCAGGTCTTGGTGTCCCGGAACATCGGCATGCCCGCGGTCATGTCGGTGGCGACCGCGCCGGGGCTGATGTCGAGGACCACCACCTGGTGCTCGGCGAGCGAGTCCGCCATGTTGTCGGAGAGCTGGAGCAGCGCGCCCTTGGAGGTGGCGTAGGCGGTGTAGTGGCCGTCGGGGCGCAGCGCGAAGCCGGAGTTGAGGTTGATGACGCGGCCGCCGCGGCGCTGGACCATACCGGGCAGGACGCAGCGCAGCAGGTTGTAGGGGCCGCGCAGATTGGTCTCGACGACCTGCCACCACTGGTTGGCGTCGGTCTCCCAGATCGGGACCTCGGAGGGGTCGACCTGGCCGGCGTTGTTGATCAGCAGGTCGATCGGGCCGAGGTCGCGTTCGACGATGCGCACGGCCTCGCGGACGGAGCCGGGACGGGTGACGTCGGCGGTGACGGCGACCCCGCGGGCGCCGTGCCGGGCGCACTCCTTGAGGGTCTCGGTGAGGGTCTCGTGGGTGCGGCCGACCAGGCCGACGGCCATGCCTTCGGCGGCCAGGCCGATGGCGATCTCCCGGCCGATGCCCCGGCCGGCACCGGTGACCAGAGCGACCTGTCCTGCGAGTGATCCCGTCGACATCCCGTGCTCCCTTCACGTCCCCGCGCCCGCCCCACCAGGACCGGCGTCGCGTCTGCGGCATTCTGTCCGGCCGCGGGCGTGCCGGAACCCGGGCGCACGGACGGCGGGAGCGGGCCCACCCGTTCGGAGGAGCCGGGGAGGGAATGCCCTACCGGCCGGTACGGAGTAGTAACGTCGTCAGGACGGTGCACCGGTCCACACACACCGGCGCCCACCCGCTGAACAGCAGCTTGCATGGGACACCTGTCGCTGGGCCACCCCCAGCACCACCGAAGGGCAACTGAGTGAGTGACATCGCGCGCGTCGGAGTGATCGGCTGCGGCCTGATGGGGTCGGGCATCGCGGAGGTCTTCGCCCGGGCCGGGCTGGACGTCCTGGTATCGGAGGCCAGTGGCGAGGCACTGGAGTTCGGCCGCACCCGGCTGACCAACTCCCTGGAGACGGCGGTCAAGCGCGGCAAGCTGGCCCCCGAACTGCGGGACGAGGCGCTGGCCCGGCTGACCTTCACCACCGACCTGGCCGACTTCGCCGACCGTGACCTGGTGGTCGAGGCGGTCGCCGAGCGCGAGGACATCAAGGTCCAGATCTTCCAGAAGCTGGACCAGGTGGTCGAGCGCCGGGACGCCATCCTCGCCTCCAACACCTCGTCGATCCCGATCGTGAAGCTGGCCGCCGCCACCTCGCGGCCGGAGCAGGTGATCGGTCTGCACTTCTTCAACCCGGCGCCGGTGCAGAAGCTGGTCGAGGTGATCCCGACGCTGACCACCTCGGGCGGCACCACCGAGCGGGTCGAGGCGTTCGCCTCCCAGGTCCTCGGCAAGGAGCCGATCCGCGCCCGCGACCGGGCCGGCTTCGTGGTGAACGCGCTGCTGGTGCCCTACCTGCTGTCGGCGGTACGGATGTTCGAGTCGGGCGTGGCGACCGCCTCCGACATCGACAAGGGCATGGAGGCCGGCTGCGCCCACCCGATGGGCCCGCTGCGGCTGTGCGACCTGATCGGCCTGGACACCATCGTGTCGATCGCCGAGTCGATGTACGACGAGTACAAGGAGCCGCTGTACGCCGCTCCCCCGCTGCTCTCCCGGATGGTCGACGCGGGCCTGCTGGGCCGCAAGTCCGGCCGCGGCTTCTACGACTACACCGCGAGCGCCTGACCCCCGGCCCGGCCGGACCGTCCTGGTCCGGCCGGGCCTTCCGCCCCTCCGGCCCCGTCTCCCCCACCAGCCCCCGCGCCGTCGGCCGGGGGTTTTTGCCTGCCCCAAACCACTGAAGCCCGAGGCCTGTTGTGCCGATAAGAAGCGTATCCACCCGTCCCGACCCGCCACCGAACCCTCCCGTTCGGGGCCCGCGCATGCCTGGAGGCCCGCATGCCCGATCTGTGGATACCCGGAGCCGAGGTCCATGACGTCGGCGATCACGCGCCGACCGACCAGCAGTACCCGCCCAAGGCGATCGCCCACATCACGTGGGACCGCGACGCCACCGCCGCCGCGCCGCAGGACTGGTGCGACTTCGACTCCCTGGTCGGCTACTTCACCGGCAGCGGCGCCGGCGAGGCGCCGCACATCGTCTGGGACCCGTTCAGCGGGCGGATCGCCCAGCTGTTCCCGGCCGACTCCCGCTCGAAGAGCCTCGTCGACGCGCCGGGCGGCACCCGCACCAACCGGGCGGGGCGGGTGGTGATCCAGATCGAGGCGGTGTTCTTCCCGTACTGCCGCTACAACGGCCAGGTGTACGCCCGGCTGACGGACACCCCGTGCGCCGGCTGGGACCGGCTGCACGCCTGGATCAGCGGCTGGGGCGTCCCGGACGTCTGGCCGATGGGCAGGCCGGTCGACTTCACCGCCCACCGCGACGAGGGCGTGTGGGAGACCCGGGGCGGCTGGTACGGCCACAGCCAGGTCCCGGAGAACGACCACACCGACCCGGGTTCGTGGCCCGACTTCACCCCCGGATCGCCGCCCTCGCCGCCGGCCCCCGGGCAGACCCCCGCCCGGTACCAGGTGACGATCAACGGCCTGCCGTACGGCTACGGCGCGCACGGCGACCAGGTGACCGAGGTCGGCCGGGCGCTCGTGGCCGCGGGCTTCGGCAGCCACTACCAGCAGGGCCCCGGCCCCGACTGGACGGACGCGGACACCCTCAACTACCAGGACTACCAGCGCAGTCTCGGCTTCAGCGGGTCGGACGCGGACGGCGTCCCCGGCGAGACCAGCCTCCGCCGGCTGCTCGGCACCCTGCCCGGCGGCACCGTCTCGCTGTCGCACGTCGTCGCGGCGGCGCAAACGGACCCCGGCGCCGAACAGGGCCACCGGACGTACGGCGCCGACGTCCTGATCGTCGAGCAGGCACTGGCCGACGAGGGCCTGCTCGACGGCCAGTGGGTGGACGGCTCGTTCGGCACCAGGACCGTGACGGCGTACTCCCGCTGGCAGCAGCGGCTGGGCTACTCCGGTACCGCCGCGGACGGCATCCCCGGCCGCGACTCCCTCCAGCGCCTGGGCGCCGCCCACGGCTTCACCGTCACCGACTGATCAAGGAGATCAGCATGCGCACGTTCCTCCTCGACCTCACCGAACGCACGGTCGCCACCTACCTCGCGGCCCTGCTCGGCCTGCTGCTGGCCGACCGCGTCGACCTGACGAGCGTCGGCACGCTGCGGGCGGCGGCGGTGGCCGCCCTGCCGGCCGCGCTGACCGTCCTCAAGGGCGGCATCGGCACCTTCGTCGGTGACCCGAACAGCGCCGCGATACTCCCCCGCGATCGCGGGTGACGGCCGCCCCTACCGCCTGGCAGCGGCCAGGCGGTAGGGGCCGAGGTAGTAGGTCAGGGCGGCCAGGGAGGCGCCGTCGTTGACCTTGCCGCCGGTCAGGAGGTCGAGGACGTCGGCCTCCGGGACCCACTCCACCCTGGTCGCCTCGCTGATGTCCTGGGGTGCCCCGACCCGGGTGCAGCCGGTGACGTGGAAGGAGTGGAACCGCATGGTGGAGATGCCGGACAGGGCGTCGTACGCGAGCAGGGGGTCGACCCGGCCGGGGCGCCAGCCGGTCTCCTCCTCGACCTCGCGGGCGACCGCGTCGGCCGGCTCCTCCCCGGGCTCGGCCCAGCCGGCGGGCACCTCCCAGCCCCACCGGCCGGTGATGAAGCGGTGCCGGTAGAGCAGGAGGAAGCGGCCCCGCTCGTCGGTGACGACCGCGGTGGTCGAGGCCCGGGGCATGGCGACGACGTGGTGGTCGACGCGGCCCACGCCGGGGATGTCGACGTCGTCGAGCCAGACCTCCACCCACGGCGATCCGTAGACCTGCCGCCGGCCGTAGCTCTTCCACTCCGACACCCTGGTCCTCCTCACGCGCGTGCGGTCTGGCGCCCCGACTCTCTCACGCGCGCGGCCGGCCTCCCCGGGCCCCCGGGGCCGTCACTGGGGGAACCACAGCTTCTCGGTGCCGCCCTCGGTGTAGTCGACGGTGATCTCGTACCCGGCCGGGATGTCGCGGGCGGCCACGATCTCGACGATGCCCGCGCCGAAGTCCTTGCGGTACCGCGCCCGGGGTTCGGCGGCGTGGTTGTACAGGCTGCCGAAGCCCAGGGCGATCGCGGCGGCACCGTCCTGCCAGGGGAAGCAGTAGTGGTGGAGGTGGGTCCGGTCGATCAGGTGGCGCTCGGCGGCCGGGACGACCAGCACGGGGCACCGTTCGACGGTCTCCCCCGCACGGTATCCGCGGGTGGCGAAGACCCCCCGGTCGTGGATGTGCGAGGTGTGGATTTCCAGCCCGTCCATGCCCATACGAAACCCCCGGTTCGGTGTCTGGCGGCGCGGTGGAGGCCGCCGGGTTCGCCGGGCGTCCCGGGTCGCCCCGCTCCAGCGGCGGCGCCGCACGGTGCCGCCGCACGGCAGGCGGGCGGACCACCGCCCGGGCCGCCGGCGGCGCTCCCGGCCGCGGGCAGTGAAGCGTCCACCCGGCGCCTCCTCCTGCCGCGCTGCCGCGGCCTCGCCCCGTTCTACCCCGGCGCCCGGGCTCCTGGAAACGACGGAACCGGCCAAGCGGGACCTCGACCGGAACGGTCGGTCCCGCCGTGCCGCTCCGCCGCGCCCGGGGGCCCGCGGTCACCGGAGGCACGGGGCGCGGTCCGGGGCGGTGGAGTCGGTGCGGACGGCCCGCCGCGCTCCCGCCGCCGGGCGATTCGCCGCCGACGGCCGTGCGGGAGGCCGGATCTCCGGCCCCCCGCAGCCTTGATGACGGTACGTCAGCTGTTGATGGCGTAGCTGTCGCCGTAGACCTTCCACTTGAGCGGCGGGTTGAGGTCGAAGTTCTTGGCGTTGAGGAAGACCAGCTGCTCGGTGTCGACGCGAGTGGTGTCCGAGTGCGCCTCCTCGGTCTTCATGGCGGCCCGGCGGGCGTCCAGGAAGGCCTTGAGGTAGGTGGCCTCGTCGCCGCCCTGGGCGGGGGTCCTGGCCTTCTTCAGGGCGGCCTTGCGGATGCCGCCGAAGCTGGTCGGGTCGGAGCCGTCGCCGTGCATGACGATGGCGTCGTAGTAGGCGAACTGGCCGAGGGCGCGCAGACCGTCCGCCTTGGCCTGCTTGACGGCGGGGTTGAAGTAGACGCGGTCCCGCTCGTCGTTCTGCGCCTGCTGGAAGACGGAGTCCTTGGCGGCCGTGGCCCAGTCCTTCTCGAAGGCGGCGCCGAGGCCGGAGTGCGAGTCGCTGCCGTTGACCTTGCGCAGCGCGGGCAGGTACTTGGCGAGGACGTTGCCGGACTTGAGGTCGGTGTAGTGCTGCACCAGGTCGAGCATGTCGCCGGTGCCGGAACAGAACCCGATGATGCCGGCGGTGTAGCCGCGGCCGTCGCCGATGTCCTCGATGTACTTGTACTGGGCCTTCCAGTCCAGCGAGGAGTTCTCGGCGCTGGACACCAGCTGCATCGCGATGTCCTTCTTGTGCGGGTCGTCCAGGCCTATGCCCTTGACCTGGACGGCGGCGGCGCCCGCCGGGGCGGCGTGGGCGGCCCCGGCGGCCGCGACCGTGGCCGGTGCGGCCACCAGCAGGGCGGCGAGGGCCATGCGTACGATGCGGTGCTGCTGACGGTGCATCTCGCGCTCCGGTTCCGTGAGGAGCGGGCAAGGGGGTGCGCCCGCTCGCGGGGAGTTAGGAAACTTTCCTAACCAAGAGATAGCGTCAGCCGCCGCACGCCCGCAAGGGCTTTGACCGAACCTCTTCAAAAAGCCGGGCCCGCTCACACCGCCCGGCGCCGCACCCACCGCACCGCGGCCGCGCAGGCCGCCACCCCCGCCGCCGCCGTCCAGCCGAACGCGATGAACTGGAACGGCCAGGGGCCCCGCCCGGACGGTGTCCGGGCGGGGCCCCTGGGGCCGGGCGGGTCAGGCGCCGCGCAGCACCGCGCCGGTGCGGGCGACGGCCTCGGCGACGGCCGCCTCGCGGGCGGCGCTCGCCTCGTCGGCGGTCAGCGTGCGGTCCGTGGCGCGGAAGCGCAGCGCGTACGCCAGCGACTTCTTCCCCTCGCCGACCTGCTCGCCGGTGAAGACGTCGAACAGCCGGATGGCCTCCAGCAGTTCACCCGCGCCGGAGCGCAGCGCGGCCTCCACCTCGGCGGCCGGGACGGCGGCGTCGACGATCAGCGCCACGTCCTGGGTGGCCACCGGGAACCCGGAGACGACCGGGCCCGAGACCCGCTCGGCGCCGTCGGCGGTGAGCAGGTCGAGGTCGATCTCCATCGCGCTGGTGCGGGCCGGCAGGCCGAGCGCCTTGACCACGCGCGGGTGCAGCTCACCGGCGTGGCCGACCACCCGGTCGGTGCCGGCGACCAGCAGCTCGGCGCAGCGGCCCGGGTGCCACGGGGCCAGCTGGCCCTGGCGCACGGTCAGCTCGACGCCGGCCGCGCGGGCCACCGTGCGGCCCGCCTCGACGGCGTCCGCCCAGCCCGCCGGCGCGCCCTTGCCCCACCAGCCGGAGGGCAGCCGCTCACCGGTCAGCGCGACGGCGATCCGGCGCGGCTGGTCCGGCAGGGCGGCGTCGAGCGCGGCCAGTTCCTCGTCGCTCGGACGGCGGTCCACGGCCGGGCGCGGCGCGACGGACAGCTCGTCCTTGGGCAGGAAGACCGTCCCGGTCTCGAAGACCGCCAGATCGGTGTTGCCGCGGCCGACGTTGCGGCGGAGCGCTCCGAGCAGGCCCGGCAGCAGCGTGGTGCGCAGCTCCGGCTCCTCGTCGTTGAGCGGGTTGACCAGCTTCACCGTACGGCGGCGCCGGTCCTCCGGCTCCAGGCCGAGCGCCTCGAAGGCGGCCTGGCCGAGGAACGGGTAGGTGTTGACCTCGACGTAGCCGGCACCGGCCAGCGCGACCCCGGTCCGGCGGTGGATGCGCTGGGCCTCGGTCAGGCCCGAGCCCGGCGGCACGGTGGGCATCCGCGAGGGCACGTTGTCGTAGCCCTCCAGGCGGATGACCTCCTCCGCGAGGTCGTACGGGTCGGTGAGGTCGGGCCGCCAGGTCGGCGGGGTGACCTCCAGGATGTCGGCGCCCGCGACCGAGCAGCCGATCTCCTGCAGACGCCGGGTGACGGTCTCGCGACCGTACCCGGTGCCGGCGACCCGGTCGGGCAGGTCGGCGGCGATGGTGATGGTGCGGACCGGGTGCGGGGCCGCGATGTCGGTGACCCCGGCCTCGGCGGTGCCGCCGGCGATCAGCACCAGCAGGTCCACGGCGCGCTGCGCGGCGGCGCGGGCGGCCTCCGGGTCCACGCCGCGCTCGAAGCGCTTGGACGCCTCGGACGGCAGCTTGTGCCGCTTGGCGCCGCGGGCGATGGCGACCGGGTCGAAGTGCGCCGCCTCGATGATCACCTCGGTGGTGCCCGGGCCTGCGGCCGGGTCGAGGATCTCGGTGGAGGCGCCACCCATGACACCGGCCAGGCCGATCGGGCCGCTGTTGTCGCAGATCAGCAGGTCCTCGGCGGAGAGCTTGCGCTCGACGCCGTCGAGGGTGGTGAGGGTCTCGCCCTCCTCGGCCCGGCGGACCAGGATCGGCCCGTCCACCCGCTGCTTGTCGTACGCGTGCAGCGGCTGGCCGACCTCCAGCATCACGTAGTTGGTGATGTCCACGGCCAGCGAGATCGGGCGGATGCCGGACTTCTGCAGGCGGCGCTGGAGCCAGATCGGGGACTTGGCGGCCGGGTCGAGGCCGACCACCGTGCGGGCCACGAAACGGTCGCAGCCGGCCGGGTCGGCGACCTTGACCAGGTAGCCGTAGGAGTTGGCGGGCGGCACGTCGAGCAGCGCCGGGTCGGCCAGCGGCAGCCCGTACGCGGCGGCGGCCTCGCGGGCGACGCCGCGCATGGAGAGGCAGTAGCCGCGGTCCGGGGTGACGGCGATGTCCAGCACCTCGTCGACGAGCTGGAGCAGCTCGATCGCGTCGGTGCCGGGCTCGTACTCGGGCGGGAGCACGATGATGCCGTTGTGGTCGTCGCCCATGCCCAGCTCGCGGGCGGAGCAGATCATGCCGGCCGAGGTCCGGCCGTAGGTCTTGCGGGCGGCGATCGGGAACGGGCCGGGCAGCACGGCGCCCGGGAGCACGACCACGACCTTGTCGCCGACGGCGAAGTTGGTCGCGCCGCAGACGATCTCCTGCGGCTCACCGGTGCCGTTGGCGTCGCCGACGTTGACGAAGCAGTGCCGGATCGGCTTCTTGAAGCCGGACAGCTCCTCGATCGAGAGCACCTGGCCGACCACCAGCGGGCCCTTGAGGTCGGTGCCGATCTGCTCGACGGTCTCGACCTCGAGGCCGGCGCGGACCAGGCGCTCCGCCACGTCGCGGCCGGTCTCGCCGGCCGGCAGGTCCACGTACTCGCGCAGCCAGGAAAGCGGGACGCGCATCAGATCTCCATCCCGAACGGGAGGGTGAAGCGGATGTCACCCTCGACCATGTCGCGCATGTCGGCGACGTTGTGACGGTTCATCAGGATTCGCTCCAGGCCCAGGCCGAAGGCGAACCCGCTGTAGCGGTTCGGGTCGACACCGCAGGCGACCAGCACCCGCGGGTTGACCACGCCGCAGCCGCCGAGCTCGATCCAGCCCTCGGAGGAGCAGGTGCGGCAGGGCCGGTCCGGGTCGCCGACGCTCTCGCCGCGGCAGACGAAGCACTGCAGGTCGATCTCGGCGCTCGGCTCGGTGAACGGGAAGTACGAGGGGCGCCAGCGCAGCTCCAGGCCGTCGCCGATCAGCGTGGACACCAGCTGCTCGATGGTGCCCTTGAGGTCGGCGAAGGTGATGCCCTCGTCCACGGCCAGGCCCTCGACCTGCCGGAAGACCGGGGTGTGGGTGGCGTCCAGCTCGTCCGTCCGGTAGACCCGGCCGGGGCAGATCACGTAGACCGGCGGCTCGCGGTCGAGCAGGGTGCGGGCCTGGACCGGGGAGGTCTGGGTGCGCAGCACCACGCCGGAGTCGGCGGAGCCGTCCGGGGCCTGGACGAAGAAGGTGTCCTGCATCGAGCGGGCCGGGTGGTCCGGACCCAGGTTGAGGGCGTCGAAGTTCAGCCACTCGGCCTCGACCTCGGGGCCCTCGGCGACCTGGTAACCCATCGCGACGAAGGTGTCCTCGATGCGCTCGGCCATCGTGGTCAGCGGGTGGCGGGCGCCGCGCGGGGTGCGGTCGTAGGGCAGCGTGACGTCCACCGCCTCCTCGACCAGCACGCGGGCGTCGCGCTCCGCCTCCAGCTCGGCCTGCCGCTTGGCGAGGGCCTGGTTGACGGCGCCCCTGGCCTGGCCGATCAGCTTGCCTGCGGCGGCCTTGGCATGCGGCGGGAGCGCGCCGATCTCGCGGTTGGCGAGGGAGAGCGCGGAGCGGTCGCCGGTGTGGGCGACCTTGGCCTGCTTCAGCTCGTCCAGGGTGGTGGCGGCGGCGAAGGCCGCGACGGCCTCGTCCCGGGCCTGCTCCACCGCCTCGGGCTTGAGGGCCTCGACCTCGACCGGGTCGTACGACTTGTTGGGTGCCGACATCTCTATCTTTCCCGTGCTCCTGCTCGTCCGTGCTCAGGTAAGGGTGGACTCGCGCCCTCCCGGCCCGCCAGGGGACGGGAGGGGCCCAGTGCGCTACGCCCGGCGGGGCCGGGGCGCGGGCAGCCGATCTCCGTACGGGGAGGAGGGTTGTCCGCGGCACAACCGCGCAGGGCGTCCCACAAACGCCAAAGGTCGAGTGTAGTCGCAGCGCGTAGCGCAACCGCCGTGAAGCCCGTCCGGGGGCCGATCCAGAGCCTGCTCCGCCGCTGCGGCCGAGGCGGCCGGTGGGCGGTCAGAGCATGAAATCGGGCACGCCGGCGGGCAGGATAAATCGGAACCGGGCGCCGCCGCCGGGCGCGCGGTCGACGCGGATCGAGCCGCCGTGGGCCTCCACGATGCCCTTGACGATGTAGAGGCCCAGGCCCGTGCCGCCGCGCTTGGAGCCGCGCCAGAAGCGGGTGAAGACGCGGGGCATCGACTCCTCGGGGATGCCGCTGCCTTCGTCGCTCACGGTGATCGCGGTGCCTTCCAGGGTGCGGGGCGGGGTGCCGGGGCGCTCCCAGATGTGCGCCTCGACGACCTCCTTGGCCGGTGCCACCTCGATCGTGACAGTTCCCTCACCGTGCCGCACCGCATTTTCCAGCAGGTTGGCCAGCACCTGGTCGACCTTGTCGGGGTCGGCCCAGAGCACGGTGAGCGGCTCGTGGATCCGGATGTCGAAGCGGTCCTCGGGGATGCCGGTCGCGACCTTGCGCTCGACGTGGCGGCGGACGGCGGCGGCCAGGTCCACCACCTGCTTGCGCAGCTCCAGCCGGCCCGCGTCGATCCGGGAGATGTCCAGCAGCTCGGCGATCAGCCGGGTGACCCGGTCGGCGTCCGCGTCGACGGTCTCCAGCATCAGCCGCTTCTGCCCGTCGGTGAACCGCTCCCACTTGGCCAGCAGGGTCGCGGTGAAGCCCTTGACGCTGGTGAGCGGGGAGCGCAGCTCGTGCGCGACGGTGGCGATCAGCTCGGCGTGACTGCGCTCGGTCCGCCGCCGCGCCTCCGTGCCCCGCAGGGCGATCACCAGCCGCTCCAGCGGCCCCTGCGGGCGGGCGCGGACGTACCGGGCGGAGACCAGTACCTCACGGCCGCCGGGCAGCAGCAGGTTGCGCTCCGGCTGGCTGGTGCGGATCGCCAGGCCGCCGTACGGATCGGTCAGCTGCCACCAGCGGCGGCCGTCCAGGTCCTCCAGCGGGAGCGCCTCCTCCAGCGGGCTGCCGAGCGCCAGCTCCGGGGGGATGCCGGTCAGCCGGGCGGCGGCGCGGTTGAAACAGACCACCCGGCCCAGGACGTCCGCGACCACCAGACCGTCCGGCAGGTCGTCCGGGTCGAGCTCTGGCCCGCTGCCGACCATGGGTGTCCTCCCCGATTACCCACCGTGTCTTTCCCCCCACCGAGGCAGACCCTAGCGTCTCGCGGCCCCCCGCAGTAGGGCCCGCGGCGTCGCGATCACGACTTCCGGGGGCTCGCGGGGCGTGCCCTACGCCTGCGCGCGACACCCGCCGGGCGAGCGCTGCGCCCGGGCCGAGGCGTAGAGGCAGACGGCGGCGGCGGTGGCCAGGTTGAGGCTCTCGGCGTGCCCGTGGATCGGCACCCGCACCACCTCGTCGGTGAGCGCGCGGGTCTCCTCCGGAAGCCCCCAGGCCTCGTTGCCGAACACCCATGCGCCGGGCGCGCCCAGGGTGCCCTCGTCCAGTTCCTGATCCAGGTCGCGCTCCCCCGCGCCGTCCGCGGCGAGCACCCTGACGCCGGCCTCGCGCAGCCGGCCGACCGCCTCCTCGACCGGCACGCCGACGGCGACCGGGAGGTGGAACAGGCTGCCGACCGAGGCCCGGACGGCCTTCGGGTTGTACAGGTCCACCGAGGCGTCGGTGAGCACCACGGCGTCCGCGCCGGCCGCGTCGGCGGTGCGCAGCACGGTGCCGGCGTTGCCGGGGTCACGGACGTGGGCGAGGACGGCGACCAGCCGGGGGCGGGCCCTGAGCACCTCGTCGAACGGGGTGTCGATGAAGCGGCAGAGCGCCACGATGCCCTGCGGCGTCACGGTGTCGCAGATCTCCGCGATCACCTCGTCGGTGGCGGTGAGCACCGGCAGGCCCTCGGCCTCGGCGGCGGCGACGATGCCGGCGTGCCGCTCGGCGGCCTCCAGGGTGGCGTACACCTCGACCACGGCGTGGTCGGACGAGCCCGGCAGCCTCCCGAACGCGACCGCCTCGCGGACGGCCTGCGGGCCCTCGGCCAGGAAGCGGCGGTCCTTGCTCCGCTGGTTGCGCTTGGCGAGCCGGCGGGCGGCGACGACGCGGGGCGAGCGCAGGGAGGTGAGCAGGGGGGTGTCGGTGCTCTGCATGGTCTCGTCTCTGTGGCGGAGGAAAGCAAAACCGGACCCGCAGGGAGAGCCTGCGGGTCCGGTCAGCTCAACTGATCCAGGAAGATCAGGCGGCGTCGGCGGCGGCCTTCGGGGCGTTGACGTCGGCCGGCAGCGCCTTCTGGGCCACCTCGACGAGCGAGGCGAACGCGCCCGGGTCGTTGACGGCGAGGTCGGCCAGCATCTTGCGGTCGATCTCGACGCTGGCGGCCTTCAGGCCCTGCACGAAGCGGTTGTAGGTGATGCCGTTGGCACGGGCCGCAGCGTTGATGCGCTGGATCCACAGCTGACGGAAGTCGCCCTTGCGCTTCTTGCGGTCGTTGAAGTTGTAGACCAGCGAGTGGGTGACCTGCTCCTTGGCCTTGCGGTACAGGCGCGAACGCTGGCCACGGTAGCCGCTGGCGCGCTCCAGGATGACCCGGCGCTTCTTGTGGGCGTTGACTGCCCGCTTGACGCGTGCCACTTGATTACTCCTTGGGTTGGACCACGGACTACTTCACGTGGTCCGTCATTCGAATGGGTCGGGAAGGATCAGCTGCCCCGCTCGGCTCGCGCCGGGCGGGAGGGCGATCACTTGCCGAGAAGCTTCTTGATCTTCTTGGCGTCAGCGGGGGCCAGCTCGACGGTCCCGGCCAGCTTGCGGGTCAGCGTCGAGGGCTTGTGCTCCAGGAGGTGGCGGCGGCCGGCGCGCTCGCGCAGCACCTTGCCAGAGCCACTGATCTTGAAGCGCTTGCTGGCGCCACTGTGCGTCTTCTGCTTCGGCATTTCGCCGTATCTCCTCGTCGGTCCGCCCACGCCCGCGCGGATTGCGCCGCGCGGGCGTGAACTGGATGGATCTGCGGTGACCGGGCGGGACGCCCCGTCACCTCTGGTGGCCGGTCTCCCGGGCCGCCCTGGCCGTTACGGCTCAGGCGTCCTGGGAGGCCTCGGCCGGCTGCTCGACCTCGGCGGCGTCCTCGACGTCGGCCTCGTCGGCGTCCGCCTCCGCCTCGGCCGCGGCGTTCTCGGCCTCGAGCGCCGCGTCGTCGGCCGCGGCGTCGTCGTCGGAGCCGACGGTGCGGCCCTGACGCTCGGCCTTGCGGGCGTCCGCGAGCGCGCGGGCCTCGGCCATCGCCTCGGTCTTCTTCTTGTGCGGGCCAAGAACCATGATCATGTTTCGGCCGTCCTGCTTGGCCGAGGACTCCACGAAGCCCAGGTCCTGGACGTCGTTCGCCAGCCGCTGCAGCAGTCGGAAGCCCAGCTCGGGGCGGGACTGCTCACGACCGCGGAACATGATCGTGATCTTGACCTTGTCGCCCTGCTTGAGGAACCGGACGACGTGACCCTTCTTGGTGTCATAGTCGTGCGGGTCGATCTTCGGCCGGAGCTTCATCTCCTTGATGACCGTGTGCGCCTGGTTCTTGCGCGCCTCACGGGCCTTCATGGCCGACTCGTACTTGAACTTGCCGTAGTCCATGAGCTTGCACACCGGCGGCCGGGCGGTCGCCGCGACCTCGACCAGGTCGAGGTCGTACTCCTGCGCGAGCTCCAGCGCCTTGGCAAGCGGCACGATGCCGACCTGCTCGCCGCTGGGACCGACGAGTCGCACCTCGGGGACGCGAATCCGGTCGTTGATGCGGGGCTCGGTGCTGATGGGGCCTCCTCGGTTGCACCTTCTGCGATGCGGCCGTCGGACGGCGGTCGCACGTAGTGGACTCGACCACTGGGCGGGGCTTCATTCGTGCTGCGCTGCCTGACTTGCTGCTAGGCACTGCATGCACCGCGACACGAAAAAAGCCCCGCTCGGTACAAGCGGGGCTCCACACAACCGGGGGCGGCGCCCGGTGAGGGGCACTGCGGGCGACTCGGCGCCTGGGCGCCCGTCGCGGACCGGACCCGTCGACGGTGAAGCCGATCAGGTGGGAGACTTTCGGGATTGCCCCTCGGGGCCTCCTGGGTGGAGCCTCCACTTGCTGGCCCGGCGTCCTGAGGACTCCTGGCCGGTCAGTCTCGAAGCTTACCGTGCCGCCCGGTCGAACGCCATTCCGCCCCTTCGCGCGCCCCCTTGTACGCTCCCTGTGTATCTACACCGGCACGACGGAACGAGCCACCCTTGAGCAGCGAGCCCACCAAGAACCCCGCCGCGGACGACGACGCGATCGGCTTCGACGACCTCACCCGGGACATCGCCGAGGTCCCGGCCGTCGAGGTGATCACCACCGTCGCGGTGCACCTGATGAGCGCCGCCGCCGTCAAGTGCGGCCTGGCCGAGGGCGGCGAGGCGGACAAGGACCTCGACGAGGCGCGCAAGCTGATCACCGCGCTGGCCGGGCTGGTCACCGCCGGCGCCCCCGAGATCAGCAACTTCCACGCCGCGCCGCTGCGGGACGGCCTGAAGTCGCTCCAGCTGGCCTTCCGCGAGGCCTCCCTCGTCCCGGACGCGCCGGGCGCGGGCCCGGGCGAGAAGTTCACCGGGCCGGTCTACGCCTGAGCCCTCGCACCCCGACGCGGGAAGGTGCCCCCTCGAAACCGAGGGGGCACCTTCGTATTCGGAGCGGGAGGCGCGGGGTGCGCGCTACCGCCGGTAGAGCGGTTCGCCGGGCAGCTGCGCGTCCGTCGGCAGCACGGCCAGGCTCAGGCCCCGGTCGAGCCGCACCCGCAGCACCGGGTCGGCCGCGACGGCCTGCCCGACCCGCTGCGCGGCCTCCTGCACGGACGGCTGGTCCAGGGCCGGGTCCAGCACCACCGCGAGCAGCCCGTCCCCGTCCTCGTACGGCGCCAGCAGACCGCTCACCACCTGCGGCTCGGCCGCCAGCAGCGCCCGGACGGCCTCCCGCACCTCGGGGTCGCGCACCGGCGGCAGGTACGGGCGGTTCTCCGCCAGCGCGCGCAGCCGGGCGCCGCTCAGCCGGTACGTGACCGGGCCGGCCGGGTCGATCAGCAGGGTGTCGGCCCGCTCGGAGAAGGCCACCATCGCGGCCTGCGGCGCGGCGACCGGAGCCGGGCGGGCGTCAGCGCGCCAGCGGGCCAGGGTCTCCAGCGAGGTGAAGGCCGGCAGGGCCCGGCGGCCGTCGGCGGCCTCGATCACCGGGACGGCCATGTCGCTGGTCTTCTCGCGCTTGAGCCCGTTCTCGTCCAGCTCCACCTCACCGAGGATGGCGACGATCGGGACCATCAGCCGGGTCGGCGTCAGCGCCGCGAGCAGCTCCGGTTCGGCCGTGTCGCCCTGCGACCAGCGCGCGAGCGCCTCGACGAGCGCCGGGTCGGCGGTGCCGTCGTCTCCGGCGAATCCTGGGTTCGGGATGTTCTTGCGGTCCACGCGGCCGACCCTATGCCACCTCACACCCGCGGCCCGCGGAGGTCGGCGGACGCCGTCACACCCCTACCCACCGGTAGGAGGGGTGTGGCAGTCTGCGCGCATGGCCACGCCCGATGTCGCTGCCGCCCCCGCCGTCCCCGCCACCGTCCCGGCCGGCTCGCCGAGTGCCGACCGGGCCCGGTACGACCGGGCCACCGCCCATCTGGACGGGCCGGTGGCCGTCGTCGACCTCGCGGCCTTCGACGCCAACGCCGCCGACCTGGTGCGCCGCGCCGCCGGGAAGCCGGTCCGGGTGGCCAGCAAGTCGGTGCGCTGCCGGGCCCTGCTGGAGCGGGTGCTGGCGATGGACGGCTTCGCCGGGGTGATGAGCTTCACCCTCGCCGAGTCGCTCTGGCTGGCCCGCTCGGGCCTGCGCGACATCCTGCTCGCCTACCCCTCCGCCGACCGGGCCGGTTTCGCCGAACTGACCGCCGACCCCGGGCCGGCCGCCGCCGTCACCGTCCTGCTGGACGACCCGGCCCAGCTCGACCTGATCGACGCCACCCGGGCCGGCGACGCCGAGGTGCGGGTCTGCCTGGAGCTGGACACCGCGCTGCACCTGCTCGGCGGGCGGATCCGGGTCGGTGCCCGGCGCTCGCCGCTGCGCACGCCCGAGGACCTGGCCGCGTTCGCCGAACTCGTCCAGCTCCGCCCGGGATTCCGGGTGGTGGGGCTGATGGCGTACGAGGGGCACGTCGCCGGGGTGGGCGACCGGGTGCCCGGGCGGCCGGTGCGCTCGCGGCTGATCCGGCTGATGCAGTCCGCGGCCCGGGCCGAGCTGGCCGAGCGGCGCGCGGCGGCGGTCCGACGGCTGCGGCAGGTCGCGGAACTGGAGTTCGTCAACGGCGGCGGTACCGGCAGCGTGGAGTCGACCGCGGCGGAGCCGGCGGTCACCGAGGTGGCGGCCGGCTCCGGACTGTACCAACCGCGGCTGTTCGACAACTACCGCTCGTTCCACGGCAGGCCGGCCGCGCTGTTCGGCCAGCCGGTGGTGCGCCGGCCCGGCGTCGGCGTGGTGACGGTGCTCGGCGGCGGCTACCCGGCCTCCGGCGCGGCCGGCCCGGACCGCTCGCCGGTGCCCTGGCTTCCGCCGGGGCTGCGCTACGACCCGATGGAGGGCGCCGGCGAGGTGCAGACCCCACTGCTCGGTGCGGCCGCCGACGACCTGCTGATCGGCGACCGGGTCTGGTTCCGGCACGCCAAGGCGGGTGAACTCTGCGAGCGCTTCGCCGAGCTGCACCTGATCGAGGGCGACCGGGTGGTGCACACCGCCCCGACCTACCGGGGCGAGCGGAAAACCTTCCTCTGAACGGTCCGGGCCGGCGCGCCGGTCGGGCGGGTGCTCTACCGTGGTATAAGCGGGAACCGCAAGCGACCAGAGGGGGCAGCTGTGGAAGCCGAGATCGTGCAGCAGCTGGTGACGTCGGGTGCCACGACGGTGGTCGGACTGATGGCCACCGAGGCCTGGACGCAGGTGCGTTCGCGTCTCGCGACGCTGCTGGGGCGGGGCCGGGACGTCGCGGAGGTGAGCGCCGAGCTGGAGGTGATCCGGGGCGAGGTGGTCGAGGCGGACGGCGACGACGAGGTGCTCGCCGACCACGCCGCCGAGCTGCGCGGCCGGCTCCGCCGGATGATCCGCCAGAACCCGGAGGCGGCGGCCGAACTCCGGTCGATTCTGGACGAGTTCGCGCCTGCCACCCGGCCCGGCGAGGGCGCCGCGGTGCACAACGTGATCAGCGGTGGGACGGTGCACGACGGCACCGTGGTCCAGGCGCACACGGTGAACGGACTGGCCATCGGCCAGGTACCGGGCGGCCACCGGCCGCGGCGCTGAGCCGGGGGCGCCCCGGGGATATCCCGGGCCGCCGGGGGCGGTTCAGGCCCGACACCTTTTCCGAGCCTTAAGAAGGCCCGATGGAACGGCTAACTTCGCCGACCTGTCGGGCCTTTGCATCGCTCGTACGACTACAGTCCGTCAAAAAGTGCGACACAACGGGCTATTGCCAGTTGGTCTAGTCCAATCATACGCTCAGCCGGGGGTCGGCGCGCCGGGCCGACGGCCCCCGGGCAGACGTGCCCGTTCGTCCCCCCACAACCTCGGCCCGGAACACGGTCAAGGAGTCCCCACCCCATGTCCATCAAGCGAAGTGTCCTGTCCGTCGGCGTCGTCGGCGCCGCATTCCTCGCCGTGGCGGCATCCACCGCCGGCACCGCCAGCGCCCACGGCACCATGACCAACCCGGTCAGCCGCGTCGCGGCCTGCTACGCCGAAGGCCCGGAGACCCCCAAGTCCCAGGTCTGCAAGGACCTCGTCGCGATGAGCGGCACCCAGCCGCTGTACGACTGGAACGAGGTCAACATCGCCAACGCGAACGGCAACCACCAGGCGCTGATCCCGGACGGCAAGCTCTGCTCGGCCAACCGCGACAAGTACAAGGCGCTCGACATGCCGCGGACCGACTGGCCCGCCACCCCCGTGCACGCGGGCAGCTTCGACTTCAAGTTCCGCGTCACCGCGGCCCACGTCGGCACCCAGACGGTCTACATCACCAAGCCGGGCTACGACCCGACCAAGCCGCTGAAGTGGTCCGACCTGGACCCGACCCCGGTCGCCCAGGTGCCGGTCACCCGCAACCCCAGCGACGGCTACTACAACTACACCGGCACGCTGCCGCAGCGCACCGGCCGTCAGCTGCTCTACATGGTGTGGCAGCGCAGCGACAGCCCGGAGGCGTTCTACAGCTGCTCCGACGTCGACTTCGGCCAGCCCGCCGCGGCCGGCCAGGCCGTCTCGGCACTGTCCGCGCAGGCTCCGGCCGCGCCGAGCGAGCAGCAGATCGCCGCGGACGCGCCCAAGTCCACCGTCGCCCACCACGGGCACGGCGGCGACCAGAACGAGCCGGCCGGCGCGGTGGTTCCGACCTCCAGCGCCGCCGTCGGCAGCTCGCCCACCGGTCCGCTGCTGCTGAGCGGTGCCGCCGCGATCAGCGTCGGCTGGGCCGGCATGGTGCTCCGGCGCCGTCGCATCGAGGCTGTTCGACGCGACTTCTGACCGCCGGAGGCCGGGGTCGGACCGCCCGCCAACCCCCGGACGGTCCGGCCCCCGCCAGCCCGTAGTGCAGACCCGAACGACGACGGCCCACCCGGATCCTTCCGGGTGGGCCGCCGTGCGTGAGCTGAGCGGTGCGGTCAGGTGGTGGCGGTGCCGCCGTCGGGGCCGGCGCCGCCGCCGGGGAAGGCGGGGATCTTGCCGCTGTAGTCGGCGATGCCCTTGACGATGGTGTCCATCACGGAGACGTCGGGCGCCTTGGCGGCGATGTCGAAGCCCAGGTGGACGGAGACCAGCGACTTGCCGTCGGCGGACGGGAAGACCACGGTCTGGACGTAGCCGTCGTTGCCCTTGGC
The DNA here is from genome assembly GCF_040685575.1 of Kitasatospora sp. NPDC088351. NCBI lineage: Bacteria > Bacillati > Actinomycetota > Actinomycetes > Kitasatosporales > Streptomycetaceae > Kitasatospora > Kitasatospora sp. NPDC088351. The sequence continues at coordinate 8,168 of NZ_JBFBIL010000043.1, read as the reverse complement.
CGCGTCGACCTTCCAGCGGACCAGGTAGCCGTCGCGGCCGTCGACCTTGACCGCCTCGGACTTCAGCTCCTCGTGGGAGTTGATGTCGTTGTAGGAGTCCTTGGCCGCCTTCTCGATGTCCGCCTTGGCCGCCGCCTGGACGTCGGTGCCGCCGCCGGAGATCTGGCCGGTGTTGGCCCCGCCGAGCGAGCAACTGCCGCCGCCCTCGCAGGTGTAGGAGCCGACGCTGAGCGCGGCGAAGCCGTCGGTGGTGGTGCCGCCCTCCCAGCCGGAGGGGACGGGCAGGGTGATCCGGTTCACCAGGTCGGGGGCGATCCCGCTGCCGGACAGCGGGCCGCCCTTGCCGTTCCCGTTCCCGTTGCCCTTTCCGTTCCCGTTGCTGCCACCGCCGTTGCTGCCACCGCCGTTGCCGTTGCCTCCGTTGCCGGGCTGGCCGTCCCCGGGGCCGTTACCGCCGTACGGCGGGGCCTGCCGAGCGGTGCGGTGGGGCGCCCGGTCGCCGTGCCCGTCCATCGCCAGGTAGGTGACCCCGGACCCGACGCCCAGTCCGAGCACCGCCGCCACGGTGGCCGCGACCACGAGCTTGGAGGGCTTGCGCCGGGGCCTGGGCGCGGGCGGCACCGCGGCGCCGTAGGCGGCGCCGAAGGGGGGCGGCCCGGGATGGCGGACCGTCGGCCCACTCTCCAGCACCTCCCCCTCCAGCACCCGGGTCTCGGCGGTCGCGTCCGGCCCCGGAGCGTCCGCCACCGGGGGTACCGGGGCCGGCGCGTCCGAGGGTGCGGGCCGGGTACTGGCCGTCCAGCCCTTGCCGTCCCACCAGCGCTGCGGTCTCGGGTCGCTGGTGGTGTCCTTCGGGTCCGGGTACCACCCGGCGGGAATCTGCTCACTCACGACAGAGAATCTAAAGGCACGCGGATAAACGCGATATCAGCGGGACCGCGAATTCCGGGGTTTTTCGATGAGATTACGGTGAGAACCCGCCGGGCGGCCCCGCGCCGCCGCCTACAGCGGGGTGACGTACGCCCCCGCGATCCCGCCGTCGACCAGGAACTCGCTCGCCGTGATGAAGGAGGAGTCGTCGCTCGCCAGAAAGGCGACGGCGGCCGCGATCTCCTCGGCCCGGGCGAACCGGCCGAGCGGGATGTGCACCAGCCGGCGGGCCGCCCGCTCCGGGTCCTTGGCGAACAGCTCCCGCAGCAGCGGGGTGTCCACCGGCCCCGGCGAGAGCGCGTTCACCCGGATCCCCTCGCGGGCGAACTGCACCCCCAGCTCCCGGGACATCGCCAGCACCCCGCCCTTGGAGGCGGTGTAGGAGATCTGCGAGGTGGCCGCGCCCATCCGGGCCACGAAGCTGGCGGTGTTGATGATCGAGCCGCGCCCGTGCCGGCGCATGTACGGCAGCGCGGCCTTGCAGCACAGGTAGACGGAGGTGAGGTTGACCTCCTGCACCCGCCGCCAGGCCTCCAGGCCGGTGGTCAGGATGGAGTCGTCCTCCGGCGGCGAGATCCCCGCGTTGTTGAACGCCACGTCCACGCCGCCGTACGTCTCGTAGGCCTGGTCGAACAGCGCCTCGACCATGTACGGGTCGGTGACGTCGGTGTGCACGAAGAGGCCGCCGACCTCCTGGGCGGCCGCCTTGCCGCTGCTCTCGTCGATGTCGGCGCAGACCACCTTGGCGCCCTCGGCGGCGAGCCGGCGGGCGGCGGCCAGACCGATGCCGCTGCCCGCGCCGGTGATCACGGCGGTGCGGCCGACCAGGCGCCGGCAGACCGGCGCGTCCTTCCCGGTGGTGGCGGGCTTCTCGGTCATGGCTGGTCCCCTACTCCTCGCTCCGGATGAAGACGTTCTTGGTCTCGGTGAAGTGGGCCAGCGCGTCCGGCCCCAGCTCCCGGCCCACGCCGGACTCGCCGAAGCCCCCGAACGGCGTCCAGTACCGCACCGAGGAATGGGAGTTGACCGAGAGGTTGCCCGCCGCGACGCCCCGGGCCAGGCGCAGCGCCCGGCCGAGGTCCCTGGTCCAGATGGAGCCGGAGAGGCCGTAGCGGGTGGCGTTGGCGAGCCGCAGGGCGTCCGCCTCGCCGTCGAAGGGCAGGACGACGGCGACCGGGCCGAAGATCTCCTCGGTGACGGCGGGCACGTCCGGGTCGGTGGGCGCGAGGACCGTCGGCGGGTACCAGAACCCGGGGCCGTCGGGCACCCGGCCGCGGGCGAGCACCGGCAGGTCGGGGGTGACGTAGGAGGCGACCCGGCGGACCTGGGCGGCGGAGATCAGCGGCCCGAGCCGGGTGTCCGGGTCGGCCGGGTCCCCGGTGCGGACGGCCTCGACGGCGGGCAGCAGCAGGGCGAGGAAGTCGTCGAGGGCCTCGCGCTGGACCAGGATCCGGCTGCGGGCGCAGCAGTCCTGGCCGCTGTTGTCGAGGAAGGACATCGGGTCGGCGGCGCGGGCGAGATCGGCGTCGGCGAAGACGATGTTGGGGCTCTTGCCGCCGAGTTCGAGGGTGACCCGCTTGGCGCGGGCGGCGCACCGGGCGGCGACCTCCTTGCCGACCACGGTCGAGCCGGTGAAGACGATCCCGCGGACGGCCGGGTGGTCGACCAGGGCCCGCCCGGTGACGGGGCCGGCGCCGGGGACGACCTGGAACAGGCCTTCGGGCAGCCCGGCGGCGAGGGCGAGTTCGGCCAGCCGCAGGGCGGTGAGCGGGGTGGCCTCGGCGGGCTTGAGCAGGACGGCGTTGCCTGCGGCGAGGGCGGGCGCGAAGCCCCAGGCGGCGATCGGCATCGGGAAGTTCCACGGGGCGATCACGCCGACCACGCCGACCGGCTCGTGGAAGGTGACGTTCAGGCCGCCCGCCACCGGGATCTGCCGGCCGGTCAGCCGTTCCACTCCCCCGGCCGCGTACTCCAGCAGGTCGCGGACGTTGCCGACCTCCCAGCGGGCGTTGCCGAGGGTGTGGCCGGCCTCGCGCACCTCCAGGGCGGCGAGTTCGGGGATGTGCACCTCGACCTGGTCGGCGAAGCGGCGCAGCAGCCGGGCGCGTTCGCCCGGGGCGAGGGCGGCCCAGCCCTGCTGGGCCTTGAGGGCGCGCTGGACGGCGGCGTCGAGCTGCTCGGGGGTGGTGTCGGGGACGGTGGCGAGCGGCTCGCCGGTGGCGGGGTTGAGGACGGTGCTGGCGGTGGGCTCGGGCATGGTGCTCACATCCGCTCGAAGGATCGGTAGCGCTCCCAGTCGGTGACGGCGCCGTCGTAGGCGGCCTGTTCGACCCGGGCCATGTGGAGGTAGTGCTCGACCACGTCGTCGCCGAACGCGGCGTGGGCGAGTTCGCTCTCCGCCCAGAGGCCGGCGGCCTCGCGCAGCGAGCCGGGCACCCGGGCGTACTCGTCGGCGGCGTAGGCGTTGCCGAGGCAGGGGGCGGGCAGGTCGAGCTTCTGCCGAAGGCCGTGCAGCCCGGCGGCGATCATTCCGGCCACGGCGAGATACGGGTTGGCGTCGCCGCCGGGGACGCGGTTCTCCATCCGCAGGCCGGGGCCGCGGCCGACGACGCGGTAGGCGCAGGTGCGGTTGTCCCGGCCCCAGGCGACGGCGGTCGGGGCGAAGGAGCCGGGCCGGTAGCGCTTGTAGGAGTTGATGTTGGGCGCGTAGAGCAGGCCGAACTCGCGCAGCGCGGTGAGCTGTCCGGCGAGGAAGTGCCGCATGGTGTCGGTCATCCGCCCGTCGCGGCCGGCGAAGGCCGGGGCGCCGTCGGCGTCGCGCAGGGAGAGGTGGATGTGGCAGCTGTTGCCCTCGCGCTCGTCGTACTTCGCCATGAAGGTGAGCGCGCAGCCCTGTTGGGCGGCGATCTCCTTGGCTCCGGTCTTGTAGACGCTGTGCTGGTCGCAGGTGGTGAGGGCGTCGGCGTAGCGGAAGGCGATCTCGTGCTGGCCGAGGTTGCACTCGCCCTTGGCGGACTCGACGACGAGCCCGGCGCCGGCCATCTCGTTGCGGATCCGGGCGAGCAGCGGCTCGACCCGGGCGGTGCCGAGCAGTGAGTAGTCGACGTTGTACTGGTTGGCCGGGGTGAGGCCGCGGTAGCCGCCGAGCCAGGCCTGTTCGTAGGTGTCGCGGAAGACCAGGAACTCCAGCTCGGTGCCGATGTCGGCGGCGAGTCCGTGCTCGGCGAGGCGCTCGATCTGGCGGCGGAGCAGCTGGCGGGGCGCGGCGGCGACGGGGTGGCCGCCGTGCCGGGCGAGGTCGGCGGTGACCTGGGCGGTGCCGGGCTGCCAGGGGGTGCGCCGGAGGGTGGCGAGGTCGGGGCGCATCGCGAAGTCGCCGTAGCCGCTCTCCCAGGAGGAGAGGGCGTAGCCGTCGACGGTGTTGAGGTCGATGTCGACGGCCAGCAGGTAGTCGCAGGCCTCGGCGCCGTGTTCGGCGACCTCGTCGAGGAAGAAGCGGGCGGCGAAGCGCTTGCCCTGGAGGCGGCCCTGCATGTCGGTGAAGGCGAGCGCGACGGTGTGGATCTCGCCGGCGTCGACCAGCGTGCGCAGTTCGTCCAGGGTGAGCGGCGGGCGCGGCGGCGCGCCCGCGGTGGCGTGGTCGGGCATGGCGGAACCCTCCTCCTCGATCACTCTGCGAGATCGGTCGGTCACAGCGAACCGTACGGCCTGCCCCTGACAGCGCGGAAGAGGGCGGGCGGGTGTGGCGCGCCGAGAGCCCGGATTGACGGGTTATCAGGTGGTGCGGGAGGAGAATGCGCGCCATGGATCGCAGGCCTTTCATCGGCGTCAGCACCTACGTGGTGGACGCGAGTTGGAGCGACTGGCGGGATCGCCGGGTGGCGTTGGTCCCCGAGCGGTACACCGCGTACGTGCGGGATTCGGGCGGGATCGCGGTGCTGCTGCCGCCGGACGCCCCGGAGCGCGCGCCGGAGGTGCTCGCCCGGCTGGACGCGCTGGTCATCGCGGGCGGGCCGGACATCGACCCGGCGTACTACGGGCAGCCTCCGCACCCGTCGACGGAGGCGGACGCTCCGGAGCGGGACCAGTGGGAGTCGGCGCTGGTCCGGGCCGCGCTGGCCGCGGGCATCCCGCTGCTGGGCATCTGCCGGGGCATGCAGGTGCTCAACGTGGTGTGCGGCGGCTCGCTGGTGCAGCACCTCCCGGACGTGGTCACCCCGGACGTGCACGGCGGCTCGCCCGGCCGGTACCGGGAGCACGCCGTACGGCCGGTGCCGGGGACGCTGCTGGGCGGGCTGCTGCCGGAGAGCGAGCTGACCGTGCCGACCTTCCACCACCAGGCGGTGGACCGGCTGGGCTCGGGGCTGCGGGTGAGCGCGCACGCGCCGGACGGCACGGTCGAGGCGGTGGAGGGCCCGGGCTTCGCGCTGGGCGTGCAGTGGCACCCGGAGCAGGGCGACGACCTGCGGGTGATGCAGGCGCTGGTACGGGCGGCGACGGCGGCGCGTTCGGTGCCGCTGGAGGCCGTGGAGGCGGCGCTGGGCTGAGGCCCGGCGCGGAACGGGCGGCGGGCCGGGGGCGGGCTGGGGCGGGCCCGCCGGAGTGGCGGGCACCCCGGCCGCGCCGGCGGCGAGCAGCGTGGGCACCACGCCCCGGCGGGCCGCGACCGGCCGGGGCGGCGCCTCCCGCCGCCGGCCGTGGCCGAGCGGGGCGGCGATCGTCGCCGGGCCGAGCGGTCCGGCGCCCCTCATGGCGGTTCCTCCCCTGCTCAGCGGCGGCGTGGCCCTACCGGAGCGAGGTGCCGCGACGGCAACGACAACGGTCACCAGTACAGCCTTTGGATCTCCGTCCGATCTGCGGTTCACTTCGGGTGCAGGGCGGTCGCGCCCCTTCCCCCCTACCCCCCGTGCGTCCAGGAGAGGACATCGATGGCCGGGTACGAGCACTCCCACGATGATCATGCGCATGACCACGGGCACACGCCCGACCGGCAGCCGTCCGGCGGTCACGGGCACGGCGGGCACTCGCACGGGGTGGCCGCCGACGCCGACCGCCGCTGGCTGCTGAGCGCGCTCGCGCTGATCGTGGTGTTCATGGCCGGCGAGGTGGTGGTCGGCTTCGCCGCCAAGTCGCTGGCGCTGATCTCGGACGCCGCGCACATGCTCACCGACGCCGCCTCGATCGTGCTCGCCCTGGTCGCGATGCGGCTGGCCGCCCGGCCGGCCCGGGGCGGGTACACCTACGGGCTCAAGCGCGCCGAGATCCTCTCCGCGCAGGCCAACGGGGTCACCCTGCTGGTGCTCTCCGCCTGGCTCGGCTACGAGGCGATCACCCGGCTGTTCGAGCCGCCGGAGGTGGCGGGCTCGCTGGTGCTGGTCACCGCGCTGGTCGGGATCGTGGTCAACCTGGCCGCCACCTGGTGCATGTCGAAGGCCAACCGCACCTCGCTCAACGTCGAGGGTGCCTTCCAGCACGTGCTCACCGACCTGTACGCGTTCATCGCCACCGCCGTCGCCGGCGTGGTCATGCTGACCACCGGCTTCGTCCGGGCCGACTCGATCGCCTCGCTGATCGTGGTCGCGCTGATGCTGCGGGCCGGTATCGGCCTGGTCCGGGACTCCGGGCGGATCTTCCTGGAGGCCGCGCCGGCCGGCATCGACCCGGACGCCGTGGCGGACCGGCTGGTCGCGCAGCCGCTGGTGGCGGAGATCCACGATCTGCACATCTGGGAGATCACCTCCGGCCAGCCCGCCCTGTCGGCGCACATCCTGGTCACCCCGGGCGGCGACTGCCACGCCGTCCGCCGCGAGCTCCAGCGGCGGCTGGCCGGCGAGTACGGGATCACCCACAGCACGCTCCAGGTCGACCATGTCGGCGAGGACGAGGCCGGCGCGCTGCTCCAGATCACCGCGCCGACCGGGCGCGGCCCCGACCCCGAGCACTGCGCCGACTCGCACGGTCCGGTCCACCGCGCCGGCCCGCACCAGCACTGAAACCGGCGGGCTGTCCGCCCGGTACGGCATGATCTGAGGCGTGACCGCACCGCGACTGATGCTGCTCGACTCCGCCAGCCTGTACTTCCGGGCCTACTTCGGTGTGCCGGACACCCTGCGCTCCCCGCAGGGTGAGCCGGTCAACGCCGTCCGGGGCCTGCTGGACTTCATCGCCCGGCTGGTCCAGGACCACCGGCCCGACCAGCTGGTCGCCTGCATGGACGCCGACTGGCGCCCGCAGTGGCGGGTGGACCTCATCCCCTCGTACAAGACGCACCGGGTCGCCGAGGCGGCCGAGGACGGCGAGGAGGAGGTGCCCGACACGCTCGCCCCGCAGGTCCCGGTGATCGAGCAGGTCCTGGACGCGCTCGGCATCGCCCGGGCCGGCTCCCCCGGTTACGAGGCGGACGACGTGATCGGCACCCTCACCGCCCGCGCCACCGGCCCGGTGCAGATCGTCACCGGGGACCGCGACCTGTTCCAGCTGGTCGACGACGCCCGGGCGGTCACCGTGCTCTACCCGGTCAAGGGCATGGGGAACCTACAGGTCACCGATGACGCGCTGCTGCTGGAGAAGTACGGCGTGCGCGGTGCCCGGTACGCCGACATGGCCGCGCTGCGGGGGGACCCGAGCGACGGCCTGCCGGGAGTCAAGGGCATCGGGGAGAAGACGGCCGTCCAGCTGATCAACGAGTACGGGGACCTCGCCGCCGTCCGGGCCGCCGCCCTGGACGCCGGCTCCAAGCTCACCCCGGCCCGTCGGCGCAACATCGTCGAGGGCGCCGGCTACCTGGACGTCGCGCCGACGGTGGTCCGGGTCGCCACCGACGCGCCGCTGCCGGAGTTCGACCCCGCCCTGCCGCGCGAGCCGCTGGACCCGATGACCCTGGAGGAGCTGTCCGCCCGCTGGGGCCTGGGCACCTCGCTGGAGCGGGTCGTGGAGGCCCTCGCCACCCGCTGAACCCGTACGCGAGGGCGGCCGGGATCGGACGGTTGGGCACGAGGACAAGGGGATTAGGGCCGTCCTCGACACCTCGCTCCCGGCAGGCCGATGAACTCCCGCCCGCTATCCGATAGTTGAGCTCGCGTCAAGAACGGCGGTCCACCGGTCCAGGGCCCGTCACACAGGCGAACCCTTGGAGTCGGGCGCTCGCCGGCGGACATCGTCATCCGCCGGTTTCGACCCGGGCTACGCCGCCCAGCAGAACATGGCGATCGGCTGCATCAGCCCCAACGACCACCAGC
>NZ_JBFBIL010000042.1:0-73224 GCF_040685575.1 Kitasatospora sp. NPDC088351 | reverse complement strand
TGGCGTTGACTTTTGGCACGCTGTTGAGTTCTCAAGGAACGGACACTTCCTTCAGGCCGCCTTCCAGCGGGCCCTCCGGGCGCTTCGTTCTTTCGTGTTTCAAGCTTATCAGATGTTTTCCGCTCCGTTTTCCGGAGTTTCGTTTATCTGATTGGCTTTCGCCTTTCGGCGCTCCCGAACTCTATCAGAGTTTCTCGGGCTGCTTTCCGCTCCCGAATTCCATTCGAAAGCTTCCGGCCGTCCCGTGGGGCAACCCGGAGAACGTTACGCACCGGGCCGCCCCACGTCAAACCGGGCAGTGGAGGGGTCAGACCTCGACCACGACCGGCAGGATCATCGGCCGGCGGCGGTAGTTGTCCGCCACCCACTTGCCGATGGTCCGGCGGACCAGCTGCTGGACCTGGCGGACCTCCAGGACGCCGTCGCCGGCCGAACGCTCCAGGGCCTCCTGGAGCTTGGCGACGACCGGGCCGAACGCGTTGTCGTCGATACCGGAGCCGCGGGCCTGGATGGTCGGGCCGCTCACCATCTTGCCGTTGGCGGAGTCGACCACCACGAAGACGGAGATGAAGCCCTCCTCGCCGAGGATCCTGCGGTCCTTGAGCGAGGCCTCGGTGATGTCACCGACCGAGGAACCGTCCACGTAGACGTAGCCGGCCTGCACCTTGCCGACGATCCGGGCGACGCCGCCCTCCAGGTCGACGCAGACACCGTCCTCGGCGATGACCGTGCGGTTGCGCGGCACACCGGTCGCCATGCCGAGGTCGGCCGCGGCCCGCAGGTGGCGCCATTCGCCGTGGACCGGCATCAGGTTCCGCGGCTTGCAGATGTTGAAGAAGTACAGCAGCTCGCCGGCCGAGGCGTGGCCCGAGACGTGCACCTTGGCGTTGCCCTTGTGCACGACCTTGGCGCCCCAGCGGGTCAGGCCGTTGATCACCCGGTACACGGCGTTCTCGTTGCCCGGGATCAGCGACGAGGCCAGGACGACGGTGTCGCCCTCGACGATGCGGATCTGGTGGTCGCGGTTGGCCATCCGGGACAGCGCGGCCATCGGCTCGCCCTGCGAGCCGGTGCAGACCAGCACGACCTCCTTGTCCGGCAGGTCGTCCAGGGTCTTCACGTCGACGATCAGGTTGCCCGGCACCTTCAGGTAACCGAGCTCCCGCGCGATGCCCATGTTGCGGACCATCGAGCGGCCGACGAAGGCCACCTTGCGCTTGTACTCGTGCGCGGCGTCCAGCACCTGCTGGATGCGGTGCACGTGGCTGGCGAAGGAGGCGACGATGATGCGCTTGTCCGCGTTCGCGAAAACGTTTCGCAGCGCGACCGAGATGTCGCGCTCGTGCGGGATGAAGCCGGGGACCTCGGCGTTGGTGGAGTCCACCAGCAGCAGGTCCATGCCCTCCTCGGCCAGCTTGGCGAAGGTCGGCAGGTCGGTGAGGCGGCCGTCGAGCGGCAGTTGGTCCATCTTGAAGTCACCGGTGGCGACGACCATGCCGGCCGGCGTCCGCACGGCGACGGCCAGCGCGTCCGGGATGGAGTGGTTGACCGCGATGAACTCGCAGTCGAACGGGCCGATGCGCTCGCGCTGGCCCTCCTTCACCTCCAGCACGTACGGCCGGATGCGGTGCTCGGTGAGCTTGGCCTCGATCAGGGCGAGGGTCAGCTTCGAACCGATCAGCGGGATGTCCGGGTTCTCCCGGAGCAGGAACGGGACGGCACCGATGTGGTCCTCGTGCCCGTGGGTCAGGACGATGCCGTCGATCTTGTCGAGACGGTCCCGGATGTAGCTGAAGTCCGGCAGGATCAGGTCGACGCCGGGCTGCTCGTCCTCGGGGAAGAGGACACCGCAGTCGACGATGAGAATGCGGTCCCCGTATTCGAAGACCGTCATGTTGCGGCCGATCTCGCCGAGGCCGCCGAGCGGAGTGATGCGGAGGGCGCCCTCCTTGAGTGCGGGGGGCGCGCCGAGTTCGGGGTGCGGGTGGCTCAAAAGACTCTCCTCACGACGCACGCCATATGCCCGGGGTCCTCCCCCTGGAGACATATGGCGTGTGTACTCAGTGTCGGTTTCCTACTGGGTCGGTGCTCTCACGCCTTCGTCCGGTTCAGCGGCAGACCCCGAGAGGTCCGGCGAGCCGGGGCGCGCACGTCTGTGTCTGTTACAGGTGTACCCCGCCGGCGGCGAGATCCTTCTTCAATCGCACGATCTCCTCGGCGGTCGCCCCCACCAGCGGCAGCCGCAGCGGCCCGGCCGGCAGGCCCTGGAGCTCCAGGGCGGCCTTGGTGAGGATGACACCCTGCGTGCGGAACATACCGCTGAAGACCGGGAGCAGGCCCTGGTGGATCGCCGTGGCCTTGGCCACATCGCCGCCCAGGAAGGCCTCGATCATGCTGCGCAGCTCGCCGGCGACGACATGCCCGACCACGCTGACCACACCGACGGCTCCGACGGACAGCAGCGGCAGGTTGAGGACGTCGTCCCCGGAGTACCAGGCAAGGTCGGAACGGGCGATGGCCCAGGCAGCGGCGCCGAGGTCGCCCTTGGCGTCCTTGTTGGCGACGATCCGCGGGTGCTCACCGAGCCGGACCAGCGTCTCGTGGCCGAGCGCGACGCCGCTGCGGCCGGGGATGTCGTAGAGCATGACCGGCAGGCCGGTGGCGTCGGCGATGTGCGTGGTGTGCCGGTACAGACCCTCCTGCGGGGGCTTGCTGTAGTACGGCGTGACGACCAGCAGGCCGTGCGCTCCGGCGGCCTCGGCCTGGCGGGCCAGCTCCGCGCTGTGGTGGGTGTCGTTGGTGCCGACACCGGCCACCACGTGGGCCCGGTCCCCCACGGCCTCCACCACGGCGCGGACGAGCTGGGCCTTCTCGGCGTCGCTGGTGGTCGGGGACTCACCGGTGGTGCCGTTGACGACGAGTCCGTCGTTGCCGGAGTCGACGAGGTGCGCGGCGAGGCGCTGGGCGCCGTCGAGGTCGAGACCGCCGTCGGCGGTGAACGGAGTCACCATCGCGGTCAGGACCCGGCCGAAAGGCGTCTGGGGGGTGGAGGTCGGAGCCATGCGTCCAAAGCTACTCGTAGGCGGTGGGGCGGTACCCATGCCGGTCCAGGGTTCGGACAGGTGTAGCACTCAGGGCGGCGGGAGAATGGGATCCCGGTGCTGCATGCTCGGGGGTTCAAGCAGCACCGGAATCCGTGTCACGAGCGTAGGGAGCGGCTAGAAAAGCCGCAATCCAGACATTCTGGACAAGCCGTCCATATGCCTGTCGTCCCAGCTCAGGGGGCGACTCGGCCGTGCTTCTCAAAGGCCGCATGGGTGAGCGGCATGAGCCGTGCCCACTGCTCCTCCATCCGCTCGGCGACCATCTCGATCTCGCGCTGCGGGAAGGACGGCACGCTGGCGTTCTCCTTCTTCGTCCGCAGCGACAGGAAGTGCATCAGCGAGCGGGCGTTGCAGGTCGCGTACATCGACGAGAACAGACCGACCGGCAGCACCGCCCGGGCCACCTCGCGGGCGACGCCGGCCGCCAGCATCTCCTGGTAGCGGCTGTACGCCTCGCGGTACGCCGCCTCCATCGCCCCGGTGACGGTCCGGTGCTGCTCCGGGGTGCCCTCGACGAACTCGTAGCGGCCCGGCCGGCCCTGCTGGACCAGCCTGCGTTCCTCGCCCGGCACGTAGAAGACCGGCTGCAGCTCGCGGTAGCGGCCGGACTCCTCGTTGTACGACCAGCCACTGCGGTGGCGGTGGAACTCCCGGAAGACGAAGATCGGCGCGCTGATGAAGAAGGTCATCGAGTTGTGCTCGAACGGCGTGCCGTGCCGGTCCCGCATCAGGTAGTTGATCAGACCCGTGGACTTCTCCGGGTCCTGCTGCAGCGCCTCCAGGGACTGCTCCCCCGCCGTCGAGACCCGCGCCGCCCAGATGACGTCCGAGTCGGCGGCGGCGCTGCGGACCAGTTCCACCGTGACGTCGCTGCGGAACTGCGGGGCGGTGCCCACTTCGTCGCTCACGCGAGAATCCTCCAGAGTTCGGGTACGTGCCGGCCGACAGCCTAGCCCGCGGGGGTCGGCGCACCGGCCGCGCCGTGAAGCCGGATGGCGTGCGCCATCGTCTTGCGGGCGCGCGGGGTGTCGCCGGCGTCGGCGTACGCCACGGCGAGGCGGAACCAGACCCGCCAGTCGCCGGGCGCCGCCTCCGCCTCCGCCTGGCGGCGGGTGAACACCTCGTCGGCCGAGGCCCGGTCGATCCGTCCCCCGGCCGTGCGCCGCAGCTCGTCCACCGGCAGGCCGCCCTCGGCCTCCAGCTCCCGGGCGAGCCGCTCACTGGCCCGGCCGAAGCGGACGGTCTGCCGCAGGAACCAGACGCCGATCAGCGGGATGACGAAGGCGCAGAGCCCGATGCCGATGCCGAGCGGCTTGCCGGTGGCGATCAGCTGCAGACCCTCGCCGACGCAGATCAGGGCGACCAGCAGCAGCACGGCGGCGAGCACGAAGAAGCCGGTACGCGAGGTCATGCGGCGCTCCAAGCGGTGATCACGGTCACAGGTCCAGGAAGTGTTCCAGGCCGAGGGTGAGCCCCGGCGTCTCCACCACCTTGCGCACCCCGAGCAGGATGCCCGGCATGAAGCTGCTGTGGTGCAGCGAGTCGTGCCGGATGGTGAGGGTCTCGCCGGTGTCGCCGAACATCACCTGCTGGTGGGCGAGCAGCCCGCGCAGCCGGACGGCGTGCACCGGCACCCCGTCCACGTCGGCGCCGCGGGCGCCCGGCAGGCTGTGGGTGGTCGGGTCCTGCTGGCGCGGCCGGCCCGCCTCGGCCCGGGCGGCCGCGATCAGCTGGGCGGTGCGGGTGGCGGTGCCGCTGGGCGCGTCGGCCTTGCGGTCGTGGTGCAGCTCGACCACCTCGACCGACTCGAAGTACTTGGCGGCCGTCTGGGCGAACTTCATGCCGAGCACCGCACCGATGGAGAAGTTCGGTGCGATCAGCAGGCCCAGCTCCGGTGCCTCGTCCAGCCAGCCGCGGACGGTGGCCAGCCGCTCGTCCGTCCAGCCGGTGGTGCCGGTGACCACGTGGATGCCGTGGTGCAGGCAGTAGTCGAGATTGCCCATCACCGAGTCGGGGTGGGTCAGCTCGACCACGGCCTGCGCACCGGCGTCGGTGAGCTCGGAGAGCTTCGACTCCCGGCCGAGGGTGGCGACCAGTTCCATGTCCGGGGCGGCCTCGACGGCCTTGACGGCCTCCGAGCCGATCCGGCCCCTGGCACCGATCACGGCGACACGCAGCGTCATGACGAACTTCCCTTCAGACCAGTGGGACCAGCAAGAGCAACACGACCGGCGGCGCCGGTCAGACCAGCAGGTCGGCGAGCCGGGCGGCCCGCTTGTCGCTGACCGGGCCGATCAGCGCCAGCGACGGCCGGTACGCGCCCAGCACATCACGGGCCACCGCTTGGACGTCGTCCAGGGTCACGGCCGCGATCTTCGCCAGTATGTCGTCCACCGACAGATGGTGGCCGTAGCTCAGCTCGGCCTTGCCGATCCGGTTCATCAGCGAGCCGGTGTCCTCCATGCCGAGCACGGTGGAACCGGAGATCTGCCCGATCGCCCGCTGCAGCTCCTCCTCGGTGATGCCCTCGGCGACCACCTTGGCGAGCTCCTCGCGGCAGATCCGCAGCACCTCCTCGACCCGCTTGGGCTGGCAGCCCGCGTAGATGCCGAACAGGCCGCTGTCCGCGTACGACGAGGAGTACGAGTACACCGAGTACGCCAGGCCGCGCTTCTCCCGGACCTCCTGGAACAGCCGCGAGCTCATCCCGCCGCCGAGGGCCGCGTTGAGCACGCCCATCGCCCAGCGGCGCTCGTCGTGCCGGGGCACCCCGGGCACGCCCAGCACCAGATGGGCCTGCTCGGTGCTGCGGTTGAGCACCTCGATCCGGCCGGCCGTCCGCAGCGCCTTGACCCCGCGCCGGGCCTCGGCGGGCGCGGCCGTGGAGCGGGCCAGCATCGGCGCGAAGGCCCGCTCGACCTGCCGGACCACCTTGCGGTGGTCCAGGTTGCCGGCCGCGGAGACCACCAGCTGCTCGGGCCGGTAGCGGCGCTGGAAGAAGCCGGCGATCTGGTCGCGGGTCAGCCCCCGGACGGTCTCCTGGGTGCCGAGGATCGGGCGGCCCAGCGGGCCGTCGCCGAAGATCACCTTGGCGAAGAGGTCGTGCACCACGTCGCCCGGGTCGTCCTCGGCCATCGCCATCTCCTCGAGGATGACGCCGCGCTCGGCCTCCACGTCCTCCGGGCGGATCAGCGAACCGGTGAGCATGTCGCAGACCACGTCGATGGCCAGCGGCAGGTCGGTGTCCAGGACCCGGGCGTAGTAGCAGGTGTTCTCCTTCGCGGTGAAGGCGTTCATCTCGCCGCCGACCGCGTCCAGGGCCGCCGAGATGTCCAGCGCGCTGCGCCGCTCGGTGCCCTTGAAGAGCAGGTGCTCCAGGTAGTGGGTGGCGCCGTTGAGCTGCGGGGTCTCGTCCCGCGAACCGACGCCGACCCAGATGCCGAAGGTCGCGGAGCGCACCGTCGGCAGGGTTTCGGTGACGACCCGCAGGCCGCCGGGGAGGACGGTGCGGCGCACCGTGCCGGCGCCGTCCACGCCCTTGAGCAGGGTCCGGGTGGTGCCGGGGCGCTGCTTCGCCGCCGAGGCCTGAGCCACGGGGTGTACCTCCGTAGAAAGCATGTGCAACAACAGGGTGCGGCCCGCACGCCGACGTGGCGTGCGGGCCGCGGGGTCAACTAGCGGCGCTTCACTCGGAAGCGGCCTCGCCGTCCTCTTCGCCCTCGACCACCGGGATCAGGGAGAGCTTGCCGCGCGGGTCGATCTCGGCGATCTCGACCTGGACCTTGGCGCCGACGCCGAGCACGTCCTCGACGTTCTCCACGCGCTTGCCACCGGCGAGCTTGCGGATCTGCGAGATGTGCAGCAGGCCGTCCTTGCCCGGCATGAGCGAGACGAACGCGCCGAACGTCGTGGTCTTGACCACGGTGCCCAGGTAGCGCTCGCCGACCTCCGGCATGGTCGGGTTGGCGATCTGGTTGATCGTCGTACGGGCAGCCTCCGCCGAGGGACCGTCGACCGCACCGATGTAGATGGTGCCGTCGTCCTCGATGGTGATGTCCGCGCCGGTGTCCTCCTGGATCTGGTTGATCATCTTGCCCTTGGGGCCGATGACCTCACCGATCTTGTCCACCGGGATCTTGATGGTGATGATGCGCGGCGCGTTCGGCGACATCTCGTCGGGCGCGTCGATGGCCTCGTTCATCACGTCGAGGATGTGCAGACGCGCGTCCTTGGCCTGCTTCAGCGCGGCGGCCAGCACCGACGCCGGGATGCCGTTGAGCTTGGTGTCCAGCTGCAGGGCGGTGATGAAGTTGCGGGTACCGGCGACCTTGAAGTCCATGTCGCCGTACGCGTCCTCGGCGCCCAGGATGTCGGTCAGCGCGACGTAGTGGGTCTCACCGTCGATCTCCTGCGAGATCAGGCCCATGGCGATACCGGCGACGGCGGCCTTCAGCGGCACACCGGCGTTCAGCAGCGACATGGTCGAGGCGCAGACCGAGCCCATCGAGGTGGAGCCGTTGGAGCTCAGCGCCTCGGAGACCTGGCGGATCGCGTAGGGGAACTCCTCGCGGGTCGGCAGCACGGGCAGGATCGCCCGCTCCGCCAGCGCGCCGTGGCCGATCTCGCGGCGCTTGGGCGAGCCCACGCGGCCGGTCTCGCCGACCGAGTACGGCGGGAAGTTGTAGTTGTGCATGTAGCGGCGGCGCGTCTCCGGGGAGAGCGTGTCCAGCTGCTGCTCCATGCGCAGCATGTTCAGCGTGGTGACACCCAGGATCTGGGTCTCGCCGCGCTCGAACAGGGCCGAGCCGTGAACGCGCGGGATGGCCTCGACCTCGGCGGCCAGGGTGCGGATGTCGGTGACACCGCGGCCGTCGATGCGGATCTTGTCCTTGATGACGCGCTCGCGGACGATCTTCTTGGTCAGCGCGTTGTAGGCGGCGCTGATCTCCTTCTCGCGGCCCTCGAACTCCGGCAGCAGCTTCTCGGCGGCCAGCGCCTTGACGCGGTCCAGCTCGTTGTTGCGCTCCTGCTTGCCCGGGATGGTGAGGGCCTGGGCCAGCTCGTCCTTCACGGCGGAGGTCAGCGCGGCGAGCACGTCGTCCTGGTAGTCCAGGAAGACCGGGAACTCGCCGGTCGGCTTGGCGGCCTGGGCGGCCAGCTGGGCCTGCGCGGCGCAGAGCACCTTGATGAACGGCTTGGCGGCGTCCAGACCGGCGGCGACGACGTCCTCGGTGGGCGCCTCGGCGCCGCCCTCGACCAGCTTGATGGTCTTGTCGGTGGCCTCGGCCTCGACCATCATGATCGCGACATCGCCGTCCGGCAGGACGCGACCGGCGACGACCATGTCGAAGACGGCCGACTCCAGCTCGCTGTGGGTCGGGAAGGCCACCCACTGGCCCTTGATCAGCGCGACGCGGACGCCACCGATCGGGCCGGAGAACGGCAGGCCCGCCAGCTGGGTGGAGGCGGAGGCGGCGTTGATGGCCACCACGTCGTACAGGTGGTCCGGGTTGAGCGCCATGATCGTGCAGACGACCTGGACCTCGTTGCGCAGGCCCTTGACGAAGGACGGGCGCAGCGGGCGGTCGATCAGGCGGCAGGTGAGGATGGCGTCCTCGGAGGGCCGGCCCTCACGACGGAAGAACGAGCCGGGGATCCGGCCCGCGGCGTACATCCGCTCCTCGACGTCCACGGTCAGCGGGAAGAAGTCGAAGTGCTCCTTCGGCTGCTTCGACGCGCTGGTGGCCGACAGCACCATGGTGTCGTCGTCGAGGTAGGCCACGGCCGAGCCGGCGGCCTGACGGGCCAGGCGGCCGGTCTCGAAGCGGATGGTACGGGTGCCGAAGGAACCGTTGTCGATCACGGCCTCGGCATAGAACACGTTCTCTTCCACCTGGAAGATCTCCTCTTTCGTACGTCTCCGGGAGAGCGTCCCCGCGCATGGCCCGCTGGTGGCCCTGGACAGTCCGGGCCGGTCTTCGATCGAAGCCTCCGGTGGGCCCCGCTCGGTCTGCGGGGCTTCCGGCGGCCACTACCGAGGACCGGCGCCTCTCGGCTGCCAGGCCTGGACGGGCGGTCCGCGTCTGGACGCTCTCTCGGATGCGGGCGGCTTCCGTTTGAAGCCTTCGGCCCGCGGGGGGTCGGGTCTCTGCTCGGGTGGCGCTCGTCGGCGCCATCACCCGGCATGCCCACAACCCTACGGTGCAATCCTCGGCCACCTGGGGAGGTCGGCGCGAGTTGTTATCTCCGACCACGGGCCGTGGCCCGCGGCATACGCGCGAAGGGCGGCTCCCCGGTGTGGGGAGCCGCCCCGAGCGGCGGTCTTAGCGGGCGCCACCGGCGGCACCGCGGCGGATGCCCAGGCGGTCGACGAGCGTACGGAAGCGCTCGATGTCCTTCTTGGCCAGGTACTGCAGCAGGCGGCGACGCTGGCCGACCAGGATCAGCAGGCCGCGGCGCGAGTGGTGGTCGTGCTTGTGGGTCTTGAGGTGCTCGGTCAGGTCCGAGATACGGCGGGAGAGCATGGCCACCTGAACCTCGGGGGAGCCGGTGTCGCCCTCCTTCTGGCCGAACTCGGCGATGATCTGCTTCTTGACGTCAGAGGCGAGAGCCACTGCAACTCCTTAACAGGTGATACCGAGCGGTCCTGGTCTACGGCACAGGACTCTTGAAGAACTCGGTGTCGTAACGCGGGCGCCGCCTGCTGCCACCGGCCTGGGGCCGGGTACAAGGCTGCGCTCGGAGGCCAAGCGTACCAGTGCCGTTCGCCCGGCCGGTCAGCCGGTCGCTCCGCGCACCAGGTGGTAGATGTCGAGGACGGCCAGGGCGAGCGGTACCAGGGCCATCAGGGTGAGGCTGTCGACCAGGTCCAGGATGCGTCCCCAGAAGGGTGAGACGCCGAGCCGGGGCACCACCAGGGCGATGGCGGTGAGCAGGGCGGCGCCGGCCGCGATCGAGGCGGCCAGCCAGATGGTGCGCAGGTCGACGTCGGTGGAGCCGGCGGCCTTCAGGATGAACAGCGGGGTGTGCAGCGACAGCCCGATGATCAGCAGCGACAGGCCGAGCAGGCCCGCGATGGTGAGGCTGAAGACCTGCGCGGTGTAGCGGAACAGGCGGGCGCGCAGCATGGTGGCGAGGCCGATGGCCAGCGCCAGCAGCTGGGGGAAGAGCTCGTCGGTGAAGCCGAGCACCGCGCAGGCGCCGACGATCACCGCGGCGCAGCCGCCGACCAGGCCGACCAGCACCTCGTGGCCGCGGCGGGCCTGGTGGGCGATCCGCTCGTACTGGACGGCCTCCGCGCGGCCGGCCTCCTCGTCGTAGTCGCGGCTGCGGGTGCGGGTCTGGCCGGGGGCGCTGAAGCCGACGGGCAGCCGGGCGAAGCGGGCGGAGAGACCGGGCAGGAAGCCGATCACGGCGACGGCGGCCACGCCGGTGACGGCGGCGACGTGGCCGGCCGGGGTGCCGGGCAGCAGGACGGCGGCGAAGGTCGCCAGGGCACCGGCGGCGGCCAGGAAGGCGGCGGCGACGAACAGCGCGTCCTTCTCCGGCAGCAGTCCGGCCAGCAGGACGGCGACCACCAGGACGGCGACGCAGCCGGTGAGGAACTGGAGCCGGCCGGGGCCGTCCCACGGGTGGGCGACGGCGATGACGCCGCTGCCGCCGATCATGGCGTGCGGCAGGGCGCCGAGGCCGAGCGCGAGGGCGGCGTAGGCGTCCTGGTAGACCCGGGCGCGGACGCCGGCGAGCGCGGTGAGCACCACGGCGGTGACGCCGGAGAGGACGCCGGGCAGGCCGTGCATGTCGTGGCGCAGGTCGGAGAACCAGAGCGCGAAGCCGAGCAGGGCGAGCAGCACACCGGCGCCGATCAGGCCGAAGGCCCGCATCAGCTCGGGGCTCCAGAAGCGGCGGTCGGCCTCGACGGCGGTGGCGATGGCGTCGGCGACGTCGTCGTAGACGGCCGGCGGCAGCGACTCCGCGAAGGGGCGCAGGCTGAGCAGGTCGCCGTCGCGGACCTGCTGGGCGGCGAGCGGCAGGCCGCTGTCCAGCACGGTGCCGTCGCGGCGGACCAGGTGGAAGCCGGTCGGGACGCCGTCGGGCTGGGTCTGGCCGGAGAGGCGCAGCACCTCGGGGTAGATGTCCGCGAGCGGGACGTCCTCGGGCAGGGCGACGTCGATCCGGCTGTTCGGGGCGACGACGGTGACCCGGCAGAATCCGGTCGTGGCGGAAGTGCTCATGGGCACCCCTCGATCGCTCGACGCACTGGGCGCTCCCCCTTGTTGACGGTGCCGCGGCTTCGGGCGGCGGTCGGTCTGGCTGCTGCGCGGGCGCCGGCCGGTGGAACTGGCTCGTTCCGGCCGCGAGTTGGCGCGGCGTTACCCTACCCGCTCCGTTCGTGCGCGGTACCGCTCAGGGCCGGTGGGGTAGGGCCGGTACGGGCCCCGGGGGTGACCAGTAGGATCGGCCCCTGCGCACGGCGACGGGGACAGGGGCCGCGCTCCTCCCCGGATGCCTGCGGTCGGCGAAGCGGGGGCGGCGTCACACGGGGCGCCCTCACCCGTACGTATTTCCAGTTGCGTGAGGGCTGATGCCGAAGTGAACGAGCGAACCGTTCTGGGCCGTGCGGTGGGGTGCGTATGAGCGTGATCACGGTCAAGCGGCCCGCCCGGGCCTATCCGCCCGCGGTGCCGGACGAGCCGGTGGAGCTGGTCAGCCCGCCCGAACTGCCCAGGGCGGGCGGCGAGGACTGGGTGATGAGCATTCTGCCGATGCTCGGTATGGGCGGTTCGGCGGTGTTCTTCTTCTCGCCCGGCGCGCAGGCCCCTATGAAGATCATGGGCGGTCTGATGATCGTCTCGACGGTCGGCATGGCGCTGGCGCAGATCGTCCGGGCGCGCAAGGGCGGTTCGACGGCCACCGCCGACGAGCGGCGCGACTACCTCAAGTACCTGCAGCAGATGCGCCGCCAGGTCCGCCGCACCGCCGAACGGCAGCGCGGCGCGCAGCTGTTCCTGAACCCGGAGCCGGACCAGCTCTGGTCGATCGTCGCGGACGGCCGCCGGCTGTGGGAGCGCCGCACCGGGGACGCCGACTTCGCGCAGATCAGGGTCGGCCGGGGGCCGGTGCAGCTGTCCACGCCGCTGGTGGCGCCGCAGACCGCGCCGATGGACGAGCTGGAGCCGCTCTCCGCGGCCGCGATGCACACCTTCCTGAAGGCCCACGGGACCTTGCAGGACCTGCCGTTGGCGGTCTCGCTGCGCGCCTTCTACCACATCACGGTCTGCGGCGACCCGGACACCGTGTACGGCAACGTCCGGGCGATGATCGCCCAGATGACGACCCTGCACTCGCCGGACGACCTGCTGGTGACGGTGGCCGCGGCGCCGGGCGCGGTGGAGGAGTGGGAGTGGACCAAGTGGCTCCCGCACAACCAGCACCGCAAGGAGGGCGACGGGGCCGGCTCGCGGCGGCTGATCGCCACCGGCCTCGGTGAGCTGGAGGACCTGCTCCAGGACGAACTGGCCGGCCGTCAGCGCTTCGTGCGCGACGCCGCGCCGGCGCCGGACCAGCCGCACGTCATCGTCGTGATGGACGGCGCCTCGGTACCGCCCGACTCGCTGCTGGCCGGCCCGGAGGGCGTGCACGGGGTCACCATCATCGAGGTGGTCCCGGGCGATCTGGACGAGCCGACCGGCCATCTGATCGTCACCGTCACGCCGGAGGAGCTGGTGCTGCGCTCGGTCTCGGGTGCGACGTACGCCGGCCGGCCGGACACCCTCTCGACCTGGCAGTCCGAGGCCCTGGCCCGGCAGTTGGCGCCGTACCGGATCTCGGCCGGGGGCGACGACGAGCCGCTGCTGTCCAACCTGGACTTCACGGATCTGATGAACTCTGGCGACCCGGGCTCGTTCGACGTGACCCGCAGCTGGCGGCCGCGCGCGCAGCACGAGCGGCTGCGGGTACCGATCGGGGTCGGCGCCGGCGGCGAGCACGTCTACCTGGACATCAAGGAGGCCGCGCTGGAGGGCATGGGCCCGCACGGCCTGTGCGTCGGCGCGACCGGCTCCGGCAAGTCGGAGCTGCTGCGGACGCTGGTGCTGGGCCTGGCGATGTCGCACTCCTCCGAGGTGCTGAACTTCGTCCTCGCGGACTTCAAGGGCGGTGCGACCTTCGCCGGCATGGCGGACATGCCGCACACCTCGGCCGTGATCACCAACCTGGAGGGCGAACTCACCCTGGTCGACCGCATGCGCGACGCGATCGAGGGCGAGATGAACCGCCGCCAGGAGCTGCTGCGTTCGGCGGGCAACTACGCCAACCTGAACGAGTACGAGCGGGCCCGCGCGGCGGGCGCGGCGCTGGCCCCGCTGCCGTCCCTGGTCCTGATCATCGACGAGTTCTCCGAACTGCTCACCGCCAAGCCGGACTTCATCGACATGTTCATCCAGATCGGCCGGATCGGCCGGTCGCTGGGTGTGCACCTGCTGCTCGCCTCACAGCGGCTGGAGGAGGGCAAGCTGCGCGGCCTCGACACCTATCTCTCGTACCGGATCGGCCTGCGCACCTTCTCGGCGGCGGAGTCCCGGGCGGCGATCGGGGTGCCGGACGCGTACCACCTGCCGCCGGTGCCGGGGGTGGGCTACCTCAAGTTCGGCACCGATGTGATGGACCGCTTCAAGGCCGCGTACGTCTCCGGGCCGTACCGCGCCCCGGGGCAGCAGCGCTCCACCGGCGGCCGGCTGGTGACGGCGCAGCCGGTGCGGTTCACCGCGGCCGAGGTGCCGGTGGCGGAGCCGCTGGTGCGGGAGGTGGAGCCGGAGACCGAGGAGCAGGACGACGCGCTGGTCGACACCGTGCTGGACGTGTTCGTGCAGCGGATGGCGGGCCAGGGGCCGGCCGCCCACCAGGTGTGGCTGCCGCCGCTGGACGAGGCGCCGAGCGTGGACGAGCTGCTGCCGCCGTTGCAGGCGACCACCGAGCGCGGTCTGACCTCGCCCGGGTTCGGGGCGCTGGGCCGGCTGAACGTGCCGATCGGCATCGTCGACAAGCCGCGCGACCAGCGGCGCGAGGTGCTGCACCAGGACTACGCGGGGGCGGCCGGCCACGGTCTGATCGTGGGTGGTCCGCGTTCGGGCAAGTCGACCGTGGTGCGGACCACGGTGGCCGCGTTCGCGCTCACCCACACCCCGCTGGAGGCGCAGTTCTACCTGCTGGACTTCGGCGGCGGCGGCTTCCAGACGCTGCAGGACCTGCCGCACGTCGGCGGGGTGGCCGGGCGGCTGGACGGCGAGAAGGTCCGCCGGATGATCAGCGAGGTGCACGGGGTGCTCAACCGGCGCGAGGAGCTGTTCCGCGCGACCGGGATCGACGGCATCGCGACCTACCGCGCCCGCCGGGCCGGCGGGCAGCTGCCGGACGAGCGGTTCGGCGACGTCTTCCTGGTGATCGACGGCTGGAACACCTTCAAGCAGGAGTTCGAGATGCTGGAGCCGGTGATCGGGGACATCGCCCAGCGCGGTCTCGGGTACGGCGTCCACCTGATCGTCACGGCGGCCCGCTACGCCGAGGTCCGCCCGGCCCTGAAGGACCTGCTGCAGAACCGGACCGAGCTGAAGCTCGGTGACGCGATGGAGTCCGAGGTGGACCGCCGGGTGGCGCAGAACGTGCCGGCCGTCCCGGGGCGCGGGGTGACCGCGGGCAAGCTGCACTTCCTGTCCGGTCTGCCGCGGCTGGACGGCTCGCACACCGTGGACGACCTCCAGGAGGGGGTGGCCGGCCTGGTCGCCGCGGTCAACGCGGCCTGGACCGGCCCGCGCGCGCCGCAGGTCCGGATGCTGCCGACGGTGCTGGACGGCTTCTCGCTGCCGAAGGGCTTCGAGCACCCGGAGCGCGGGATCGCGTTCGGCGTGGACGAGGTGGAGCTGGCGCCGGCGTTCGTCAACTTCGAGACCGATCCGCTGTTCATCGTCTTCGGCGACACCGAGTCCGGTAAGTCCGCGCTGCTGCGGATGCTGGTCAAGCAGATCACCGAGCGGTACACCCCGGAGCAGGCCGGCATCGTGGTCGGCGACTACCGGCGGGCGCTGCTCGGCGCGGTGCCACCGGAGTACCTGGTGGAGTACGCGGCGGCGCAGCCGGCCATGACCGGCATCGTGGAGATGCTGCGCGGGGCCTGCGCACGCCGTCTGCCGGGCCCGGACGTGACCGCCGAGCAGCTGCGCAACCGCAGCTGGTACAGCGGCAAGGACATGTTCGTGATCGTGGACGACTACGAGCTGGTGGCGACCGGCTCGGGCAACCCGCTGGCGCCGCTGGCCGAGTTCCTGCCGTTCGCCCGCGACATCGGCCTGCGGGTGGTCATCGCGCGCAGCGCGGGCGGCGCCGGACGCTCGCTGTACGAGCCGGTGATGCAGCGGATGCGGGAGCTGGGCGGCCAGGGCGTGATCCTGTCCGGCAACAAGGACGAGGGCGCGCTGCTCGGCACGGTCAAGCCGCAGCCGCTGCCGCCGGGCCGGGGGGTGTACGTGTCGCGCCGGATCAGCAGCGGGCAGATGGTGCAGACGGGCTGGCTGCCGTCGGCGTAGGACGGGCCGCCGTCCGCCGCGCCGCCTCGCGCGGCGGTCACGGAGGGTGATTGAAGGGGTCGGGTTCGGAGGAGCCCGGCCCCTTCGGCGTCCCAGCTACTGAAACGTTACCTAGATCTTTACGGCGTGTCGCTGCGGTTCCCGTTGTGGCCTGGGAGGACGGCGGACACGGGAGGGGCGCCTGGGCAGTCGCTGCCACACCCCACCCCAGCCTTTGAATGGGCGCTTGCAACACTCCGTTCACCTTGGATTCAGGCACGGTGCGGCGAAAGTAACAAGTCGGACATGCATGACAATGACCGTGAGTGATCATCAGATCGCATGTTTATGCCGCCTGCCGCAACGGATTCCGAAGCAATTCCGCCATTGACGCAATCAATACGGCCAAGGTTCCATGGCGGCCAGGGAGCGTTCAGAACCAGGACCCAGAGCAGCCAGCCGGCGGAGGCGATACCGCTCCCTCTCCAGGACCGCACAGAGCCGATCGGAAGCCACATGACCGACACGCTTCGCCCACCACTCGCCGTAGCCCCCGCTGCGGCGACCGAGGGCGCAACCGCCTCCCCCCAGAAGCTCAAGCGCTCGATCGGCGTCGTGGGCGGCACCCTGCTCACGCTGTCCTGTGTCACCCCGGCCTCCACGCTCTTCGTGATCGTCCCGGAGCTGTTCTCCAGCATCGGCAGCGCCACCGCCCTGGCCATCGCGATCGGCTCGGTGCTCTGTATCGCCGTCGCCTTCTGCTACTCCGAGCTCGGCACCCTGATCCCCAGCGCCGGCGGCGAGTACGCGATGGTCGGCACCCTGGCCGGGCGACTGGCCGGCTGGCTGGTCTTCGTGCTCTCGCTGATCGTGGTGATGATCGTCCCCTCGGTGATCGCCCTGGGCACGGCCGACTACCTCGCCCCGGTGCTGCACGTCGACAAGGCGATCGCGGGCGCCGCGGTGATGCTGGCCGCCACCCTGGCCGGTCTGCTGGACCTGCGGGCCAACGCCTGGATCACCGGCATCTTCCTGGTCCTGGAGGTCATCGCCGCCGGTGTCGTCTCGGTGCTCGGCTTCGCCCACGCCAACGGCGACGCGCCCAGCCTGCTGCACGGCGTGGTCGCCGGCGAGGGCGGCGCCACCACCACGGTGAGCATCGGCGCCATCATCGGCGCACTCGGCATCGCGCTCTTCATCACCCAGGGCTTCTCCACCGCGGTCTACCTCTCCGAGGAGCTGGAGAACCCGCGCCGCAACGTCTCCCGCACGGTGCTGTGGACGCTCGGCATCTCCGCCGCCGTCCTCCTGATCCCGGTCGCCGCCATCACCATGGGCGCCCCCGACCTGGCCACCCTCAGCTCCGGTGACATCTCCGGCATGGTCACGGCCTGGAGCAACTCCGCCGTCGGCACCTTCATCAGCCTCTGCGTGGCGCTGGCCATCATCAACGCCGGCATCGTCATGGTGATCCAGAACTCCCGGGTGCTGTTCGCCTCCGCCCGTGACAAGGCCTGGCCCGAGCCGGTCAACAAGGCCTTCGGCACCCTGGGCCGGTTCGGCTCCCCGTGGGTCGCCACCCTCGCCGTCGGCCTCCCCGGCGCCGCCCTCTGCTTCGTCCCGGGCGAGCTGCTCAGCAACATCACCGGCGTCGCCGTCACCGGGATGTACCTGCTGGTCGCGATCGCCGCGCTGCTCTCCCGCCGCGCCCACCACAAGCACGCCGCCGCCTGGCGGATGCCGCTGTGGCCGGCCGTCCCGGTGGTGCTGATCGCGCTGCTGGTCTACATCATCACCCAGCTGGACACCGAACCCCTGCTGTGGACCGGCGGCATCACCGCCGCCGCCACCCTCTACTGGCTGTTCTACCTGCGCCCCCGGCAGGACAGCCACTGGGTGATCAGCCTCCCCGAGGACGAGCAGCAGGCCTGAGACCCCACCCCTCCCCCACACGGCAGTGCCCCGGGCTCCCCCTGGCCCGGGGCACTGCCGTCTCCTACGGCGTGGTCACTTCCTGAGCTTCCACTGCGCACTGGTGGCGATCGCCCTGAGCTGGTCGAGGGTCAGTACGCCCGCGGTCCGACCGCCCTTGGCGGGGCCGGAACCGAGGGTGACCATGACCCGCAGGCCGCCCGGGTGGAGGGTGTCCACCATCGGCTGGGCCGAGCCCGCCTTGGCGGAACCAGGTCCGTACTCGACCACCTTCGTCCCGTCGGGCAGCGTGGTCGCGTCCTTGAACAGCTCCCCCAGCTGCGTGTCGCCGGCCTGCTTCGACCAGTTCTCGACCTTCAGGATCACCGGGCCGGTCGTGGTCCCGCTGCTCACCTGGAAGGTGGCGTAGATCTGGCTGCCGTCGCGGGCGGTCACGCGCGCCCCGGCGGGCAGCAGCCCGGCGAAGACGGCCTCGCGGTCCTCCAGCGAGAGGCCCGTGTCCAGCGGCTCGGTGTCGACCCCGTCGTACTGGACCGCCGCGACGATCCGGTCCCAGGACTTGTCAGTGGCCACGGACTTCAGCTGGTCGAGGCCGAGCGGCGGATTGCGGCGGCTGTCCGGCGCCCCCTTCTCCTGCGGCGAGTTCCACTCGCTCACCAGGATCTCCCGGCCGTCCGGCCCGGCCAGCTGCGCCAGCCACTGCTTGGTGTCGGCCCGGTGATCGGGGTACTCGTAGCCCTGGCTGAGCAGCAGCCGGGAACCGTCCGGCAGGACGGTGACGGCGCAGGAGTCGAGCCGGGCGGTCTTGAGGTCGGCCGGGCAGGTGCGCGGCTGCGACTGGCCCTTGCGGTGCTTCTGAATCGCGACCGAGATCAAGGACTTGCCCTGACCGTCGTCGAGAACCAGGTCCGCGGCCGCGAAGGTGCCGTTGCCCGGTCCGCTGCTGTCGTCGGTACCCCGCCCGGAACCGTTGGACACCGTCCCCTTCGGCAGCAGCGCCTTGAAGGTGGCCAGCACCTCGTCCCCGGTGATCACCGGCGGTTCGGCGGTCGCGGAGCCGGACGGCGTCGGGGAGGCGGAGCCCGTACCGCCTCCGGCCCCGGTGCCGCTGCCGGCCGCCGGCTCGGCGGCCGCGGTGAGCACCGTGCCGGCCGGGGAGTTCCCGGCGGAGCCGGAGAGGTACACCGCGCCGGTGGCCACCACGGCCAGGGCGGCCGTACCGCTCACCACCGCGGCGGCCGAGCGGCGGCGCCAGCGGCGGCGGCCACGGTCCAGGCCGCCGGAGACCAGCGGGGCCTGCTCGGTGCGGAAGCCTTCACCGGTACGGGTGAGGGCGTAGACGACGTCGTCTTCGAATCTGTCCTGCTCGGACATGGGTGATCACCGCTTCTTTCGGTCACGGGGTCGGTCGGTGGCGGAGCTCGGGCACTCAGCGGGCTCAGCGGGATCTGCGGACTCAACGGGCCCGGTCGGCTCAGCGGGCGGCCAGCTCCGCGAACGAGTCGCCGAGCAGGCCGCGCAGCCGGGACAGCGCGCGGGAGGTACGGGTGCGCACCGCGCCGGAGGAGCACCGCAGCACCTCGGCGGTCTCCTCGACGCTGCGGTCCTCCCAGTAGCGCAGCACCAGCACCGCCCGGTCCTTGGCCGGCAGCCGGGCGAGCGCGCCGAGCAGCGTCAGCCGCAGCGTGCTGTCCGCCTCGCGCACCTCCGGTTCGGGGAGGTCACCGGTGGGGCGCTCGGTGCTGGAGCGGCGGCGCTGCTGGGCGAGAAAGGTGCGCACCATCACGGTGTGGGCGTACGCCCCGGGATTGACGATCCGGTCCCGTCCGCCGGTCCACGCGCTGCGGCGCCAGAGGACGTACATCCGGCCGAGGGCCTCCTGGACGAGGTCCTCCGCGTGGTGGGTGTCTCCGCTGGTCAGCAGGCAGGCCGAGCGGTACAGATGACCGGTCCGGCCCGACACGAGTTCCAGGAACTCCGCGTCCTTGGCCTGCCGTGTGGCGCCGATCCGCCGCATCCGTCCTGTCCCCCCGCCGACTGTCACTGACATCTTTTGGATGCGGTGAGCGGGGCCGGATGTTACAGACGGATCCGGATGGGTTTTCGAACGGCTCCCGGGTCAGTCCCCGGGGCTCCGACGGCGGTCCCTGAGCACCACGCCACCGCCGATGAGCAGCGCGACGAGCAGGCCTCCGACGGCCAGTACATAGGTCGCGGTGCGGCCGTCGCGGTCGGCCTGGGTCTCGCCGAGGCCGACCGGCCGCGGCACGATCGGGGCGGCGGCCAGCTCGACGGGGGTGTCCTCGGAAGCCTTCTCCGGTGCCACCTCGGGCGCCTTGGTGACGGCCTTCAGCGGGTCCACCACGCCCCAGCCGATGAAGCGGTTCGGGCCGTGCTCGGTGCGCTGCGCGGTCTGCTCGATCCAGGCGCGGACCTGCCGGGCCTTCCACTTCGGGTGGGCGCCGATCAGCAGCGCGGCGAGCCCGGACACGTACGGGGCGGCGAAGCTGGTGCCGTTGTCGACGCACTGGCCGCCCTTGGGGACGGTCGAGAGCATGTCGACACCGGGCGCGGCGACCTTCACGAACTCGCCGTACTGCGAGAAGCCCGCGCGCTCGTTGTTGCGGTCGGAGGCGCCGACGGCGAGCACGGTCGGGAAGGCCCCGGGATAGGTGTCGCCCTCCTTGCCGTCGTTGCCGGTCGAGGCGACGACCACGGCCTCCTTCGCCTCGGCGGCGTCGATGGCGGCCTTCAGCTCCGGATAGCCGGCGAAGGCCGTGCCGCCGGCGCCGCGCACGTCCTGCGAGATGTTGATGACCCTGGCACCGGCCTGCAGCGCCTTGTAGATCGCCTCGACGAGGGTGGAGACGTCGCCGCTGCCCTCGCTGTCGTTCTGACGGATCGACAGGATGGTCGCGCCGGGGGCCAGCCCGACGAAGCCGGTCCGGTCGCTGCGGGCGGCGGCGACGATGCCGGCCACCTTGGTGCCGTGGCCGACCGGGTCCTCCCTGCCGGTGCCGAGGACGGTGCCCTTCTCCTTGTCCTTCAGCAGCGAACCCCCGTCGACGACCTTGCCGGCCAGCTGCGGGTTCTGGTCGTCCACCCCGGTGTCGATCACCGCGACGGTGACGCCCGCGCCCGTGGTCTGCCCGCCCTGCCAGACCTCGTCGAGCACCACGCGCTGCAGCGCCCACGGCACGACCTGCACATTGGGCGCGGGGTTGGGGCAGTCGCCGGCGGCGGCCAGACCGGGCTGGGGTGCGTCGGCGGACGCCGGGGCGGCCAGCGGACCGCCCAGCACCGTGAGCGCGGCCAGCGTCACGGCCGCCTTCCGGTATCTGACTCCGGACACCCTGCCACCCCTCATGTCGTCCACCCGTGATCGCGTGCCAGGGGCGCGTGCCCGGATGCCGGGCACCCGCCCCTCGCGGCGGAGTCGCTCACCGCCCCGGCCGGGGCGGGACCCTCGTCAGCCCCAGAGGCCGGCGTTGCTCCGCTCGGTGGCGTTGTAGCTGTCCGCGGCCTTGTCCAGCGAGCCGGCGATCTGGGTCAGGACCTGCTGCAGGTGCGTGGCGCGCTGGTCCCACTTCGCCTGGTGGGCCTGGTAGCCCTGCTGGGCCGCGCCCTCCCAGCTGGAGGCGATCTTGTTGACGCCGCTCTTCAGCTCCTCCAGCTGGCTCTCGATCCGCTTCGCGGTGGCGCGCACGTCGGCGCCGGCCTGCTTGACGGTTTCGAAGTTAACGAGGATGTGCGAGTCGGACACGATGTCTCCTTGTCGAGGATCCGGAGCACCCCGTCATCGACCGGGGCGCTCCGACGGATGGCCGGTCAGAGCGAGGAATCAGACCTTGCCGGCACTGAACTGGGCCTGCTGGTCCGCGTCGGTGGCCGAGTACTGCTTGGTCGTCAGCTCGATCGCGCTCTTGATCGCCCGCAGTGACTTGTTGAGCTCGACCGCGTCCTCGTTGAACTGCGCCTGGAGGCCCTTGTAGGCGGTGGCCGCCTGGCCCTGCCACCCACCGGTGATGTTGGTCACCAGCTGGTCCAACGCGCGGATCTCGCCCTCGATCTGGCCGATGACCTGATCCATGTGCTTGGCGAACGCCAGCATCTCCTGAGCGGTCGTCTTGAACTGACCCATGCTCTACCGTCCCCCATGAGACAGACATTGTGTCCGGGGGGCCTTCCCGGCCCGCCCGTCGCATCACCCGTGTGATGCCCAGCAGCACTGTAGTCGGCACACGCAGCTCACCCAACCCCGGCCGGACGGCGGTTACCGGACCATGACACCGGACCGGGTCCGCCAATTCCCCTGCCGGGCAGGGCGGGTCAGGCGTTCTGCTGCTGCGCCGCGCTCCTGGCGTTGAGCGCCGGTCCGGCCGGCACCAGGTTCGACCACTCCCGGGGGACCGGCACGGGCTGCACGCCCTGGTAGCCGAGCCGGGCCTGGTTGCCGCCGGCCTCCTCCTGCGGCTGCGGCTGCTGCGGTGCCGCGGCCGGCGTACTGGGCGCCGTCGACGGCGCCTTGGGCGTGCCGCTCTGGCCGGGCTGCGCGGCCGTCCCGGCCTTGCCGCCGTCGCCGTTGGCGGGGACCGAGTAGCGCAGGCCGGTCTCGGTGATCAGGAAGTCGCTGCCGGAGCCGCCGGTCCCGTTGTCCAGCGCGCGGTAGAACAGGCCGTGACCGGGCGTCACATGGGCCGACCCGGCGCCGTTGCTGTACTGCGCCGGGTAATCCTGCCCCGCCCAGACGCTGCGCCGGGGCGTCTTGCCGTCCTCGGCGACCCCGTCGAAGGTGCTGCAGACGACCTTGCGCGCCCCGGCGGGCGCCTGCCAGTTGTTGGCCGGCGCGCCCGTCCTGAGCGGCCAGTCCTCGCCCGGGTTCTTCAGCCTGGTGCCGTTGCCGTACGTCGCGTGGTCGGCCGGGGTGAGCTCGTCGATCCGCGGCTGCTTGTCCTGGTCGAACTTGTAGAGGCCCTGGTACGCCGGGTTCTGACGGATCAACTGCGCCTCGAACGGCGTGACCAGGAACAACTGGGTCTTTCCGACGACGTAGTTGCGGTCGCCGTAACGCACCAGCCGACCGACCTTGCGGTCCGCCTGGTTCTCCAGCGCCACCGAGGAGTTGGGCGCCTGCGGCTCCGCGGCCACCCCCTCGACCTGCGGGAACTGGATCGCGCTGCCGGTCGCCAGGGTGTCCAGCCACTCCCGCTTCACCCGCTGCGGCTCCGCGTTGGGTCCGAAGATCGCCGTTATCAGCGACCTCTTCTCCTTGTCCTCCGTCTGGGTGCCACCGATGGCGTGCTTACGGCCCTGCGCGTCCACCAGGTAGATGTTCAGGGTGCTCTGCTTGAGCGGCGGCTCACCCGGGCCCGGCTGCGCGGCCACCTGCTGCTCGTCCTTCTGCTGCACCAGCAGCGCCTGGTCGGTGTCCAGGATCCGGTCCTTGGCCTCCAGCGCCGCGGCCTCGGCACCGGCCGCCACGAACACCGCCTGGTTGACGGTCTCCTGCTTGTCGTCCGAGCCGGGGCGGTCGCAGACCGACCACTTCATCGGCCTGCTCGCGTTGTCCTTGGTGGGCAACTTGTCCGGCGCGTACGGGATGCCGATCGTCGGACCGTGGTTGGGGTACTTGTCGAGGACCTCGTCGGCGACCACCACCACCTTGGCGTCCACCGGCAGCACCAGCCGCGCCGAGGACATGTTGAGCACCTGGTGGAGCCGCTTGGTCCGGCCGTCCGGATCGGTCAGCACCACGTACCGGGTGGTCGAACTCTTGCCCTGGACGACGTTCTTGCCGTCATCCCAGTTCACCGGCGCACTCGGCTTGAAGACCCCCCAGACCCCGAACCCGCCGACCACCAGGGCCGCCACGACGACGCTCGGCAGGATCGCCTTGACCGGACGCGGCGCGTCCTCGTCACTTCCGCCGCCCCCGGGCAGCAGGAAGGCCCCGACCGTGCGCTTGCGCGCGAAGGTGTAGGCGTTCAGCTCGTCGCGGCGCGATGCCATGCTCGTCGTCTCCCCTGTCTGACCGACATACCCCGTGGTCCGCACCCGCCGGGCGAGAGCACCCTCGAACCCTCTACGATGCGGCAGCAGACGGTGAGTACGGTACGGGTACGGTTCGCGAACCGGCCAGCCGGGCCGCGACAACTGATCAGAGAGGGCCACTCGGGGGATGCCAAGCCAGACCGCTCCAGGAGGCCGCAGCACGGCACCGGGCAGGGGGGCGCGCCGCCCCGGCCGCCGGGCGC
This sequence comes from Kitasatospora sp. NPDC088351, assembly GCF_040685575.1. NCBI lineage: Bacteria > Bacillati > Actinomycetota > Actinomycetes > Kitasatosporales > Streptomycetaceae > Kitasatospora > Kitasatospora sp. NPDC088351. The sequence continues at coordinate 49,374 of NZ_JBFBIL010000042.1, read as the reverse complement.
AGCGCGAGCCGGGCCCGGCCACCGCGCCCGCCGACGGCCCCGGCGCCCCCGTCCCGGTACGGGTCCACCCCAGGCCCGGGCTGCTCGGCGGGCGGCTGAGGCTCCAGCAACTCGTGCTGGTCGAGGTCGCGGTGGCGCTCGTGGCGGTCGGATGGACGATCAGCAGGCCGGTCGCCGGCGCCTTCGGCGCGGTCGCGCTGGCGCTGGTCGTGCTCGCCGTCGTCCCGCTGCGCGGCCGCACCATCCCCGAGGCGCTGCGGGTGCGCGCCGCCCTGAAGGCCCGTCGGAAGCAGGCCCGCACCAGCACGCTCCCGGCCGGCACCGACCCGGCCCTCGCCCCGGCGCTGGAGCTGGAACCCGCGCTGCGCACCTGCACCCACGCCACCGAGACCGACCTCGGCGGCCGCCCGGTGCGCCGCGAGACCGGCATGGTCGGCGACGGCACCTTCCTCAGCTCGGTGCTGCTCGTCCAGGCCAAGGACCAGCCGCTGCGCCCGGTGCGGACCGCGCTGCCGCTGCCGCTGGACGTGATCTGCTCGGCCCTGCGGGTGGACGACATCACGCTGGAGTCGGTCCAACTGGTCCAGCACACCCAGCCGGCGCCCGCGCCGCACCTGCCCGAACAGTCGCTGGCCACCCGCGCCTACCAGGAGCTCCCGGCCGGCACCACCACCCCCGGACTGCGGCTGACCTGGGTGGCGCTCAAGCTCGACCCCGAGCGGGCCGCCACCGCCGTCCGGGCCCGGGGCGGTGGCGAGGAGGGCGCCCGCAAGGCCCTCCAGCGGGTCACCGACCAGCTGGCCGGCCGGCTCAACAGCGCCGGTTTCCACGCGACCGTGCTGGACGAACGCGAGCTGATCGCCGCACTCTCCATCTCCACCTGCGCCAACCCGCTCGCCGTGGCCGGACGACAGGGCACGGCGAGCGGCGGCGGCAGCGGCCGCCGGACCCAGGAGGGCAACCGGTTCTGGCGGATCGACGACCGCTGGCACAGCACCTACTGGATCTCCCGGTGGCCGCAGCTCAGCCGGCCGGGCGGCGCCCCCGGGCGGATCGCCGCCCCCGACCTGGTCAACCTGGTCACCGGCACCCCCGCGCTGGCCAGCACCTTCAGCCTGACCGCCGGGCACGGCACCGGCGGCTCGGTGACGATCAGCGGGCACGTCCGGCTGACCGGGCGCAGCGAGAGCGAGGTGGTCCAGGTCGGGCGGCTGGTGGAGGCGCGCGCGCAGGGCGTCGGCCTCGGCCTGTCCCGGCTCGACCTGGAGCAGGCCCCCGGCCTGCTCGCCACCCTGCCCCTGGGAGGGACCTCCTGATGGCGTACCAGACCTATCCCGTCCCCGGTCCGCAGCCCGGCGCCGAACAGCACCCGGTCCGGCCCCGCGTCCTGCCCGGCTTCGGGCTGCGCGGCCCGCGCCGGGAGAAGCACGTCCTGACCGCCGGGGACCTCGGTGCGCTCTCCTTCCCGGTCGGTGACGACGGGGTGGTGATCGGCGAGGACCCGCAGGGGCAGCCCGCCGTCCTCGGCCTGTTCCGGCCCACCGCGTACGACCTGGTCCTGGTCGGCGGGGTCTGGACGGCGCAGGTCATCGCGTTGCGGGCGGCCGCCACCGGCGCCCGGGTCGCCGTCGAGACCGGCCGCGCGCAGCTGTGGGGCCCGATGGCGCAGGCCGCCGGCGGCGGGCAGCCGTGTGTGACGGTCCACCAGGTCGGCCGCCTCGGCCCGCAGGGCGCCTCGGTGGCCTCCCCGGTGCTGGTGGTGCGCGACCTCGGCGCCCGGCCGCCGCGCAGCCGGCTCTCCGCCGCGCCCTGGCAGACCACCCTGACCCTGCTGCCGTACCTGGGGCCCAACGCGGGCCGGGTGCTCAACTCCGCCGACCTGGTCGGGGTGCAGCGGGTCTCCCCGCAGGAGGCCGAGCTGATCGGCCGGGTGCTCTCGCTCGACCCGCAGGACGTCACCGCGCTGCCCGGCCTCGGCGAGGACCTGACGCTCTGGGCGACCCGGATGCGCCGTCAGTATGTGCGGACCGTCCCCGGGCCGGCCGAGCAGCAGGTCCTGGGCGCTCCGCGGCGGATGGACTGAGGCCGCGCGCCGGGGTCGCGGGCCCGGACCGGATGAGACTCCGCCTTCATCGGAAGGTGGCTCACGGCCTAGTCTTTGATGCGGCAACGGCACCGCGAAAGAGCGGTGGCGAACACGAGGGAGCCCTAGGTGAGCAGCGATCGGGACGGCGTCTACGTCGGCGACAACGCGGCGGAGGACGACGACGACTGGTCCGACACGCCTGACTACACTCCCCCGTCCTGGTACGTGCAGACGGAGTCCGCGGCGGCTCCGGCGGCCGAGCCCGCGAGCGGCGCCCCGACGGCGCCGGGGCCGGCGCCCGGGCCGCCGGGCGGGGCCGGCGCTCCGGCGGCGGGGGGCGGTCAGGCCGCGTCCGCGCCGGCGGCGGTGCCCGCGCCGGTGCCCGTCCCGGATCCCGTGCCCGCACCGGCTCCGGTGCCTGCCGCCGCCCCGGTACCGGCCGGGCCGGCCGCGCAGTTCGCCCTCCCGGCGGACGGTCCCGCCGCGCCGCCGGCCGCCGCTGTTCCGGCTCCGGCTCCCGCACCGGTGCCCGTGCCGGAGGCGGTCCCGGCCCCTGCCCCCGCGCCCGCGCCCGCGCCTCAGGTCGAGGCGCAGCAGGTCCCGTTCGCCACGCCGACGGCTCCCGCGCCGGCCCCGGCGCCCGCGCCCGCTCCGGAGCACCCGCAGGCCCCGGCCCAGCCCTGGCCGCCGACGGACCCCGCGGCGTACCAGCAGCCGGGCCCGGCCCAGCCGCCCGTCGCCCAACCGCCCGTCGCGCAGCCCCCGGCCCCGCAGCAGGCGCAGCCGTACGCCGACCCGTACGCCCCGCAGCCGTACCCGCAGCAGGCCTACCCGCAGCAGGCCCAGCCGCCGCAGCCGCACCCCCAGGGCCAGCAGGCCCCCGCCTGGGCCACCCCGCAGGCCGCGGCCCCGCAGGCGCCCCAGGCTCCCGGCCCGCAGGCCGCCCCGGTCGACCCGCGCCAGGGCGGCTGGCCGCAGCCGGCCGCGTACCAGCAGCCGCTCCCGCACCAGCAGGCCCAGCCGCCGGGCCCGGGCCAGCCGTGGCAGCAGCAGTCCGGCGTCCCGCAGGCGCCCGCCGCGTTCCAGCAGTCCGCCGCCCCGCAGCAGGTCGCGCACGGCGCGCCGCTCGGCTACACCGCCGCCGTCGAGCTGTCCTCGGACCGCCTGCTGCGCAGCCAGCCGAAGCAGCAACGCCAGCAGCCGCGCTTCCAGTTCGGCGGCAAGGCCGCCGCGGCCGAGCGCAACCGCAAGCTGGAGATCATCCGCACCCCGGTGCTGAGCTGCTACCGGATCGCCGTGATCAGCCTCAAGGGCGGCGTCGGCAAGACCACGACCACCACCGCGCTGGGCGCGACCCTGGCCAGCGAGCGCCAGGACAAGGTGATCGCGATCGACGCCAACCCGGACGCCGGCACCCTCGGCCGCCGGGTCAAGCGCCAGACCGGCGCGACCATCCGCGACCTGGTGACGGCCATCCCGCACCTGCGCAGTTACATGGACATCCGTCAGTTCACCTCGCAGGACCTGAACTCGGGCCTGGAGATCCTGGCGAACGACGTCGACCCGGCTGTCTCGACGACCTTCAACGACTCGGACTACCGGCAGGTCATCGACGTCCTGGGCCGCCAGTACCCGATCATCCTGACCGACTCCGGCACCGGCCTGCTCTACAGCGCGATGCGCGGGGTGCTGGACCTGGCCGACCAGCTGATCATCGTATCGACGCCGAGCGTGGACGGCGCCTCCAGCGCCTCGACCACCCTGGACTGGCTCTCCGCCCACGGCTACGCCGACCTGGTGCAGCGCAGCATCACGGTGGTGTCCGGGGTGCGCGAGACCAGCAAGATGATCAAGGTCGAGGACATCGTCGCGCACTTCCAGACCCGGTGCCGGGGCGTGGTCGTGGTCCCGTTCGACGAGAGCCTGGCGGCCGGCGCCGAGGTCAACCTCGACATGATGCGGCCAAAGGTCCGCGAGGCCTACTTCGACCTGGCCACCCTCGTCGGCGAGGACATCATCCGCGCCCACCAGGCCGCCGCCCAGCAGCAGGCCGGCTGGCAGCAGCAGGCCCAGCAGGGCACCGCGCCCTACCCGGGCCAGGCCCAGCCCTACCCGGACCCGCAGCAGCAGCCCTACCCGCAGCAGGCCCCGCCGCCGTACCAGCAGGGTCCCGGCGGCCACCAGGGCGGCGCGCCCGCGCCCGGCGCGCCGTGGGCCCCGCCGCCGGGCCAGGCCCCGCCGCCCCCGCCCGGTTACGGCTACCCGCAGCCGGGCGCACCGGGCGCACAGCCGCCCCAGCCGGGCTGGCAGCAGCAGCCCCCGCCGCCGCCCGTCGGCTACGGCTACCCGCCCGCCTGGCCCGCCGCCGGACCGGAGGGGCCCAGGCCCGACGACCGGCAGCCCCCGCCGCCCGCACCGCCCGCCGGGTACGGCTACCCGCCGCCGCCCCAGCAGCCGCAGCAGTGACGCACGAGGGCCCGCCGACCGTACGGAACGGTCGGCGGGCCCTTTTGCCGCCCATACGACGGGCCGCGCCCGAAGCGCGTCGGTCAGAGCCCGTCGGTCAGCTCGCGGGCCTGCTTGACGTCGTCGGCCATCCGGTCCAGCAGCGCCTCGATGGAGTCGAACTTCTCCATCCCGCGCAGATAGGCGAGGAAGTCGACGGCCACGTGCAGCCCGTACAGGTCCAGGCCGACCCGGTCGATGGCGTAGGCCTCGACGGTGCGGGCGGTGCCGTCGAAGGTCGGGTTGGTACCCACCGAGATCGCGGCGGGCATCCGCTCCCCGTCGGCCGTCAGCCAGCCCGCGTAGACGCCGTCGGCCGGGACGGCGCTGTGCGGCACCGTCTCCACATTGGCCGTCGGGTAGCCCAGCTCGCGGCCGCGCTGCGCGCCGCGCACCACCACGCCCTCGACCCGGTGCGGGCGGCCCAGCACCTCACCCGCGCCGGCCATGTCGCCGGCCGCGACCAGCCGCCGGGTCAGCGTGGACGAGAACGGCTCGCCGTCCCCGGCCGTGCCGCGCACCTGGAGGTCGACGACCTCGACGTCGAAGCCGGCCGCCCGGCCCAGCTCGGCGAGGAGCGCCACGTCGCCGGCCGCCCGGTGCCCGAAACGGAAGTTCGGTCCCTCGATGACACCGCGCGCGTGCAGCGCGTCCACCAGCACCTGCTGGACGAAGGTCTCCGGGGCCTCCTGCGAGAACTCGGCGGTGAACGGCAGCACCAGGACGGCATCCACCCCGAGCTCCTCGATCAGCTCGGCCCGGCGCGGCTGCGGGGCGAGCAGCGCCGGGTGGCTGCCCGGGCGGACGACCTCGCTCGGGTGCGGGTCGAAGGTGACCACGACCGAGCGGACCCCGAGCTCACGGGCGCGCCCGACCGCCCGGTTGATGATCAGCTGGTGCCCGCGGTGCACACCGTCGAACGAGCCGATGGTGACGACGCTGCGCCCCCAGTCGGCGGGGATCTCCTCCAGGCCACGCCAGCGCTGCACCCTGACCGCTCCTTGATCCGTACGGCGCGTACCTTCTGTACGCTCAAACGCTCAAAACCCGAACCCCTATAGCGTGCCATGCGCCTGCCCCTGGTTCGGCACCGGAATGCGGGTTGGGCGTACCGGCGGCTGTCCGGACCGCTGGGCGGTTGTGCGTTCGGCCTCGGCGGCGGCGTACCGCGGGTCACGGCCGGCCGCCACCAGGCCCCGCATCCTGGCCGTCCGGGGCCCGCCGGGCGCGGCCGGGGCGCCGCCGTCCGGCCACCGCGCCAGCAGCAGTGCGAAGGCCGCCGAGCGACCGGCGCAGCGCACCAGCAGGTCGTCCGCCGCCGGCAGTGCGGCCGCCGCCCGGACCAGCACCGCCCGGGCCCGCTCCGGGCGCTCGGCCGCGCAGTGCTCGGCCAGCCGCTCCACGACGGCGGTCAGCACCACCGGGTCGCCCTCGGTGACCAGCAGGGTGTCCAGCAGTTCGCACCGCAGGGCGTCCGCGCCGGCCTCGGCGACGGGGGCCGACAGCACCTCCGCGAACGGCCGGCGGACGGCCGCCGCCGGAGCCGCCAGCGCGCTGCCGAGCAGCACCCGCAGCTCCAGCCGGGCGACCGGCCCGGCGGCGCCGCGCTCCAGCCGGCGGCCCAGGTAGTCCACCGCGATCGGCCCGGCCAGGGCCGGACGCTCCCTCAGCAGCCGGGCGGCCAGCTCGGCGCCCCGCCGGACGGCCAGCGGCGAGCGGGCGTCGGCCAGCACCCGCAGGGTTTCGGCGACCGCCGCGCCGGGCTCGGGCAGCCGGTCCGCGAGGGCGGCGAGGACGGCGTCCGGGTCGCTCTCCAGCGCCGGGGCCAGCGCCCGTGCGGTGAGAAAGGGGTCACCGCCGCTCCGGTAGCGGGCCAGGGCCGCCGGGAGGTGGGCGGCCCTGGTTCCGCCGTCCCGGACCAGCAGGGCGAGCGCGGCGCCGTGCAGGCCGGGCTCCTCCTCGCGGGCGAGCAGCGTCAGCGCGGTGAACCGCAGCAGCCGCTCCGCGGCGCCGTGCGCGTGCGGGGCGGCGCGCAGGGCGTGCACGGCGGCGGCGACGTGGCGGGCCGGGCGCCGGTCGTGGCTCCAGCGGTCCACCGCCCGGCAGAGCGCGGAGGGCTCCTCGGCGGCGAGGACGGTGAGCAGCGCGTCCGCCCTCGGGTGCGCGGCGTCGGCGAGGGCCTCCGTCAGATCGTCCAGCGCGAGGCTGCGGTGGGCGTACAGCAGGTCGTGGGCGAGGTCGGCGAGGGTGGTACCGGGGCGGGCGGGCAGGCCGTGCGGGTCGTCGAACCAGCCGCAGAGGTGCGGGATCACGGCGGCCGGGTCGGTGCGCAGCCGGGCGGTCACCACGGTCAGGAACGGCTGCCCGGGTCCGTCCGCGGTGACCAGCCGGCGCAGCAGCTCCAGTTCGAGGCCGGCGGGCAGCCCGAGGCCGGTCCAGAACGCCGGGCCGAACCGGCCCAGGCCGTCCTCCGGCAGCCGTTCGAACCCGCCTGCGGTGGCGGCGTGTTCGGCGATCCGTCCGGCCAACTGGGCGAGCAGGGCGCGGTGTTCGGTGATGTCCGGGCTGGCCGCCAGCCCGGCGGCCAGCAACCGGCCCGCCCACCAGCCGGGTTCGCTGCCGGGCGGCCGGAGGTCCAGGGCCCGCCAGAGCCGGTGCAGCCAGGGGTCGAGGGCGGGCGCGCCCCAGGTCTCGGCCGGTCGCCGGAGCGCGGCCACCACCGGGCCGATCCGGTGCCGGGGGACGCCCGGGCCGCCGCCCGGCGGCCGGGTGTCCTCGGCCTCGCCCAGCAGCAGCCGCAGCGCCGCGTCCAGGTCCAGGTGCAGGCCCTGCAGCCAGTCGGACAGTTCGCCGTGCGCGAGCCGGTAGCCGGGACCGGCGGGCACGAACAGGCCCTCCGCCAGCACCGCCGTCGCCCAGCCGCCGGCGGCCGGGAACAGTTCCTCGAACGCCGCCCGGCCGAGGCCGCCCTGCTCCGCGCCGAGCATCCGCCGGGACGCCTCGTGCACCCGGCCGGCCACCGCCGCCGCCAGCCGCCGCACCCGGCCGTGCCCGGGGCCGGGCGGCCGGGCGCTGCCCCGCCGGTGGGCGCCCGGGCGGCGGAGGCCACCGTCCTCGGCGAGCCGCTGGGCCACCCGCAGGCAACGCAGGTCGAGGTGGGCCGCGAACAGCTCGCCCCGGCGCACCGGCTGGCCGCGCAGGCCCTCCGCCCACAGCTCCCCGGCCAGCCGGACGGCCAGCGGGTGCCGGGCGTCCCCCGGGGAGAGCAGGCCGGGCGGCACCCCGTACCGCCGCCGCACCCGGTCGGCCGCCTCGGCGGGCAGCGGGCCCAGCGGGTGGACGGCCGGGGTGGCCGCCAACCCGCCCGAGGCATCCGGCACTTGGCCGCCTGCCGGGACCGCCGCAAGCCGTTCCCAGGCCTCCTCCCCGCAGGCCGTCAGCAACCGCGCGCCGCAGGCCGTCAGCCACTCCCCCGCTGCCCGCAGCCAGGGGGCGCCGAGCGGGGCCGGGGCCTCCTCGGGACCGTCCAGAACCACCAGCAGCGGCCGCCCCGCCGCCGTGCAGAGCTCCGCCACGGCGGCCGGTCCCGGCGGCGGGGTGCCCAGCTCCGCCGCCGCCAGAGCCAGTGCGCGCTCCACCGCGTCGGCGAGTGAGGCGTCCTCGGCCCGCAGGTCGGCGCCGCGCAGCCAGAGCGTGGGCAGCGGGTGGGCGCCGTCGGCACGGCGGACGGCGAGCGCGGCGAGTTCGGTGGTGCGGCCGCTGCCGGCCGGGCCGACCAGGGCGGTGACCGTCGCCGACGGCTCCTCCCCGGCCAGGCCGTCCGGACGGTCCACCCGGTCGGCGGCGAGGGCGGCCACCCGGCCCGGGCCGGCGCCGGCGGCCGCCAGCCGGGCGGCGGTCAGCCGCAGCACCCCGGCGAGGTTGAGCGCGGTGCCGTACGCCGGGACGCCGACCGCGTTCCGGGCCAGCGCCGCCAGCAGTTCCGGCGCGGGCTCCCCCGGCCCGCCGGTCGCGGGTACGGCCGGCAGCGCGCCGGCCCGCCCGGGGCCGCGCAGGGCGGGCGCGGCGAGGCCGACCACCGCGCCGCTGCGGGCGTCCAGCACCGGCGCCCCGGCCGGCACCAGCACGCCGTCGGCGGCCGGCACATCGAGCAGCAGTACCCCGCCGAGCAGGTGGAAGCCGCCCGGCCGGGCGTAGCCGGCGGCGGTGACCCCCAGGGCGTCGCAGCGCAGGGCCACCACCGTGTCGTCCCCGGTCAGCCCGGGCACCACCGGTTCGGGCCCGCCGCCCGCCGCCGCGACCGGCAGTGGCGGTACCGGCAGCCCGCCGACGGCGTCGGTGCGCAGCAGGGCGAGCCCGTGCCCGGGCAGCGGCAGGACGCTCTCCGGGCCGAGGACGCGGGTCTGGCCGCCGGGGGTGTGCAGGACGACCCGGTCGAGGCCCGCGACACTCTCGTGCGCGGTCAGGACGGTGCCCTGCGGGTCGACGACGAACCCCAGCCCGTGCAGCCGTCCGCCGAGGTCGCGGATCCGCAGCAGGTACCGCCCCGGATCGTCCGCCACCTCGTCGCCGTCCAGGAATCCCGGCATGCGCGCAGCCCTCCCCGCAGGGCCGGGCGGCCCGGGGGCGGACGCGTCACGGCGACCTGCTCGCCGCCGGGGAGCCTGCCCGCCGCAGGCGCGGCCCGACCGCGCCTGCGCCGTTCACCACCGGCGTTCACCTCGCGCGCTCCCCTGTGCGAGTGAACTTGGACGCGAATCCGCCTGCTGCGCGGCCCCGCCGGGTCAGCCCACGAAGACGGCGAGCGGCTTCGCCTGCCCGCCCTTCTCCTCCACCAGGGCCAGGAAGCGGTCGTCCGGCCCGAACACCGCGACCGGTCCGTCCACCCCCAGCCCGGGGGCCTTCAGCCGGGCACCGTGGGAGAGCAGCTCGGCCTGCTCGGCGTCGAGGTCCCAGCGCGGGAAGGCGGCCGCGGCGGCCGCGCCGATCGGCAGCACCTCCAGCCCCGTACCGCCGGTCACCCCTTCCTCCAGCTGCTCCAGGGTCCGCGCCGACTCCACCCCGTACGGGCCGACCCTGGTGCGCCGTAGCGCGGTGAGGTGGCCGCCGACGCCGAGCCCGGCGCCGAGATCGCGGGCCAGCGCCCGGATGTAGGTGCCGGAGGAGCACTCGACGGTGACGTCCAGGTCGACCACCGGCGTACCGTCCTCGGCGACGGCCGCCCGCCGCTCGTGCACGGTGAAGGAGTGGATCGTGGTCGGCCGGGCCGCCAGCTCGAACTCCTCGCCCTCGCGCACCCGCGCGTACGAACGCCTGCCGTCGATCTTGATCGCGCTGACCTTGGACGGCACCTGCATGATCTCGCCGGTGAGCGCGGCGATCCCGGCGTCGACGGCCTCCCCGGTCACACCGTCGGCCGGGACGGACGCGGTGACCTCGCCCTCCCGGTCGTCGGTGACGGTGGTCTGGCCGAGCCTGATGGTCGCCTCGTACGTCTTGGCGGTGAGCATCAGATGGCCGAGCAGCCGGGTGGCCCGCTCGACCCCGATGACCAGCACGCCGGTGGCCATCGGGTCCAGCGTGCCGGCGTGGCCGACCTTGCGGGTGCCGGCCAGCCACCGCAGTTTGGCGACCACCCCGTGCGAGGTGATGCCCTCCGGCTTGTCCACGATGACCAGGCCGTCGGGGCCGGTTCCCTTGCGCTTCATCTGTTCTTTTCTGTGAAGGCTCTACTGGAGGAAAGCTCTGCTGGAAGTGGTCAGCGGACGGGCCGCAGCGCGCCCCGGAACCGCTCGACCACGGCGGCCACGTCCTCCCGGGCGGCGAACCCGGCCGCGTAGGTGTGCCCGCCGCCGCCGAGCGCCGCGCAGGCGGCGGCGACGTCCACCGCGCCCTTGGAACGCGAGGAGCCGCGCAGCGTGCCGTCCGGGTCCTGCTTGAGCACCAGCGCCACCTCGGCCTCGGCCGGGCGTCGCAGGATGTCGATCAGGCCCTCGATCTCCTCGACGGTGACGCTGAAGAGCACCAGGTCCTGGTACGGCACCCAGGTCCACACCAGGCCCAGGCCGTCGGCCGCGTCGGGCTCGTAGACGGCCCGGTCGAGCGCGCCGGCGAGCACCTTGAGGTAGCCGAAGGAGGAGGTGTCCCACAGCTGCCGGGAGATCAGGTCGTGCCGGATCCCGGTGGCCAGCAGCCGGGCGGCGAATTCATGGGTGGCGGGCGTGGTGGCCCGGTACTTGAAGGAGCCGGTGTCGGTGGCGACGCCGGTGTAGAGGCAGGTGGCGAGGTCGTGGTCGAGCTCGACGCCGAGCCTGCCCAGCAGTTCGTCCACCAGGACGGCGGTGGCCGGCGCGGACGGGTCGATCAGCTGATGGGTGCCGAAGCCGGGGTTCGAGGCGTGGTGGTCGATCACCACCAGCACGGGCGCGGCGAAGGCCTTGCCGTGCAGCAGCCCGAGCCGGCTCTCCGCGGCGACGTCGAAGCAGAGCACCAGCTCCGGGGTGTCGGGCACCTCGGAGGCCGGCACGATCAGCTCCTGGCCGGGCAGGAAGGCCAGCGACTCCGGCACGATCTGCGGGTCGTCGCCGAACGACACCCGCACCTCGTGACCGAGCCCGCGCAGCGCCAGGGCGGCCGCCAGGGCCGAGCCGAGCGCGTCACCGTCCGGGCAGATGTGGCAGATCAGGTCGATCGAGCAGGCCCGCCGGATCTCGGCGACCACCTGCTGCCAGACCAGCTCGAACCCGGGCGTCTCGGAGCGCGGCCCCGGAAGCACCGCGAGGGCACCCTCCACCGTGCTGGTGGATGACGCCCCCGTGGTTGCCGCTCCTGCCGCCGAACCGGCCTGCGCCGGCTCACCCGCCATGACTACTCGTCCTCGTCGTCACGCTCGGACGCCGGGACCTTGTACGGGTCCGCGCCGCCGGCGTAGGTCGCGCCCGCCGCGGTGGTGCGCACCGCGGCGTCGATGGCCCGGGCCCGGTCGAGCAGGTCGTCGATGTTCCGGGCGTTCTCCGGCAGGGCGTCCGCGACGAAGGTCAGCGACGGGGTGAAACGCACCCCGGTCTGCTTGCCGACCTCGGAGCGGAGCACGCCCTTGGCGCTCTCCAGCGCGGCGGCCGTGGCCTCGCGCTCGGTGTCGTCGCCGTAGACCGTGTAGAAGACGGTGGCCTCGCGCAGATCGCCGGTCACCCGGGTGTCAGTGATGGTCACGAACCCCAGCCGGGGGTCCTTGATCCGCCGTTCCAGGGTCTGGGCGACGACCACCTGGATGCGGTCGGCGAGCTTGCGCGCCCTTGCGGTGTCGGTCACGTTGCCTCCTCGTGCAGTGGGCCCGGTACCCGGGTGAGCTGCGCACCCGTCGGGGCCCACGCCCCAAAGTACCGGCCCGCGCCCAGCCTTGTGGGCGCTCTCGGTCCTGATCTGTGTGAGAACGGCGACTTCCGCCGCCGCGCACAGATCTCAGTCATCGTCGTCGCCGTGGTAGCGCCTCCTGGCGGAGAGCAACTGGACTTCGGGGCGGCCGGCGACCAACCGCTCACAGCTGTCCAGGATCTCGGTGACGTATCCGGCGTCGCCGGACACCACCGCCAGACCGATCTCGGCCCGGCGGTGCAGATCCTGGTTCCCGGTCTCGGCAGCGCACACGCTGTACTTGCGCTGCAGTTCGGCCACGATGGGCCGCACGATCGAACGCTTCTCCTTGAGCGAGTGGACGTCGCCCAGCAGCAGGTCGAAGGTGAGTGTTCCCACGAACATGTATGACAGGTCTCGCCGACCTGGAGGCCTCGGGGGCAGCCCTGAACCGGGCTGATACTGCTACATCTGACTACCCCGGACCCTACACAGCGAGACCGGGGCCGGTCGACGGAAATACCACCCGTCGACCGGCCCCGGCAGCCACTCGCCTACGCGCGCGGCTTCTCGCGCATCTCGTACGTCTCGATGACGTCGTCGACCTTGATGTCGTTGAACGACCCCAGGGTCACACCGGCCTCGAAGCCCTCGCGGACCTCGGTCGCGTCGTCCTTGAAGCGGCGCAGACCCTCGATGGTGAGGCTCTCCGCCACGACCTTGCCGTCGCGGATGAGGCGGGCCTTGGCGTTGCGGCGCAGCAGGCCCTCGCGGACCAGGACACCGGCGATGTTGCCGAACTTGGAGGAGCGGAACACCTCGCGGATCTCCGCGGAGCCGAGGCGCACCTCCTCGTACTCGGGCTTGAGCTTGCCCTTGAGGGCCGACTCGATCTCCTCGATCGCCTGGTAGATGACCGAGTAGTACCGGACGTCCACGCCTTCCTTGTCGGCCGCGGTACGCGCACGGCCTTCGGCGCGCACGTTGAAGCCGATGATGATGGCGTCCGAGCCCATCGCCAGGTCCACGTCAGACTCGGTGATGGCACCCACACCGCGGTGCAGGACCCGGAGTTCGACCTCCTCGCCCACGTCCAGCTTGACGAGGGCGTCCTCGAGGGCCTCGACCGAACCGGAGACGTCACCCTTGATGATGAGGTTGAGCTGCTCGATGGAGCCGGCGGCGATGGCCTTGTCCAGGTCCTCCAGGGACACCCGGACCCGACGCTGCGCGAAGGCGGCGTTGCGGTCGCGGGCCGAGCGCTTCTCGGCGATCTGACGGGCGGTGCGGTCCTCGTCGACGACGATGAAGCTGTCGCCGGCGCGGGGCACCGAGGTCAGACCGAGCAGCAGCACCGGACGGGACGGGCCCGCCTCGGCGAGGTTGTTGCCGTTCTCGTCGAGCATCGCGCGGACGCGGCCGTAGGCGTCGCCGACCACGATCGAGTCACCGACGCGGAGGGTACCGCGCTGCACGAGCACGGTCGCCATGGCGCCGCGGCCCTTGTCGAGGTGGGCTTCGATCGCAATACCCTGCGCGTCCTGGTCGGGGTTGGCCCGCAGGTCGAGCGAGGCGTCGGCGGTCAGCACGACCGCCTCCAGCAGCTGGTCGATGTTCAGACCCTGGCGCGCGGAGATGTCGACGAACATGGTGTCGCCGCCGTACTCCTCGGCCACCAGACCGAACTCGGTCAGCTGACCGCGGACCTTGGTCGGGTCCGCGCCCTCGACGTCGATCTTGTTGACGGCGACCACGATCGGCACACCCGCGGCCTTGGCGTGGTTCAGCGCCTCGACCGTCTGCGGCATGACACCGTCGTTGGCCGCGACCACCAGGATCGCGATGTCGGTGGACTTGGCACCACGGGCACGCATGGCGGAGAACGCCTCGTGACCCGGGGTGTCGAGGAAGGTGATCGGACGCTCTTCGCCGTTGACGACGGTCGCGACCTGGTAGGCACCGATGTGCTGGGTGATGCCACCGGCCTCGCCGGCCACCACGTTGGACTTGCGGATGGCGTCCAGCAGGCGGGTCTTACCGTGGTCGACGTGACCCATGACGGTGACGACCGGCGGGCGCGGGGCCAGCTGGTCCTCGTCGCCCTCGTCGGCACCGAAGTCGATGTCGAACGACTCCAGCAGCTCGCGGTCCTCGTCGTCCCGGCTGACGATCTCCAGGATGAAGCCCATCTCGCCGGCCAGCAGCTCGAGGGTCGCGTCGGAGACCGACTGGGTCGCGGTGACCATCTCACCGAGGTTGAACATCACCGAGACGAGCGCGGCCGGGTTGGCGTTGATCTTCTCCGCGAAGTCCATCAGCGAGGCGCCGCTCGACAGGCGAACGGTCTGGCCGTTGCCGCGGGGCAGCATCACACCGCCGACGGACGGGGCCTGCATGGCCTCGTACTCCTGGCGCTTCGCCCGCTTCGACTTGCGACCGCGAGCCGGGCGACCGCCCGGGCCACGACCGAAGGCGCCCTGCGTGCCACCACGGGCACCCGGGCCGCCGGGACGGCCACTGAAGCCACCCGGACGCGGGCCGAAGCCACCGCCGCCACCCGGGGCACCGCCACCGGGACGCGGGCCGCCGAAGCCGCCACCGGCCGGACGCGAGCCCGGACCGGCCGGACGGCCGGCGAAGCCGGGACGGGCACCGCCCGGAGCACCCGGACGGCCGCCGGGGCCACCCGGACCACGGCCGCCGGGGCCGGGACGCGGGCCCGGAGCCGGACGCTGCGGCATCATGCCCGGGTTCGGGCGCGGCATGCCGGACGGGGTCGGGCCACCGGGGCGCGGACCGGCCGGACGGGGCATGCCGTCGGGACGCGGGGCACCACCGGGACGGGGGGCACCGGCACCGGGGGCACCGGCCGGACGCGGACGGTCGCCACCCGGACGGGGGGCACCGGCACCGGGGGCACCGGCCGGACGCGGACGGTCACCGCCCGGACGCGCCGGACGGTCGCCGCCCTGCGCGCCGGGGGCACCGGCCGGACGCGGACGGTCGCCACCCGGACGCGCCGGACGGTCGCCGCCCTGCGCACCCGGGGCACCCGGACGGGCACCGGGCGCACCCTGACGACGCTCGCCGGGGCGGGCCATACCGGTGGCACTGCCCGAGGTGAACGGGTTGTTGCCCGGACGCGGACCGGCCGGACGCGGGCCCGGACGGGCGCCACCGGCGGCAGGACCGGCCGCCGGACGCGGGGCCTGGGCGGCCGGACGCGCGGCGGGGGCGTCGCCGGCCGGAGCCGGCGAGGAGAACTCGGCCGCCGGAGCAGCCGGGGCCGCGGGCGCGGCAGCGGCGGGGCGAGCCGCCGGGCGCGGGCCCGGGGTCGGCGCCGCGGCGGGACGCGGGGTCGCGGCGGGCGCGGCCGGGGCGGCGGGAGCCGCGGCGGCCGGGGTGGGACGGGGGCCCGGGGTCGCGGCAGGGCGCGGACCCGGGGTCGGGGCACCCGGCTTGGGTGCGGCCGCGCCGGCGGCGGAGCCACCGGCGGGCTGGGGCGCCGCGGGCTTGCGCGGGCCCGGCTTGGCAGCGGAACCGCCACCGGTGGGGGCCACTCCCAGCGCGTCAGTCAACTTGCGTACGACCGGCGCCTCGATCGTCGAGGACGCCGAACGGACAAACTCGCCGAGCTCGGTGAGCTTGGCCATGACGGCCTTGCTCTCCAAGCCAAGCTCCTTGGCGAGTTCGTAAACCCGGACCTTAGCCACTTCACTCCTGTCTATGAGTCCGGGGTGTCTCGTCCGCCGGACCGTCGCTACTTCATGGGCGTACCCATCGCGTACTCATCGCGTACTCATCGAGTGCTCATCGCAATCTCGACCTACTTCCACATCGCGAGGTACCTGACTGGTGGCACGGCGCGCGGCTGCCCGAGCGCTGTGCTTGTTGCGGTGGTTCTCCGCCGCAGAGCGGCGGCCGTAGCGGAAGGTGCCCACCGGGCGGGCCTGAGTGGACTCAGGGCCCCGGGGTGTCGCCTGCCCGCTCCTCGATGTACTCGCGGAGCCGCTCCGTGTCGAGCGCGCCCTGGAGCCGGAAGGCCCGGGGGAACGCCCGACGGCGGACCGCGAGGTCGAGGCAGGCCGGTTCGGGGTGCAGGTACGCGCCCCGGCCCGGCAGTGCGCCACGGGGGTCGGGGACGCAGACGCCCTCAACCGCCGTGACACGCAACAGCTGGTGCTTGGCCGCTCGCTTGCGGCAGCCCACGCAGGTGCGTTCCGGGCGTGCTCGGACATGCGTCCGGCCAGACGAAGGCAAGTCTACCCCTCCGAAGGGACATGGCGCCGCCCCGCCGATCCGGGAAGGACCGGCGGGGGGCCTGTGACGACGCTGACTACTGGTCCGAGGATTCCCGGCCGCCGTTCTCCGGCTGCCCCTCGGTGTCCGGGCGGATGTCGATCCGCCAGCCGGTGAGGCGGGCGGCCAGGCGGGCGTTCTGCCCCTCCTTGCCGATCGCCAGCGACAGCTGGTAGTCCGGCACGATCACCCGTGCGGAGCGCTGGGCGAAGTCGACGATCTCCACACTGGTCACCCGTGCGGGGGACAGCGCGGCGGCGACCATCTCCCGCGGGTCCTCCGACCAGTCCACGATGTCGATCTTCTCGCCGTGCAGCTCGCCCATCACCGCGCGCACCCGGCTGCCCATCGGGCCGATGCAGGCGCCCTTGGCGTTCAGCCCGGCCCGGCGCGACCAGACCGCGATCTTGGTGCGGTGACCGGCCTCACGGGCGATCGCCGCGATCTCCACGCTGCCGTCCGCGATCTCCGGGACCTCCAGCGCGAACAGCTTCTTCACCAGGCTGGGGTGGGTGCGCGAGAGCGTCACCGAGGCGCCGCGGACACCGCGCCGCACCGCCACCACGTAGCACTTCAGACGGGTGCCGTGCCGGTAGTCCTCGCCCGGGACCTGCTCCTGCGGCGGCAGGATGGCCTCCAGCTTGCCGATGTCCACCAGCACGTTCTTCGGGTCGTTGCCCTGCTGGACGACACCGGTGACGATGTCGCCCTCCTTGCCCGCGTACTCGCCGAACGTCTGGTCGTCGGCGGCGTCGCGCAGACGCTGCATCATCACCTGGATGCCGATGCTGGACGCGATCCGGCCGAAGCCGCTCGGGGTGTCGTCGAACTCCTTCGGCTCGACGCCCTCCTCCAGCTCGGCCGGGTCCTCGGTCGCCCACACGGTGACATGGCCCGACTTGCGGTCCAGCTCGACCCGGGCGCGGCGGCGCGAGCCCTCGGTGCGGTGGTACGCGGTGAGGAGGGCGGACTCGATGGACTCGACCAGCAGGTCGAAGGGGATGTTCTTCTCGTTAACCAGCGTGCGCAGGGCGCTCATGTCGATGTCCACGGCTACGCCTCCTCGTCTTTCGTCACGTACATGGTGCGGTCGGTGCGCAGGTCGTCACTCCGCACCGTCGTCCCCCTCCTCGGGGGCGTCGTCGTCCGCCGAGGCGTCCGCGAAGTCCTCGGCCTCGTCGAGGAGCTGCTCGTCCTTGCGGTTGAACTCCACCTGGACGCGGGCCCGCGCCACCTCGGCGTACTCCAGACGGCGCTCCTTGGCCCGGCCCCGGCCCTTCACCGGCTGGACCTCGACCAGCGCGCCGTCCTCGTCCGCCTCCAGCACCCGGGCGACGATCTCGCCGCCGTCGGACAGGTGGATCCTGGCCAGCCGGCCCTCGGCCCGGCGCCAGTGGCGGGGCTCGGTGAGCGGACGCTCCGCGCCCGGCGAACCGACCTCCAGCACATACGCGCCGGAGCCCATCACGTCGGACTCGTCCAGGGCCTCGCCGACCACGCGGCTGAACTCGGCGATGGCGTCCAGGTCCACGCCGCCGTCGGCGTCCACGTCGATCTGCACCTGGCGGCGGCTGCCCGTCCGGGTGACCTTGACGTCCTCCAGGTCCAGGCCCGACTGAGCGGCCAGCGGCTCCAGCAACGCGCGCAGCCGGTCGGTGTGGGTGGTGCTCATCCGGGTGGACTCCTCGGCCGCGTCTGCTGTTGTCAGAAGGTCGCTCCGCGTCCCCTGGCGCCGGTCGGGCGCAGACCGGGTCGCGGCAGCTCGGCCCAAAGCCTATCCGGTGAAGCCGCCAACCACCGATTCCGGGCAGCGCACGGCCGCCCGCGCGACACCCACTGCGAGCAAGGTCACACCGGCGGGCCGGGACGCGGTGTGATCGAATCCGTGCCCGGCTACGTGAGGATTCTGTAATCATTCACGCCAACGAGGGCAGGCGGGCAGGCCGTCCTCCCGTACACGCCCCGGAGTGACGACGATGCAGCCGCCCAGCCGACGGACCTTCCTGGCCCTTGGGCTGCTCCTCACCGCGGGCGGCGCGCTCACCGCCTGCACCGGCTCCCACGACGGCGACGGCGGCGGGCCGGGCGACCGCCGCCGCCCCGACCCGGACGAGCCGGTCCGGCTGCGCGCCGTCACCGACACCGACACCCTGCTCGCCGGGTACGACGCCCTGCTGGCCGGTCCGGGTGCCGGGCAGGCCGCGCAGCTCCAGCCGCTGCGGGCCGAGGTGGTCCAGCACCGGGCCGCGCTGGCCGCCGGGCTGCCGACGGCTTCGGTCTCCCCCGGTACCGCCGCCTCCTCCGCGTCCGCGTCCCTGTCGCTGTCCCCGTCCACGGCACCGACCTCGGCCGTCGGTACCGAGGCCGCGCTCGCCTCGCTCGAACGGCAGACCGCGCAGGCCCGGCTCGCCGACCTCGGCGCCGCCTCGCCCCAGCTGGCCCGGCTGCTCGCCTCCGTCTCCGCCGCCGGGGTCCTGCACGCCGTCGCCCTCGGCGACGACGCCCCGCCGACCACCCCGGCCCCGCCACCGCCCGTACCGTCCGCCGCTCCCACCACCGCCCCGTCCTCCTCCTCGCCCTCCCCGTCGGGGCCGGTCTCGCCCTCGGCGGCCGCCAGTGGGGCGGGGCTGAGCCCGGAGGCCGTCACCGCCCTCCAGCGCGCGCTGAGCTCCGAACACGCCGCCGTCTACGGCTACGGCGTGGTCGGCGCCCGGCTCCCCGACGACCAGCAGCGCGCCGACGCCCGGACCGCCCTGGCCGCCCACCAGGCCCGGCGGGACGCCTGGCAGCGGGTGCTCGGCGGGGTCGGCGTCACCCCGAGCGCCGCGGCCGCCGGGTACCAGCTGCCGTTCGCCGTCACCGACGCGGCGGGCGCGGGCCGGCTCGCCGCCCATATCGAGACCCGCCTCGCGGCCGTCTACGCCGACCTGGTCGCCGCCACCACCGGCCCCCAGCGCGCCACCGCCGCCGACTCCCTGCGCGACAGCGCCCTGCGTGCCCGGCGCTGGGGCGCCGCCGCCACCCCCTTCCCCGGCCTCCCCGACCCGGCCGTCCCCACCCCCGGCACCACCGGCCCCGGCACGACCCCGACACCGACCGCCTGACCTGCGGTCCCGCCGCCCGCCGGGCTTCCCCCGCTCATCCCCTTCGCGTCGCTGACCTGCGGTTTCGCAGATATGGCCGACAATGGACGGGTAGTACCACGGGGGAAGCGCCAACCGGAAGGCCAGCATGTCGGCAGCACCAGGGCAGATCACCGTCCCCGCCTGGCTGACGCACAGCGTCGGCGAGGGCGAGGGTGAAGCGGGGCGGCGCTGGCTGGCCGGGCTGCCCGCGCACGTGGCCACCCATCTGGCCCGCTGGAACCTCACCCTGGAGCGGGTGCTCGACCCCGGGGGCGCGCTGAGCCTGATCGGGTACGTCCGACGCGACGACCTCACCCCCGCCGTCCTCAAGGCCGGCCTGCTCACCCCGGAGACCGCCCAGGAGCACGCCGCCCTCACCCACTGGGCCGGCCGCGGCGCCGTCCTGCTGCTGGACGCCGACCCCGCCGAGGGGGTGCTGCTGCTGGAGCGGCTGCACGGCGAGATCCCGCTGCGCTCGCTGGCCGAGCCGAAGGCGATGCTGGAGGCCACCAGCCTGCTGCGCCGGCTCTGGACGCCGGCGCCCAAGAGCCACCCCTACCAGAGCCTGGCCGGCCGGGTCGCCGTCGGCTCCGACGGCCTGCGCCGCCACCGCGAACTGCCCGGCGCGGCCGAGGCCGCCGCCCTGGTGGCCGAGGCCCTGGAGACCGCCGAGGGACTGCTCGCCTCCGCCGACGAGATGTTCCTGCTGCACGGCGACTTCCACCACGGCAATGTGCTCGCCGCCGACCGCGCGCCCTGGCTGGCGATCGATCCCCGCCCACTGGTCGGCGAACGCGCCTACGACCTGGCCCGGCTGGCCCTGGACCGGGCGGACACCCTGATCGGCTCCCCGGGCGCGGCCGCCGCGGCCCGCCGCCGGCTGCGTCAGCTCTCCGACGCCCTGGAGGTGGAACAGGACCGGCTGCGCGGCTGGACGCTGTTCCGCGCGGCCGACCTCGGCCTGCGCGCCCTGGCGGCGGGCCGCCGGGAGGACGCCGAGCTCTACCTGGAGTTCGCCGGAGTGCTCTGACCCGGCCCGCGCAACGGCAGCGGGGCGCCCATCACCGCGTACAGGCGGTCGGTGTTCGGGAAGTGCACCGCGCGGGCGAGGTCCCGGTAGCCGAGCGAGCGGTAGAGGCGGCGGGCGGGCGTCTCGGCGTCGATCGCGGAGAGGATGCTGCGCGGCCGCCCGGACCGCTCGCAGAGCGTCCGGATCAGACCGGAGCCGATCCCCTGCCCCTGGAACTCGGGCAGCACGTGCAGTTCGGTGACCGCGAAGACGTCGTCCAGCCAGTCGCCGTACCCGCGCGCCTCCAGGTAGGGCTCGATCACGCTGCTCCACCAGTGCTCGCGGTGGTTGGGCATCCCGTACCCGAAGCCGACCAGCCGGCCGCCGCTCAGCGCGCCGAGCGCGATCACCCCGGGCTGCTGGGCGTGCCGCCCGACGATGTGCAGCCGTACCGCGACCTCCTCGGGCGTCAGCCCGAACGCCACCGCCTGGACATCGAGGGCCTGCGGCGCCCACGTCGCAAGGTCGATGGCCTCGATCGTCACCCCGGTCAGCTGATCCATGCCCCGGACGTTACTACCCGTCCGGCCCGCCCGCGGGCGGAGGTCAGAACAGGACGCTCATGAAGGCGCCGACCTCGCGGAAGCCCACCCGCCGATAGGCCGCCCGGGCCCGCAGGTTGTAGTCGTTGACGTACAGCGAGACCACCGGGGCGACCTCGCGCAGGGCGATGTCCAGCACGGCCGCCATGCCCGTCTCGGACAGGCCCTGACCGCGGTACTCGGGGGCCACCCAGACGCCCTGGATCTGGCAGGCGCCCTCCGTGACGGCCCCGACCTCGGCCTTGAACACCACCCGGCCGTCCTCGGTGATCCGGGCGAACGAGCGCCCGGCGGAGACGAGTTCGGCGATCCGGGCCTGGTAGAGCAGCCCGCCGTCGCCGGCCAGCGGGGAGACCCCGACCTCCTCGGTGAACATCGCCACACAGGCCGGCATCAGCGTCTCGATCTCGTTCCGCCGCACCCGCCGCACCAGCGGGTCGGGGTCGATCTCGGCCGACGGCACCGCGGT
Organism: Kitasatospora sp. NPDC088351; assembly: GCF_040685575.1. Taxonomy (NCBI): domain Bacteria; kingdom Bacillati; phylum Actinomycetota; class Actinomycetes; order Kitasatosporales; family Streptomycetaceae; genus Kitasatospora; species Kitasatospora sp. NPDC088351. Next base: position 27,926 of record NZ_JBFBIL010000042.1, on the reverse strand, counting down.
GGCGAGCAGTGGCTGGTGGGCCCGGATCTCGCGGGGCGGGCCCCAACTGCGTTCCAGCAGTGCCCAGAGGGCGGCGGTGGGCCCGGCCGGGCCCACGATCGAGGAGCAGCGGCGGCCCTGCCGGCGGGCGCGTTCGGCGAAGGCCTGGACGGCCTGCGGCCCGGCGTTCACCAGGACCAGGTTGGCCCCGGCGTAGCAGAGCGCGTCCAGCTCACCGCGCTCGTCGTACCAGCCCCACATCTCGCCGCCGAGCCGCCAGGGATCGAGACCGACCGCCTCGACCCGGGTGGCGACGAAGGCGTTGGCGACCGGGTCCCGGCGGAGCACCTCCAGGGTGTCCGCGAGGTCGGGTGCCTCCAGGACGCGGGTGGTCGCCAGGGCCCGGGCGGCCTGGAACGAGCTGGGGAGCATCGCACCTCGATCGAGCATCGAGACAGCACCTCACTAGACGACTCTGGCCGCACCCTATCCCGTGGCCCCACCCGGCTACGGCCGCGGGGCCGTCCGCGCACGGACGGCCCCGCCTTCGGAAAACACCGCGATCAAACCACCCGCGTGGTCACTCGCCCGCGACGACGGTCGGAGCACCCGCCTCGACGCCGTCGGCCTGCATCTGCTCGGCGAGCTTGAGGGCCTCCTCGATCAGCGTCTCGACGATCTTCGACTCGGGGACGGTCTTGATGACCTCGCCCTTGACGAAGATCTGGCCCTTGCCGTTGCCCGAGGCGACCCCGAGGTCGGCCTCACGGGCCTCGCCGGGACCGTTGACGACGCAGCCCATGACCGCGACGCGCAGCGGCACCTCCATGCCCTCCAGGCCGGCGGTGACCTCCTCGGCGAGCTTGTAGACGTCGACCTGGGCGCGGCCGCAGGACGGGCAGGAGACGATCTCCAGGCCGCGCTGACGCAGGCCGAGGGACTCCAGGATCTGGTTGCCGACCTTGATCTCCTCGGCCGGCGGGGCCGAGAGCGAGACCCGGATGGTGTCGCCGATGCCCTCGGCGAGCAGCGCGCCGAAGGCGACCGCGGACTTGATGGTGCCCTGGAAGGACGGACCGGCCTCGGTCACGCCGAGGTGCAGCGGGTAGTCGCAGGCGGCGGCGAGCTGACGGTAGGCGTTGATCATCACGACCGGGTCGTTGTGCTTGACCGAGATCTTGATGTCACGGAAGTCGTGCTCCTCGAACAGCGAGCACTCCCAGAGCGCGGACTCCACCAGCGCCTCGGGGGTGGCCCGGCCGTACTTCTCCAGCAGGCGCTTGTCGAGCGAGCCCGCGTTGACGCCGATCCGGATCGGCGTCCCGGCGGCCCTGGCGGCCTTGGCGATCTCGCCGACCTTGTCGTCGAAGGCCTTGATGTTGCCCGGGTTCACGCGGACCGCGGCGCAGCCGGCGTCGATCGCGGCGAAGACGTACTTCGGCTGGAAGTGGATGTCGGCGATGACCGGGATCTGGGACTTCTTCGCGATGATCGGCAGCGCGTCCGCGTCGTCCTGGGAGGGGACGGCGACCCGCACGATCTGACAGCCGGAGGCGGTCAGCTGCGCGATCTGCTGCAGCGTGGCGTTGATGTCCGAGGTCACCGTGGTGGTCATGGACTGCACCGACACGGGGGCGTCGCCGCCGACCGGTACGTTGCCGACCATGATCTGCCGGGAGACACGGCGCCGGGCGAGCGGCTTGAGCGGCAGGGACGGAATACCGAGCGAGATCGCGGTCATGTGCGCAGGGTTCCCCGGGGTTGAGGTCGTCGGTCCGGCGGGTAGGGACAGCCGGGCCGGGCACGCCGATGTCCGCGTACCCGGCCTCCAACGGTACGGCACCCGGCCGGGGCCGGGCACACCCGCCGGCTAGCTGATCTTGACCGGGTTGACCAGGTCGGCGACCAGCACCAGCAGGGTGAAGCCGATGAAGACGCTGGCCACCACGTACGCCAGCGGCATCAGCCGGGCGACGTCGAAGGGGCCCGGGTCCGGCCGCTTGAACAGACGCGCGGTGCGCCGGCGGATCGACTCCCAGACCGCGCCGGCGATGTGACCGCCGTCCAACGGCAGCAGCGGCAGCATGTTGAACAGGAAGAGCGACAGGTTGATGCCGGCCAGCAGGTTCACGAAGGTGGCGATCCGCTGGCTGCCGGGGATCTCGAGCGAGAAGACCTCGCCGCTGACCCGGGCCGCGCCGACCATGCCGATCGGCGAGTCGGCGTCCCGCGGGGTGCCGTCCACCACCGAATGCCAGAGGCCCGGGATCTTGCCGGGCAGGGCGACCAGCGACTTCACCCCGCCCTCGGCCATGTCGTACATCCGGTCGAGAGACTGGCCGAAGCCCAGCCGGACGACCCCGCTGCTCGGCGTGAAGCCGAGGAAGCCGGCCTGCACGGTCTGGCCCTTGAGCGGGATGTTGTTGGCGTCGTACTTCTGGACGTCGTTGACGGCGATGGTCGGGGTGAGGGTGAGCTGCTGCCCGCCGCGCTCCACCACGATCGGCACGGTCTTCCCGGCCGACCTGCGGATGTCCGCCTGGAGCTGGTCGTAGCTGCCGATCCGGTCCCCGTCGAAGGAGAGGACCTTGTCCCCCGGCTTCAGCCCGGCCTTGAACGCCGGGGCCGGCAGGGCGTCCGCGGGGCACTCGTCGGTGGGCTGGCCGGCCTTGACGACGCACTCCGAGACGGTGCGGATGGTAGGCACCGCCATCGTGACGCCGAAGCCCATCATCACCGTCAGGAACAGCCCGAAAGCCAGGATCAGGTTCATGAACGGGCCCGCGAACATCACGATGACGCGCTTCCACGGCTTGCGGGTGTAGAAGAGCCGCTGCTCGTCACCCTCCTGGAGCTCCTCGTAGGAGGCCTCCCGGGCGTCCTCGATCATCGTCCGCCAGGGCGAGCTGCTGCGCTGGGTGATCCGCCCGTCCTCGCCGGGCGGGAACATCCCGATCATGCGGATGTACCCGCCCAGCGGGATCGCCTTGATGCCGTACTCGGTGTCACCCCTGCGCCGGGACCAGATGGTCGGACCGAAGCCGACCATGTACTGCGGCACCCTGATGCCGAACAGCTTCGCCGTCGAGAGGTGGCCGAGCTCGTGCCAGGCGATCGAGAAGAGCAGCCCGACCGCGAAGACCAGGATGCCGACCACCGTCAAAACCGTTGCCACCGCTGGTCCTCCGTCATGCCGCTCCGCTCGTCGTCGTCAGGGGTCGTGCGCCGTCGTCAGCCGGCCGCCAGCTCGCGGGCCCGGGCGCGGGCCCAGTCCTCCGCGTGCAGGACGTCCTCGACGGTCGGAGAAGTTCCCGACGCCGGGGTGCCGTGTTCGGCCACGACCTTGGCAACAGTGTCCACGATTCCCGTGAAAGCGAGGCGGCCGTTCAGGAACGCGTCCACGCACTCCTCGTTGGCGGCGTTGAAAACGGCCGGCACGGTACCGCCCAGCGAGCCCACCTCGCGGGCCAGCTCCACCGCAGGGAAGGCCTCGTTGTCCAGCGGGAAGAACTCCCAGGTGGCGGCCTTGGTCCAGTCGCAGCCCGGCGCCGCGTCCGGCACCCGGTCCGGCCAGCCCAGCCCCAGCGCGATCGGCATCCGCATGTCCGGCGGACTGGCCTGCGCCAGAGTGGAACCGTCGGTGAACTCCACCATCGAGTGCACCACCGACTGCGGATGGACCACGACCTCGATCCGGTCGAACGGCACGTCGTACAGCAGGTGCGCCTCGATCACCTCCAGCCCCTTGTTCACCAGGGTGGCCGAGTTGACCGTGACCACCGGGCCCATCGCCCAGGTCGGGTGCGCCAGCGCGTCCGCCGGGGTGACGCCCGCCAGCTGCTCGCGGGTCCGCCGGCGGAACGGGCCGCCGCTCGCGGTGACCACCAGCTTGCGGACCTCGGCCCGGGTACCGCCGGCCAGCACCTGGAACAGCGCGGCGTGCTCCGAGTCCACCGGCACGATCTGCCCCGGCTTCGCCACCGCCTTCACCAGCGGGCCGCCGACGATCAGCGACTCCTTGTTGGCCAGCACCAGCACCCTGCCCGCCGCCAGGGCGGCCAGCGTGGGACGCAGCCCGATCGAGCCGGTGATGCCGTTCAGCACCGAGTGGCACTCCATCCCGGCCAGCTCGGTCGCCGCGTCCGGACCGGCCAGCACGGCGGGCAGCGCACGGCCGCCGGCCCTGGCGGCCAGCGCCTCGCGCAGCGCCGGCTCGGCGGCCGGGTCGGCGACCGCCACCGTGTGCACGCCCAGCCGCAGGGCCTGCTCGGCGAGCAGCTCCACCCGGCCGCCGGCCGCCGACAGGGCGACCACGGAGAACCGGTCCGGGTTGCGGAGCACCACGTCGATGGCCTGGGTGCCGATCGACCCGGTGGAACCGAGGATCACCAGCTCCCGGGGAGCGGACGGGTCCTGCACGGTCGGCGTGAAACGCAGCTGCGGGTGGGCAAGCGAAGTCATGCGCCCATTGTGTCCTGCCCGGCGGCCTCCACAGGACGCCGGGACACCCCCCGGCTACCGTCGGAGCCATGCGTACCGTCATCGCGGGGGGCCACGGACAGATCGCGCTCAAGCTGGAGCGGCTGCTCGCCGAGCGCGGCGACCGGCCCGCCGGGATCATCCGCCGGCCCGAACAGGCCGGGGACCTGGTGGACGCCGGCGCCGAGCCGCTGACGCTCGACCTGGAGGCCGCCACCGCCCCCGAGCTCGCCCGGCTGCTCACCGGCGCCGACGCGGTGGTCTTCGCCGCCGGAGCCGGTCCGGGCAGCGGCGCCGCCCGGAAGAACACCGTCGACCGCGACGCGGCCGTCCTGCTCGCCGACGCCGCCGAACTCGCCGGCGTCCGGCGCTACCTGATCATCTCCTCGACGGGCGCCGACGCCGCGGCCCGCTACCCCGCCGACCCGGTCTTCGAGACCTACCTGCGGGCCAAGGGCGCGGCCGACGACGCCGTCCGGGCCCGCACCACGCTGGACTGGACGGTGCTGCGCCCCGGCCGGCTCACCGACGGCCCGGGCACCGGCCTGGTCCGGCTCGCCCCCTCGGCCGGGCGCGGCGCGGTGGACCGGGCCGACGTGGCCGCCGTGCTGGCGGCGCTGCTGCACGAACCGGGCACGGCCGGGCGGACGCTGGAACTGGTCTCGGGCGACACCACCGTGGCCGAGGCCGTCGCGGCCGTGACCGGGCGCGGCTGAGGCCGCCACGACACGCCGGGGGCCCGGCACCGCGCGCGGTGCCGGGCCCCCGCTACGGCCGGATCAGAGGTCGAGGCCGGTGAGGACCAGGACCTTCTCCACCGTGTAGTCGTCCATCGCGTACTTGACGCCCTCGCGGCCGACGCCGGAGTCCTTGACGCCGCCGTACGGCATCTGGTCGGCGCGGTAGGAGGGGGCGTCACCGATGATCACGCCGCCGACCTCCAGCTCCCGGTGGGCGCGGAAGGCGGTCTGCAGGTCATGGGTGAACACGCCGGCCTGCAGGCCGAAGGCGGAGTCGTTGACGGCGGCGAAGGCCTCGTCGGTGCCCTCCACCCGGTGCAGCGACAGGACCGGGCCGAACACCTCGGACTTCGCCAGGATCGCGTCGGCCGGCAGCTCGGCCAGCACGGTCGGGGCGTAGGTCGCGCCCTCGCGGGTGCCGCCGGTGAGGACCTTGGCGCCCTTGGCGACCGCGTCGTCCACCCAGGACTCCACCCGCTTGGCGGCGTTCTCGTCCACCAGCGGGCCGACCTCGGTGGCCTCGTCGTTCGGGTCACCGGTGACCTGGGCCTTGACCTTGGCCACGACCTTCTCCACCAGAGCGTCGTAGACGGACGCGTCGGCGATCACCCGCTGCACCGAGATGCAGGACTGGCCGCCCTGGTAGTTGGCGAACATCGCGATCCGGGCGGCGGCCCAGTCCAGGTCCTCCTCCGAGGACCAGTCGGCGAGCACCACGGCCGCGGCGTTGCCGCCGAGCTCCAGGGTGGTGTGCTTGCGCGGCACCGAGTCCATGATCTGGTAGCCGACCTTGTCCGAACCGGTGAAGGAGATCACCGGCAGGCGCGGGTCCTGAACCAGGGCGGGCATCCGGTCGTTCGGCACCGGCAGGATGCTCCAGGAGCCGGCCGGCAGATCGGTCTCGGCCAGGATCTCGCCCAGCACCATCGCGGAGAGCGGGGTGGCCGGAGCCGGCTTGAGGATGATCGGGGCGCCGACCGCGATCGCCGGGGCCACCTTGTGGGCGACCAGGTTCAGCGGGAAGTTGAACGGGGCGATGCCCAGCACCACACCACGCGGGAAGCGGCGCACCACCGCGAAGCGGCCGGTGCCGCCCGGGTCGGTGTCCAGCCGCATGGTCTCGCCGTTGGTACGGCGGGCCTCCTCGGCGGCCCAGCGGAAGACGGAGACGGCCCGGCCCAGCTCGCCGCGGGCCCACTTGATCGGCTTGCCGTTCTCGGCGGTGATCAGCTGGGCGATCTCCTCGGTGCGCTCGGCCAGACGCTTGGCCACGTGGTCCAGCGCGGCGGCGCGGACATGCGCGGGGGTCGCGGCGAACACCGGCAGCGCGGCGACGGCGGCGTCCAGCGCCTCCTCGACCTGGGCCTCGCTCGGGATGCCGACCTTGCCGACCAGGCGGCCGTCCCAGCTGTTGTACACCTCGAAGTCCGTGTCGCCGCTCGCCCGGCGGCCGGCCAGCCAGAAATCGTACGTGGTGGTCACCGTGGTACCGGCCCTCTCCTCGTCGTCCTCAGGGCCCCACGAACGTGGGACCTGAACCGAGGGTAGGGGCGGCGGCGCGCCGACCGGATTGGCCACCGAGTAGCGTTCGCGGGCGCCGCCACTCCACCACGTCCAGCGGGCCCGCCGCTCCCGCGACTTCCGCCGCTTCCGCCGTTCCGGTCGCTCCCGTCACTCCTCGCCGGAACGCAGCGCCAGCCAGAGCTCCATCCGCACATCGGTGTCGTCCAGCGAACGGCCGAGCAGCTCCTCGACCCGCCGCATCCGGTAGCGCAGGGTGTGCCGGTGCACGCCCAGATCGGCGGCGGCCGCGTCCCACTGCCCGTGTCTGGACAGCCAGGCCCGCAGCGAGGCCACCAGGTCGCCGCGCGCGGTGCGGTCGTGCTCGCGCAGCGGACGCAGGAGCCCCTCCGCGAAGGCCGTCACGGCGTCCTCGCCGAGCAGGGGCAGCAGCGAACCCGCGCCGACCTCCTCGTGGTCCACCGAACGGCGGCCACCGCGCAGCGCCACCGCCAGCGCCCGCTCGGCCTGCGCGTGAGCGGTACCCGACTCCTCCAGCCCGGCCGGCGCCGAGACGCCCAACGACAGGCCCTCGTGCTCCTCCACCGCGCCGAGACAGGCCCGGTGCACCGCGCCGTTGTCCAGCGCCAGCACCATCAGCCGCGGCCCGTGCGCGCCGTCCTCCCGCGCCACCAGCAGCTTCTCCCCCACCCGGGCGCCGGCCTGCTCGGCCCGGTCGCCCAGCTCCCCGAGCGCCTCCGCGGCGTCCACGCCCTGCGCGGCACCGGCCACCATCACCCGTATCGTCCCCTCCGGCAGACCGCCGAACAGCCCGACCGCCACCTGCCGGGCCGTCCCCACCTCGCCCGCCAGCACCATCCGCAGCAGCGCGGCGCCCATCCGCTCCTCGGCCTGCCGCAGCTCCCGGGAACGCTCCAGGGTCAGGGTCAGCAGCGCCACCGCCGCGTTCAGCACATACCGCTCGGTCGGGGTGATCCGGTCCTCGGTACCGACCGCGAGAAAACCCCTCGCCCGGCGGTCCGCGCCCAGCGACTGGACCACCACGTAGTCCTCGTCCGCCGTGTCTATCCCCGGCGAACGGCCCTGCAACGCGGCGCTCGACGGCGCCGGACGGCGGCGCAGCCGGTCCACCTCGGCCGCCAGCCGGCCGGCCCGGCGGGCCGCCCAGTCCGGAGCCACCACCGAGAGCGCGCCCGAACCGTCGTACAGCGCCGCCCAGCCGCCCAGCCGGGCCGCCAGCCGGCGGACCACCGCCGTGGTGCCGTCCTTGCCGAGCGCCGCCCGGGTCAGCTCCTCCTGCGCCTCGAAGCTGGTCGTCACCGCCTCGTACTGCTCGGCGGCGAGCGCCGCCGAGACCACCTTGCTGATCGCGATGAACGGCGTCGGCTCCGGCACCCGCAGCAGCGGCAGCCCGCGCTGGGCGGCCGCGTCCACCAGCGGCTGCGGCACCTCCGTGTGCGACAGGCCCACGCCGAGGCCCAGCCCCACCACGCCCGCGTCGGCCAGCCGGTGCACATACGCCTGGAGCCGGGCGGCGGTGCGGCCCAGCTTGATCCCGGTGGTGAGCAGCAGCTCACCACCCTCGAGGAACGGCGTCGGATCGTCCAGCTCGCTGGTGTGCACCCAGCGGACCGGCCGTTCCAGATGGTCCCCACCGGCGAGGACCGTCAGATGGAGCGAGGTGTTGCGGACGACGGAGGCGAGTGTGGGAGGCATGGCACCTTCGGGGGAACGACCCGACCGCGCCGTTGCGGCCGGGCGAGGAGAGGGGCGGAGGGTCTGACGAGGGTCTCTCCCCTTCATTATGGACGCTCCGGACAACCGGCACTGCCGAATCCACCTCCGAGGCGATACCTGGGGGCGCCGTCCCGGCGGAACGCGGCCCGCCGGTTCAGTCCCGCAGGTCCACCAGCAACGGCGGCACCTGTTCCCCCGACACCGCTGTCAGCGACACCACCGCGTGCCCCGCCGGCAGCGCGTGCGCGAGGTCCGACGGCGACCAGCGCAGCCGCTCCACCTCCCGGGTGGTGACGGACTCGGTCTGCGCCGTGGTCCCCGACAACGCCTTGCGCCCCAGCCGCCCGGCCCGGCGCAGCAGGCCGCCCGAGGTGTCCGGAGTGTGCGTCACCGCCGTCTCGCGGACCAGATGCGTACCCCAGGCCTCGGAGAACAGCCGCCCGTCCCACGGCGCGATCCCCGGGAACGCCATCCGGCAGCCGACCGCGCCGAACAGCGGCGCCCGCAGCGCCTCCGGCAGGTCCACCAGGGTCCGCAGCAGCAGCACGGCGCCCGCGTTGGCCCCGCGCATCCGCTGCAGACCCCGGACGGTGTGGGCGTCCAGCGCCGCCGAGACGTCGTCCACCACCAGGCCGGCGAAGAGCGACCGGTCCTCGCGAACGCCGGCGGCCTGGACGAACTGGCCCACCACCAGCCGCGAGAGCATCCGCGCCGCCTCCGGGTGACCGCGCTCGGGCAGCTTCACCCGCACCCGCAGCGGGTGGTCCAGCACCCGCATCGCGAACGGCGGCCGACCGGTCCCGTCGGTCGCGAACGCCCCCTCGAAGGCCGGGCGGTCCAGCAGCGCCAACCGGTCCGCCAACAGCGCCCCCGGATCGTCCGCCCGGCCCCGCTGGCGCTCACGGTGGGCCAGGTCCCGCTCGTACAGGGCCAGCCGGCCGGCCGTCCCGAGCGCCTTCGCCAGGGCGCCCAGCGCCTCCGTCTCACCCCCGAGCAGCGCCCGCAGTTCGCGCACACCCGGGTAGCGGCCGTACGCGGCGTGGAACGGGCCGACCACCTGCTGAAGCGCCGTCCGGGCGCTCTCCGCGCGGGCCGTCAACTCGTCCGGCAGCAGCGCCTCGGCCAGCCGGGCGGCCGCCTCGTCCGGATCCCGCGCCGCGCCGTAGAGGTCCAGGCCGTACGCCGAGCCCGGGTCGCCCGGGGCGATCACCACGTCGTACCAGGCGTCCGGCCCGAGGTCCGCCTCCGCCGATCCGATCACCACCGCGCACGCCGTGCCGGCCAGTGCCTGCAGGCAGAGCGCCTCGGCCACCGGCCGGGCCAGCCGCGCCGTCTTCCCCGTCCCGGCCGGGCCGACCGCCAGCAGCGAGGTGCCGAGCACGGCCGGGTCCAGCGCGAAGCCGGCGGCCCGGTGCGTCAGCGGGTTCTTCGGCACGTCCTGGGTGGTGCCGAGCCGGACCTGACGCAGCAGCAGATCGTGCTGCTCGTCCCGCCCCGGCAGCTCCCGCACCTCGGAGGGGTGCGCGAACGCCGCCGCGCCGCGGGCCGCCACCTGGGCGACGAAGGCCGGCACGAACACCGGATCCGCCTGCGCCAACTCCCACGCCTGCCGAATCCGCACGTAGTCGATGTCGCCGACCGCTTCCCCGTCCAGCCGCCCGGCGGCCACGCCTGCCCCGCCGGCCCGCAGCACGACCCAGGGGTCGGCCGACCGGGCCGCCGCCTCCGCCACCTCGGCGTCCGCCGCGGGCGCCTCCTGGGTCACGGTGCGCGACAGCAGCGGCGCCACGTAGCGCCGCCACACCTCCGGCCAGCGGCCCATCCGGCCGAAGACCTTGATCACGACGGCGAGGACGACCGCGTTGACGACCAGGAGGGTGAGCATGGCCTCGGACTCAGACGGTTCGGCGAGGGGCCCGATGCCTGTCTGCCCCCCGAACCAGACGAGTACATACGTCAGCAACTGTGTTCCGTACAGGTAGGCGAACCACCCCACCACTGCGTTCAGCACCGCACGAAGGAGCAACGGCCACGTCGGAACCCTGCCGGCCTCCGCCCGGTCGGGGTCGATCTGCCGGTAGCCCTGCCGGTAGATGCCGGGGGCGGCCTCCGGCCGCGGGGCCGCGACCCAGGCGGAGAGGTCGAAGGCGGGCCCGGCCGCACCCGTCGGGCGGTGGGGGCGTTGGTGGGGCATGGGTGCAGGGGGTGGGGCTGTCGCCCGCTCGCCGTGGCTCCGCGCCCCGTCCAGTCCCATGTACGGCCCCGCTCCCTCGCCCGCCCGGCCCGACGTCGTCGGTGCCGCCATACCCATGCCGCCGCACCGGCGACACGCCCGCGCTCAATGTAGTGGAGCGAAGCCGCCGGGCCGTCGCACTACCCGCGCTGGCCGCCTCGGACAAGTCGGACGGCTGAGTGCTACCGAGTGGCGCATGCCCGGCCGGGGAGGGCGGCCGTAGCCTGCGAAGCACCGAGCCGAGAAGTCTGGAGAAACCCATGAGCGCCGCAACGCCGCTCCCGCAGGAGCGCCGCCTGGTCACCGCGATCCCCGGTCCGAAGTCGCAGGAGCTGCAGGCCCGCAAGCTGGGTGCGGTGGCGGCCGGCGTCGGCACCACCCTGCCGGTGTACGTGTCCCGTGCCAACGGGGGCGTCCTGGAGGACGTGGACGGCAACTCGCTGATCGACTTCGGTTCCGGCATCGCCGTGACCAACGTCGGCAACAGCGCCGAGGCCGTGGTGGCCAGGACGACCGAGCAGTTGGCCGCCTTCACCCACACCTGCTTCATGGTGACCCCGTACGAGGGCTACGTGGCCGTGGCCGAGCAGCTCAACGAGCTGACCCCGGGCGACCACGAGAAGCGCACCGCGCTGTTCAACTCGGGCTCCGAGGCGGTCGAGAACGCGGTGAAGATCGCCCGCGCCTACACCAAGCGCACCGCCATCGTGGTGTTCGACCACGGCTACCACGGCCGGACCAACCTCACCATGGGGCTGACGGCGAAGAACATGCCGTACAAGCAGGGCTTCGGCCCGTTCGCCCCGGAGATCTACCGGGTGCCGGTGGCCTACCCGTACCGCTGGCTGACCGGTGCGGAGAACGCCGCCGCCGAGGCCGCCGCGCAGGTCATCGAGACCATCAACAAGCAGATCGGCGCCGACAACGTCGCCGCGATCATCATCGAGCCGATCCAGGGCGAGGGCGGCTTCATCGAGCCGGCCAAGGGCTTCCTGCCGGCGATCGTGGAGTTCGCGAAGGCCAACGGCATCGTCTTCGTCGCGGACGAGATCCAGACCGGTTTCTGCCGTACCGGCCAGTGGTTCGCCTGTGACGACGAGGGCATCGTCCCGGACCTGATCACCACCGCCAAGGGCATCGCCGGCGGTCTGCCGCTGTCCGCGGTGACCGGTCGCGCCGAGATCATGGACGCCGCGCACGCCGGCGGCCTGGGCGGCACCTACGGTGGCAACCCGGTGGCCTGCGCCGCCGCGCTGGGCGCCATCGAGACCATGAAGGAGCAGGACCTCAACGGCAAGGCGCAGCGGATCGGCGAGATCATGCTGGGCCGTCTGCGGGAGATGCAGGAGAAGTTCGGCATCATCGGCGAGGTCCGCGGCCGCGGCGCGATGATCGCCGTCGAGCTGGTGCAGCCGGGTGGCAAGGAGCCGAACGCGGCGGCCACCGCGGCCATCGCCAAGGCCTGCCACGCCGAGGGCCTGGTCGTGCTGACCGCCGGCACCTACGGCAACGTGCTGCGCTTCCTGCCGCCGCTGGTCATCCCGGAGCACCTCCTCAACGAGGGCCTGGACATCCTGGAGGGCGCCTTCGCCGCTCTCTGAGCCGGTGGAGCCCGACAGGTGACACACCCGCCGGAGGGATGTCCGGACAGCGCTGAACGGCCCGTGGGGACCTCTGGTCCTCGCGGGCCGTTCGGTCTGCACCGCCGGTTCGTTACGTTCGGCCGTTCGAGCGGGTTCGAGCCGGTTCGGGCAGCTGTACGGGGGACGCCGCGGCCTGGCCCGGCGGGCGGTGAAGATGCTGTGCGGAATCGCCGAAGCTCCTCGGCGGGGCAAATCCGTTGACGTAGGGTCATGACAGATGGACAGCGAGCCTCAGCCATTGGCGGACCGGTCCGCGGCACCGCCCTCGCCGGCGGATCCGCGAGTCGTCCGCGAGGACGACCGGGCCGCCCCGGAGAAGGCGGCGCACACCGAAGACCGATCGACCGACCGTCCGGCCCACACCCCCCGGGGCGCACGGAACGGCGATCGTCAGAGCCGCCCCGGAGCTACCCCCCCTGCTCCGGGGCGGCCATCTCGCGTCGTGGGCCGCCTGGCCGGATCGGTCGCGCTGCCGCTGGTGCTCGCGGTCGTGCTGGTGCTGGTGTCCTGGCAGGTGGCCGTCGACGGCCCGCTGCTCGGTCTGGACCACTGGGCCCGGCACACCGTCCGGGCGGCCAGGCACGACCTGCACAGCACCATGCTCAACCACCTCGGCAAGGCGCTGTCGGACCTCGGGAGTTCCGTCCCGGCGGTCCCGGTGCTGCTCGCCGGTGGCGCGCTGGCCGCCGGGCGGTCCCGCCGGGCCGGGGTGCCGCGCTGGTGGCTGCCGGCGGTGGTGGCGGTGCTGACGACCGGGCTGATCCCGCTGCTGGTCGTCCCGGCGAAGGCCTGGTTCGCCCGGCCCGGCCCGTTCGGGGTGCCGCTGGCGGCGGACCAGTGGGGCTGGTACCCGTCCGGGCACACGGCCACCGCGACCCTGGCGTACGGCGTCGCCGCGCTGCTGGTGGCCCGTACCGTCGGCGCCCGCGCGGGGCGGCGGCTGACCGCGGGCGCCGTGCTGCTCTCGGTCGGCGTCGGTCTCGGACTGCTGTGGAGCGACTACCACTGGCTGCTGGACGTGGTGGCCAGCTGGTGCCTGGGCGGCCTGGTGCTGTGGGCTCTCGCCCGCCGGCTGCCCCGGGGAGCCGGGCGGCGGGCGTAGTCGTCAGCCCTCGGCGGGCTCGTCGTTGCGGTGGACGAGACCGGGCTCGCCGTTGTCACGGTGCCATTCGACGACCAGTTCGTCGCGGCTGCCGAAGCGGACGAGGTGGCGGCCGACCACGTCCTCCAGGCCGGGCAGCTTCTCGGTCTCGCCCTCGACGGCGAGCAGCAGCGCGTCGGGGGTGGCCTCCAGGGTGGCGGTGCCGGCGCCGAAGGCGAGGGTGCCGCGGCCGGTCTCCTCGGACCAGTGGGCCTCGATCTTGCGGCCCATGTGGCTGGCGAGCTGCTTGGCGTAGCGGGCGGAACGGTCGGTGGTGACGCGGGCTTCGGAGCGGGGCACTGGTCCTCCAGGATCCTGGGAGGGAACTTAGGGTGCCCTCACTCGGGGCTACGCTAACCCAGATACTGAGCCTTGCTCAACATCTTTCCGGATCCGCGCGCCCGGGGCCGGTCCACGCCCCCGCCCCACGGCCGGAACCGGCCGATACCCTGGGGCGGACACCTGCCGAGGAGACCGCCCATGACCACCACGCCGACCGACGACGCGGCGAGCTCCTCCCCCACCCCGGACCCGCCGGACGCCCCGGCGCCGGCCCCGCAGGACACCGCCGCCGAGCTCGCCGACGCGATGACCCGGGCGATCAAACGGATCCGGCGCCGCACCAGCGAGCGACTGGAGCCCTACGGCATCACCCCCGGTCAGGGCCGCGCCCTGCGCACCCTCGCCCACGCACCCGGCTGCGAGCTGCCGGACCGGGCGATGCGGCTGAGCGACCTCGCGGACCGGCTGCACATCGCCCCCCGCTCGGCCACCACCGTGGTCGACGCGCTGGAGGAGGCGGGCCTGGTCGAACGCAGCCCGGACCCGGCCGACCGACGCGCCGTCCGGATCCTGCTGACCGAGGCCGGCCGGTCGGCGGTGGAGCGGATCGGGCAGGTCCGGCACGAGGTGGCGCAGGAGTACTTCGGCCAGGTCAGCCCCGCCGACCAGGACGTGCTGCTGCGAGTGCTGCGCTCCGCCGAGAGCCGCTACGCGGCCGCCACGCCACCACGGCGGACAGCGCCCCCGGGCGCAGCGCGGTGATCCCGATCCCGGCGATCACCAGCAGCGCGGCGCCGGCGGCGAGCGGGCCGACCCGCTCGCCGAGCAGCAGCCAGGCCGAGGACATCCCGAACACCGGGACCAGGAGCGAGTAGGGCGCGACGGCGGTGGCGTCGTAGCTGCGCAGCAGGAAGCTCCAGGCGACGAAGCCGAACAGAGTGGAGACCAGCCCGACGTACCCGATCGCGCCCAGGCCGGCGGGGGTGATGTCGCGCAGCGCCCGCAGGTCGGCGGCCGGGCCCTCGACCAGCAGGGAGAGCCCCAGCAGCGGCAGCGGCGGAACGGCGCTGACCCAGACCATCCAGCGCAGGGCGTCCGGCGGCGCGGCCCGGCGGGTCAGCACATTGGAGAGCCCCCAGGCCAGCGCGGCGAGGACGACCAGGACGAAGGCGCCGAGCGGGCCGCCGAGGCCGCGGTCGACCGCGCTGAGGCCGATGCCGGAGAAGGCGACCGCCAGTCCGGCCAGCCGCTGCCCGCCGGGCCGTTCCCGCAGCAGGACGGCGGCGAACAGCACGGTGAAGACGGCCTGGCCCTGGAGGACCAGGGAGGAGAGCCCGGCGGGCATCCCGGCGTGCATGCCCAGGAAGAGCAGGCCGAACTTGACCACCCCGAGCGTGAGGCCGACCGCGAGGACCCACCGCCGGGCCACCTTGGGCGGGCCGACGAAGAAGACCGCGGGGACGGCCACGACGGCGAACCGCAGGGCGCAGAAGAGCAGCGGCGGGAAGTTCTCCAGGCCGACGTGGATGAGGACGAAGTTGAGGCCCCAGACGGCGGCCACCAGCACGGCCAGGGCGATGTGACGCGGGCTCATGCTGCCGCCCGGGGCGGCGGGTGCGGTGGTCATGGGTCGAGCATGGCCGCCGAAATCGTGTAGCACCAGCGATGAGTTCTGAAGGTAACCGTTTAACATTGCTGCATGATGGATCTGGGGCGCCTGCGGGCACTGCACGCGGTGGCCGTGCACGGTTCGGTCGGCGGAGCGGCGGCCTCGCTCGGTTTCACCCCGTCGGCGGTCTCGCAGCAGATCGCCAAGCTGGAGCGCGAGACCAGGACGGTGCTGCTGGAGCGTCAGGGCCGCGGCGTGGTGCTGACCGACGCCGCCCGCGAGCTGGCCGCCACCGCGCAGGCGGTGCTGGGGCTGGTGGAGCGGGCCGAGGTACGGCTGGAGGAGCAGCGCGGCCAGGCGGTCGGACGGCTGCTGGTCGCCGCCTTCGCCACCGGCGCGCGGGGGCTGATGCCGGGCGTGCTCGCCGACCTGCGCGCGCGCTGCCCCGAGCTGGACGTCCGGCTGCTGGAAAGCGATCCGTACCCGGCGGCCGAGCTGGTGGCACGGGGCGAGGTGGACCTGGCGCTGGTCCAGGACTGGCCGACCGTGCCGCTGCCGGTGCAGGAAGGGCTCTCCCGGATGGACCTCGGCGCGGACCCGGTGGATCTGCTGCTGCCCGCCGGGGATCCGCTGGCCGGGTCGGCCGTGGTGCCGGTGCGGCGGCTCTGCGGGCAGCCCTGGATCAGCGTGCCACCGGGCAACATCTGCCACGACTGGCTGGTTCGCACCCTGCGCGAGGCCGGCGAGGAGCCCGATGTGCGGTACCAGGTCGGCGAGTTCGAGACCCAGATCGCGCTGATCGCGGCGGGCCTGGGCATGGGCCTGGTACCGCGGCTCGGCCGGGGCGCCCTCCCGCCCGGGGTGGTCTCCCGGCCGGTGGTACCGGAGCCCGCCCGCCGGGTGTTCGCCCTCTGGCGCACCCAGGCCTCCCGGCGCCCGGCGATCACCGAGGCGCTGGCCGCGATGCGGGAGCGGTGGTCCGCCCCGGCCTGCTGACCGGCCGGTCGGGGCGGGCCCGGCGGAGATCCGCCGGACCGGCCCTATCCGGCGAGGCCGATCACCAGCCACATGAAGCCCACCCCGACGAGGGTGCAGAGCAGGGTGCTGCGGGAGGGGTGCGGGCTGTGCGCCTCGGGGAGGATGTCGGAGGTCGCCAGATAGAGCAGGAAGCCCGCGAAGAAGCCCAGGTAGAGGCCGAGCAGATGGTGGGGGATGGTGAAGAGCAGGGTGATCGCGGCGCCCGTCACCGGGGCGAGCGCGTCCGCCGCGAGCAGCGTCAGCGCCCGCCGCCGGTCGTTCCCGTACAGCCGGGTGATCGTGTACGTGTTGAAGCCGTCGGCGAAGTCGTGCGCGACCACGGCGATGGCGACCACCGTCCCGACCGTGGTCCCGGCCTGGAACGCCGCGCCGATCGCGAAGCCGTCCATCACGCTGTGCCCGACCAGGGCCAGCGCGGCGGTCACTCCGACGCCCTGGTAGCCGTTGCCGGAGGCGGTGGTCACCTGGTCCTGGACGTGGTGGTGGCCGTGGGTGTGGGCGGCGTACTCGCCCTCGTGGCCGCGGTGGATGGCGACCGCGCGCTCGATGACATGGATGGTCAGGAACCCGGCCGCGAACATCAGCAGGGCCTGGGGCACTCCGTGGATCTCGGCCGGCGCCTCGTGCAGTGACTCCGGCAGAAGGTCGAAGGCCACCACGCCGAGCATCAGCCCGGCGGCGAAGCCGAGCACCAGATGGCGCCGGTCACCGGTGCGCTGGGCGACGTAACCGCCGATCAGCTTCATCAGGAACGCCCCGGCGGCGACCAGGACGGCGGTCACCGCCGCTCCCCCGCACCGGGTACCGCTGTACCGGGTACCGCGCCCATCCCGCCTCCCCCGCGTCCCGCCCGGGCCCGGGCCGACCACCGACCGGTGCCGGGCAACCCCTCGGCCGGGCCATGCGGGCCGCTACCCGGGGCGCCGCCGCCCGGCCGGGCCCGGTCAGCCCGGCACCCGCGCCCCCAGCGTCACGCCGCTCCCGGCCCGGCGCCCGTCGGACGGGCCGACGGGGTGAGGCACCACGGTGTCCGGCCCGGCGGGCGCCCGCCGGTCTACCGGCCGACGGCGAGCGGCAGGCCGAGGTGGGTACAGGCGAGTTCGCGTACGCCCTCGCCGTCGACCAGGTGGATGTGCTGGTGTCCGTCCTCCCCGGAGAGGTCGAGGGCCTCGTCGGTGAAGCGGCCGGTCGTCAGGCGCAGGCCGCGTTCGGCGGACTCCTCGCGGACCGCCTCCGCCAGCGTCCTGATCTCCTCCTCCCCCACCGGCCCGGGCCCCCGGGAGGCCCAGACCACCCAGCGGCCGGGCAGCGCGCTGTCCGGTGCCCCCTCGCCGGTGGCCACCAGCCCGGCCGGGCCGCGCAGCCGTACGCTCCACTGCGCCAGCCCGCCGCAGGTGAGCAGTTCGCGGACCAGCTGGGCGAACTCGTTCGCCGAGAGGTCCGGCGCGGACGGCACCGTGGCCCCCGCCACGGCGGCCGGTTCGACGCCCGCCCGGGCGTAGGGATCAGGGGTGACGGCGGCGCCGAGCTGGCGCAGCCGGACCAGCGCCTCGTCCTGTTCGGCGTCCGCGTACACGCCCTCGCCGTCGTGCTCCTCGTAGGGGGCGGCGGGCGGCAGCAGTCTGGTCCTGGCCAGCGCGTCCCGGTCGGCGTCCACGCTCACCAGGCAGAGCGGCTCCGCCCCGCCGGGGTCGCGCAGCCAGCCGTTGAGCACCACCCCGGCCAGTATCTCGTCGGTGTCGACGGCGTCGGCGGCCTGCAGCGCGCGCAGTGCCAGCCGGGCCACCAGCCGGAGGTAGTCGGTGGCCCGGTCGGCCGGCGGGCGCGGCACCGGCAGGATGTCGCCGTCCGCGCCGAGCCGGTAGCCGGTCAGCGACGGCACCAGGTCGAGCGGCGGCAGGTCGAGGTCGAGCACGGCGGTGCGGGTGAGCGGGCGGAAGACGGCCCGGCAGGGCGCGGGGAGGTCCTGGGTGGCCGTCTCGGCGGCGGCCAGCGCTCGCTCCAGCAGAGACTCCACGGCGGCCGGCTCGGCCAGCCGGTACGCCCGCCGGCACTCCTCCAGGGTCTGGTTGTACTCACGCACCGCGCGCGCTCTGGCCTGCTCGGCCTCCTCGTGGACCCGCCGGGACTCGTCCGCGGCCGGGCTGCCGGCCTCGGCCTGCCGGGTGCGCCACTCCCGCAGGGCGCGCTGGTGGGCCAGCCGGGCCTGGGCCAGTTCGCGCTGGTAACCGGAGTCGAGCAGGCGGCGGGTCGGCGCCGCGTCGGGGTCGGTCGCGGGCGGCTCGGCGGGAGCGAAGTCGGCCCAGCGCGGCTCGGCGCCGTCGGCCTCCGCCTCCGGGCCGGCCGCCCGGTAGGGACGTGGCTCGTAGCGGCGCAGCTGGCTCTCGAAGTCCATGGCCGAGACCGGCAGCGCGGCCCGCCGCAGCAGGTCGGCCAGCCGCTCACGCTCGGTCCGGACGGCGAGCGTGCGGTGGTGGGTCAGGGCGGCGGCCCGGGCGTGGGCGGCGACGGACTCGTCCACGCCCTCCCCGGACGGTCCGTCACCACCGCCACCACCGCCACCACCGCCACCGTCATGGCTGTCGGCCCGGCCACCGCTGCGACCGCCGGCGTCGGCGTCCCCCTCGCCACCGCCCGGCCCGTCGGCGCCGAGATCACGGAAGACCGAGGCCAGAAAGCCCGGTTGGGGCACGGGGACGGTGGCGGTGCCGTCGGACTGGCCGTCTGCTGAGTACTGCATCGGTCGTCGTTCCCCCATGCTCGTCCGGCGCCTGCCCGGGGCGGCCGGCGACCCCGCGGCCCTGCCCCTGCGGGACATTGTCCACCGAACGGGCGCACCGGGCAGCCAAGCCTCTCAGTTGGTCCGGGTGTTGGTCAGGTGCAGACCGATGTAGCCGACATAGATCCGGCCACTGCCCGAGCAGTCGTCGAGGTAGTGCAGCCGGGGTGCGGTGCGACCGCCGCCGATCCTCAGGTGTGCGCCCATGAAGGCACGCCGGGAGACGTCCACGCACTCCGGTACCGGCAGCATCCGCTCCCGTTTCCACTTGGTGTGGCTGAACACCGTCCGGGACTCCCCGCGCACCGCCTTGCGGGGCGGGAAGCGGTGGCAGCCGGCCGGGGTGCGTTCGCACCACTGCTTGAAGTCGCCGCCCGCCTCGCCGCGCACCGCCGCTTCGGCGTACTCCTGGAGGGCCGTCAGGCCGTCCCAGGTGAGCCGGGCCCAGGAGGCCCCGGCGCACTGCAGTCCGTCGAGGGCGAGCGTGGTCTTCTGGTCCCCCGTGAAGGAGAGCAGCGGGAACTCGCCCAGTCTGGTCATCAGCTCGGTGAACGTCCCGGGGGCGTCGATCCAGTGGCTGGGGGAACCGGCCGGGCCGACCGGACCGGAGTGCCCGCCGGGCATGGTGGGCAGGACCGCACCGCCGGGGCCGGCGCAGAGCCGGCCGGTCATCCCCCGCACCGGGGCACCGCCGTGGCGTGCCCCGGCCTGTTCGTCACCCGGCGCCGGCCGCCGGCGGTCGCGGCGGCGCTCACGGCGCAGGCTGTGCCGTACCAGCTCCAGCTCGTCGGCTCTGGCCTGCTGCTCGGCGCGGTCCTGCCGTTCCTCACGGACGAGCGCCGCCAGCTCGGCCCGGGCGTCGGCAGCGGCCCGGTCGGCGTCCGCCCGCGCCCCGGAGGGCGGGGCCACGCGGAGCACCGGGACGGCGGCCAGCGGTGGCGGCAGCGGCTGTTCGGCGGCGAGCCGGCGCGGCTCGCGGGCCAGCAGCCCGGCCGCGCGGCGGATGTCCTCCTCTATCCGCTGACGGGCCAGTACCGGGTGCCGGGCGCCGTCCTGCCGGGAGGCCGGGTCGACCTCGGGCAGGTAGGTGCGCACCGCCCCGCCGTACACGGTGTGGTACTCCAGGGCGACGTTGAACTCGGTGCGGGCGCCCGGGTCCAGGACGTAGGCGGTCGCGAGGCCGGGCAGCTGGTGACAGAGCGGGCGGACGACATCGGCGAGCCACTGGTCGAGCCCGA
This sequence comes from Kitasatospora sp. NPDC088351, assembly GCF_040685575.1. Classification (NCBI taxonomy): domain Bacteria; kingdom Bacillati; phylum Actinomycetota; class Actinomycetes; order Kitasatosporales; family Streptomycetaceae; genus Kitasatospora; species Kitasatospora sp. NPDC088351. Next base: position 7,507 of record NZ_JBFBIL010000042.1, on the reverse strand, counting down.
GGTTGACCGGGACGCTGGCGACCACGGTGGGCAGCCGGCGCTCCGGGTCGCAGAGTTCGTCGATCAGACCGCCGACCTGGCCCGCGGTCAGCACCTGCGGGGAGAGGTGGACGGCGGCCGGGCCGTCGGTGGCGTCGAGCAGGGGCAGCAGGGTACGGGCGAGCTCGGGCACGGGCACTCGGCAGGGTGTCCGCACACCGCTTCCGGTGGTGTGCGTCTCGGCCTCCAGCCGGACCCAGGTGGGGCCCTCGGCCCCGGTCGCTATGGTGAGGGTGAGCTGGTGGGTGCCGTGCGGCGCCGGGGTGCGCAGCCGGCGGCGGTGGTACCGGCCGGTGCCCGGGCCGCCGCGCAGCGGGCCGTGGTCGCGGTCGAGCAGGACACGGTCACCCAGCCGCAGGCGCTCGGCGGGGGTGTCCGGGGCGTCAGGGGTGTCGGGGCCGACGGGCTCCCGGACGGCCGGCGGGGGCTCCTCGCAGCCTTCCTGTTTCAGCCAGGCGCCCAGGCCCTGGTCGGCCAGGGCGACGGCATCGGCGTGCGGGAGCGCGGTGGTGACGGTCATCCGGTAGGGCGTCGCGGGCCCCCGGGGGGCGAACAGCTCGGCTCGGGCGGGCGACGGGAAGCGGTCCGAGGTCATGCGCATACCTCCGTGGTGCGGGGTGGGGTCTCTCGTCCTCCATCGATGAGGTCATTTCGTCCGGTTCGGCCGGATCCTTGCCCAGGAAACGCCACAGCCCGGAGCGGAAGTTCCAACTCCGGGCCACGTCAATACGTTCGAGTGAATCTGCTCAAGCGGCCCGCCGGAACGGGCCGTCATCTGCTTCGGTCGCCGTCCGGCTCAGCGGGCCGGTTCAGGGGGCGACTCAGGGAGCGGTCGGCTCAGGTGCCGACGGGCCCGGTACCGCTGCGGCTCCACGCCGGCTCCGCCACCGGCACGGCCAGCGGGCAGCCCGCCGGGGTGTCGTAGCTGGCGATCAGCACCACGGGAACGCTCCCGTGGTTGCGGCCCACGTGGATGTGGACCGAGCCGGCCTCCTCGACCAGCGAGCCCCCGGCACGGGTGACCTCGACCCGCCCGTCGTACAGCGTCCGGGTCAACGTCCCGGACAGCACCACCACCTCGACCCGGCCCGGATGGTAGTGCCAGCCGGTGCTGGCCCCCGGGGGCAGGGTGATGGTCTGAACGAGGGTCATCTCGGTCGGCTTCCTGATCGGCGGTCGGACCAGGCTAGGCAACCGCGACGGCCAGTCGAAACCAGCCGGCCCCGATCTGTCCGAAAGTCTGTCCGAAACCATCGCGCCGGTCGGATCCGTCGGATTCGACGGACCCGACGGTTCGACGGGTCCGACGTTCAGACCGGCACCTCGACATACGTCCGGCCCGCCGCCACCGCAACCGCCGTACCGCCGGTCGCCTCGGCCAGCCAGGTGTGGAAGTCCGCCACCTCGGGCTCCGGCACGCCGACCTCGATCCGCACCCCGGCCGCCTCGTACGCCAGGTCGCGCACCGTGTACCCGGCCGCCCGCAGGTCGTTCTCCACCCGGCCGGCCCGGGTGTGCCCGGCCGTCACCGCCAGCAGCGCCACCGGCCGCCGCTCCAGCAGGCCCACCTCGTCCACCGCCGCCGACACCGCGTTGCCGTAGGCCCGCACCAGGCCGCCCGCACCGAGCTTGATCCCGCCGAAGTACCTGGTCACCACGGCCACCGTGTCGGTCAGCCCGCGCCGGCGCAGCACCTCCAGCATGGGCACGCCGGCCGTGCCGCCCGGCTCGCCGTCGTCGCTGGAGCGCTCGCGCCGCTGTTCGTCGCCGACCACGAAGGCGGTGCAGTTGTGCCGGGCGTCCCAGTACCGCTTGCGGATGCCGGCGATGAACGCCTGTGCCTCCTCCTCGTCGGCGACCCGGGCGAGATGGCAGATGAACCGGGACTTCTTGATCTCGGTCTCGTGGCTGCCGTCGCGCCGGATGGTGAGGTACGTCCTGGGGGTCGGCTCCGGCGTGGCGGACATGGCGCGGTGGTTCTCCCGGAGACGACGAAGGCTGGCGGTACCGGCCGGGTACGTCCGGGCGGTACCGCCAGCCTAAGCCGTGTCGACGGCGGGTCGGCCGGTCAGCGGCCGGCCAGGGTCTCCAGCCGGATGCGGTCCAGGCCGGTCAGCGAGGTGACCTCGGCCGGGTCGACCGCGCCGCAGTCCAGACCGCGCAGCAGATGGCCGCTGAGCGCCCGGGCGGTCGCGGGCTCGTCCAGCACCTCGCCGCCCGTCCGGGCGACGTAGGCGGCCAGCCGGGCGGCGGCGGCCGCCAGACCCTCGCGGTAGAAGGAGTACACGGCCGCGTAGCGGGTCGGCAGGTGCGCCGGGTGCATGTCCCAGCCCTGGTAGTACGCGCGGGCCAGCGAGCGGCGGACCAGGTCGTGGTGGAGCTTCCAGGCGGCGTGCACGCGGGCGGTGGAGCCGGTCGGCACGACGTTGGTCGAGCCGTCGGAGAGCCGGACGCCGGTACCGGCCGCGGCCACCTGCATCACCGCCTTCGCGTGGTCGGCGACCGGGTGGTCCAGGCTCTGGTGGGCGGCGCCGACCCCGCAGGAGGCGCTGTAGTCGAAGGTCCCGTAGTGCAGACCGGTGGCCCGGCCCTCGGCGGCCTCGATCATCCGGGCGACCGTGGCCCGGCCGTCGGGGCCCAGGACGGCCTGGGTGGTCTCGATCTGGATCTCGAAGCCGAGCCGCCCGGCCGGCAGGCCGGCGCCGCGCTCGAAGTCCTCCAGCAGCCGGACCAGCGCGGTGACCTGCTCGGCGTACGTCACCTTGGGGAGGGTGAGGACCAGGCCGTCGGGCAGACCGCCGTCGGCCAGCAGGGTGGCGAGGAACAGCTCCAGGGTGCGGATGCCGCGGTCACGGACGGCCGCCTCAAGGCACTTGATCCGGATGCCGAGGTACGGCGGCGCGCCGCCGTCCGCCACGGCGGCGGTGACCAGCCCGGCGGCGCGGACGGCGGCCGCGTCCTCCTCGGCGTCGGGCCGCGGCCCGTAGCCGTCCTCGAAGTCGATCCGCAGGTCCTCGACCGGTTCCCGCACCAGCTTGGCCCGGACCCGGGCGTGCACGTCCGCGAGCAGGGCGTCGTCCGGTACACCGAGCGCCCGGGCCAGCTCGGCCGGGGTGCCGGCGTGGGTGTCGAAGGCCTCCAGGGCCTGGCGGCCCCAGTCGCGGACGGTGCCGGCGGTGAAGGCGTCGGCCGGGACGTAGACGGTGTGGACCGGCTGCCGGGTACCGGGGTCGCCCGGGTAGCGACGCGTCAGGTCGGCGTCGACCGGGGCGAGCAGCGCCTCCACGGCGGCCCGGGCGGCGCGGGAGAACGAGGCTCCGCCCACCGGCCCCTGACCGTCCGCCGCGACCTGCGACATCCGCGCTCCTCCATGCCGAACCATCAGTTCAACAATTTGTTGCGGCGAAGGTAGCCCCGCCGGAATCGGGCGTCAATGGCCCGCGGCCCGGTGGACGGGCGGCCGCGACGCGTCACTCCCTCCCGGCGGCGGCGTAGCGGTCGCGCAGCTCGGGGAAGAGCTCGGCGACGTCCTTCGGGTTCACCGAACCGTCCGGACGGGTGCCGGTCACGCCGTACTCCCTGGTCAGCCAGTCCGCGAGGCGCTGCGGGTCGGGATGGTGCTCGAAGGTGTCGATGTACGTCACCAGTGCCTCGAAGCACAGCTCGGGGTCGAGCCGGGACGGCACGGTGCGCGGCGCGGAGTCCTCCGGGTGGCCCGGCTGCCGCGGGTGGTCGGTGTCCTCGGGAGAGCCGGGACCCTGCGGGAGCACGGGCTCCTGCGGGAAGTCGGCGTACTCGGCGTCGTCCGGGTGGCCGTGGGTGGCGGTGTCGGCCTGCGCCACCCCCTGCTGGACGGGCAGCGGGGTCGACGGGCGCGGCGGCTTGAACCACGGGGAGGCCTGGCCCGGCACCCGGCCGCCCGTCGTGCCGTCGTCCTGGTGACCGGTGGTCCGCACCGGACGCTCGGTCCAGACGTTCAGCTCCTCCCTCGGCGGCGGCGGTGCCTGCTCCGCGTCCCCGGCCGGCTCCTGGGCGGCGCGCAGCCGTACCGCGGCGAGCTTGGCGAGCACCGGCGCGGCCACCTCGGCGGGCACCGCCGCGACGGCGGCCGGAGCCGGTTCGGGCTCGGGGTGCTGGGACTGGGTCTGAGGTCGGGGCTGGGGCTGGGGCTGGGGCTGGGGCTGGGACTGCTGCTCCGGGGAAGAGGGCCCGGGCTGCGGCTGGGTGTCGGCGGCGGCGCCCGATGGGATGGCCGCGGCCACCGGACGGCCCTCGGCCAGCTCCCTGGCCTCACGGGCCTCGCGCGTCTCGTCGTCCAGCCGGTCGAGTACCGCCGGGTCGAGCGGCACCCCGTACTTGGCCAGCTTGAGCGGCAGCAGCGCCTGGATCGGCGCCGAACGGCGCCAGCCGCGCCCGTAGCGGAAGCGCAGCTGGGCCCGGTAGACCAGCCGGTTCTGCTCCAGCCGGACGACCTCGTCGTAGGAGCGCAGCTCCCAGAGCTTCATCCGTCGCCAGAGCCGGAAGGTCGGCACCGGCGACAGCACCCAGCGCATCAGCCGGACGGACTCCATGTGGCGGTCCGCGGTGATCGCGGCGATCCGGCCGACGGCGTGCCGGGAGGCCTCGACGACGACCACGAAGAGCACCGGGATGACCGCGTGCATGCCCATCCCCAGCGGATCGCCCCAGGAGGCGGCCGCGTTGAAGGCGATGGTGGCGACCGTCAGCAGCCAGGCGGTCTGCCGCAGCAGTGGGAAGGGGATCCGCAGCCAGGTCAGGACCAGGTCCAGCGCGAGCAGGACGACGATACCGGCGTCCACGCCGATGGGGAACGCGTAGGAGAAGGTGCCGAAACCTTTCTCCTCCGCCAGGTCCCGCACCGCGTTGTACGAGCCCGCGAAACCGATGCCCGAGATCAGGCAGGCCCCTGCCGCGACCATGCCGAGCAGGACCCGATGGGCCTTGGTGAGCGATGGGCGTGCCATTACGTCTATCAACCCCTGGATGTCGGCTGCTGCCGTACGCTGCCTCGGCTGCCGATTCCCACGTGTCGGGGCGCCGGACGGCTGAGCAACCTCCGGGCTCGGCCCCCCGGAGTTTACTCGCACACCTGTTTCAGCGTTCTCGCAGCCCGGGGTGTCACTGCCCGCCGCACGCGGGGGACGCGGACCCGGTGGGGTGTCAGCCGCTCCGCTCCACCGTTCCGTTGAGATAGGCCAGCACGGCGAGCACCCGGCGGTTCGCGTCGTCGGCCGGGGCGAGTTCGAGCTTGGTGAAGATATTGGCGATGTGCTTGGCCACCGCGCCGTCGCTGACCACCAGTCGGCCCGCGATGGCCGAGTTGGAACAGCCCTCCGCCATCAGCTCCAGCACCTCCCGCTCGCGCGGCGACAGGCGCTGGAGCGGACCGGGGCGGCGGGCGGTGCTCTGCATCAGCTTCGCGATCACGTCCGGGTCCATCGCCGTACCGCCGTCCGCCACCCGGCGGACCGCGTCGATGAACTGGCCGGCATTGAACACCCGGTCCTTCAGCAGGTACCCGATCCCACCGGTGCCGTCCGCCAGCAACTCCCGTGCGTACAGCTGCTGGACGTGCTGCGACAGCACCAGCACCGGCAGGCCCGGGATCTCCCGGCGCGCGCTGAGCGCGGCCTGCAGTCCCTCGTCGGTGAGCGTCGGCGGCAGCCGCACATCGACCACCGCCACGTCGGGACGGTGCGTCAGCAGCGCGTCCAGCAGCTCAGGGCCGGTCTCGACGGCGGCCGCGATGGTGAAGCCGTGCGCTTCCAGCAGCCGGATCAGGCCTTCGCGAAGGAGGTAGAGGTCCTCGGCGAGGACAACTCGCACGGCAGCTCCAGGGTGATTGTGGTCGGACCGCCCGACGTGCTGTCGATGGCGAGGACACCGTCGAAGGTACCCAATCGCCGTTCGATCCCGCGAAGGCCGGTACCCCGGGTGGGGTCCGCCACGCCGATGCCGTCGTCCGTCACCGTGATCCGCAGTGTGCCGGCCCGGTACAGGATGTCCACCCAGACCTGCTCCGCGGCCGAGTGCTTGGCGGCGTTGGCCAGCAGCTCGCTGATGCTGAAGTACAGAGCCGCCTCGACCGGCGCCGGCGGGCGGTCCGGCAGGCTCACGCAGACCTCGGTCGGCAGCGCGCTGTCCAGCGCCAGCGCCCGGACGGCATCGCCCAGTCCGCGCTCCGCGAGCACCGGCGGGTGGATGCCGCGGACCAGGTCGCGCAGTTCCTGGAGCGCTCGCGCGGAGGACTGCCGGGCCTCCGAGAGAAGCTCCCGGGCGGCGGCCGGGTCGGTGTCCATCAGGTGCTCGATCGTGCCCAGGGTCATTCCGATCGCGACCAGCCGGGCCTGCGCACCGTCGTGCAGGTCCCGCTCGATCCGCCGCAGCTCGGCCGCCTGGCTGCCCACCGCGTCCGCCCGGGTCTCGGTCAGCTCCGCCACCCGCTTGGCGAGCTGGGCGTGCGAGGACCACCCGTCCTGGTCCAGGACCCTGCGCGCCAGCTCCGCGTAGGCCCGCACCGCGTACGGCGCCACCAGCACACCGAGCACGATCAGCGCGATCCCCAGCACGGAGTTCACCAGGAGACCGACGAGCGTCGGGGGCAACGGCCCGAATCCGTTCATGAAGACCGGCTGCGCGACGGTGTAGCCGGCACCGATCAGGAGCAGAGCGGCCACCGGGCCCGCCAGGGCGGCCGCCGCGAGCGGGTTGACCACCAGCCAGCCGATCTCGGCGCGCGTCGCCCGGTCCCGGGCCGCCCAGTGCAACAGCTGCCCGACCTTCGCCACGGCGTGGGACCGGTGATACGAGTACCCGGTCCACCAGTAACCGCGCTCGTCCAGCTCCAGCGCCGGCCGGGGGCCGTACTCGACGGGCAGCCGGATGCCGTACCAGCGCTCCAGCTGAGCACGCGTCCGGTTCGCCGTGCGCCGGACGAACAGGCCGCCGGCCGCAAGCCCCGCGGTCGTCCCCACCAGCACACCGACCAGGACCGCCGCCGGAAGGTAGTACTGCAGGATCGACGCGACCGCCCCGCCCACCAGCAGCGCCGTCGCCAGCGGCACCGCGATGGCCGGCACCGTCGCCACCGCCAGCAGTGCCAGCCGGGCCAGCGCCCGGCGACCTGACAGGAAGGCTGCCTCGGTCTGGGCGCGCATCGTCGTGCCGCTCATTCGGCTCGCTGTTGTCAAGGGTGCTCCTGATGCCGGTACCGATCGTCCTGACTCAGTGTTCCCTGCACCGCCGGCCCGAGGCACTGGCCGTCCTACCCCAGTTCCGAGGTGGACTTAGCACCACCCCCGCTGCCGCCGTGCCCTGCGCGCGCTGCCGTAAATACACAGCAATACACAGCCGTAAACGCAGAGAACCCCCACCCGGAATCGGGTGGGGGTTCTCTGGAATGATTGTTCGGCGGCGTCCTACTCTCCCACAGGGTCCCCCCTGCAGT
>NZ_JBFBIL010000041.1:0-75910 GCF_040685575.1 Kitasatospora sp. NPDC088351 | reverse complement strand
GGGGGGCGGTGGGGGGGGGGGGGGGGGGGCGCGGGGGGGGGGGGGGGCGCCCCCCCCCCCCCCCCGCCGACGGTCTCGCGCAGGCGGCGCGGCGCGGTGCCGGGTGCGCAGAGCCACCAGGTGGCGGTCTCCGCCGAGCCGTCGGGGGCGGCGACCTTGAGGTTGCCGTCGGGGGTGATCTCCACCAGACCGTCGGGGGCGATCACCGGGACGCCGGCGCGGTCGGCGACCACCTCGGCGGGGCGGCGGCCGTTGGGGGCGAGCGCGGCGAGACCGGAGGCGGCGAGGACCAGCGTGCCCGCGCCGCGCGAGCGGGCGATGACGCCGAGGTCGGCCATCCGGTCGCGCAGCACGGGGGCCGAGTCGGGGGCGGCGGCGACCACGACGAGGCTGTCCGGCACCGGACGCAGCGCGCCGACCGCGGCGGACAGCTCGTCCTCGCCGGCGGTCGCGGGGGCGATGACGAAGTGCGGCCCGACCGGGCGCAGCACGGACCGCACCGCGGGCGACGCGGCCGGGGCCGACGGGGCGGCGGCCGAGGGCGCGGCGGCGGCCGGGGCGGTCGGAGGCGCGACGGCCGCCACCGGACCGCCGGACCCGCGCAGGCGCGGGAACCGGCGGCGGGGCGCGGCGGGTGGTGCGGGGTCGCCGGCGGGCGGACCGGTGCGGGAAAGACTCATCGTCCGGGTATACGGACGCCGCCCGGCCCCCGGTTCACGCCCCGGACCCGTCGCCGCCCTCCTCCGGCTCCGCGAGCAGGCCGGTCTGCACCTGGACCACCCGCCGCCGGGTGATGTGCAGGGCGCGCCCGGGCGGCAGCACCCGCGGCTTGACGCTGCCGAACAGCGTGCCCTCGCTCGGCGGGCAGGAGAGCAGGGTGACCGGGGTGTTGACGTCCTGGAGCCGGCGCAGCAGCTGGTCCGTGTACGCGCGCCCGATGCCGTTCGCCGAGCGGGCGACGATCAGGTGCAGGCCGAGTTCGGTGCCCTGGGCGAGGTGGTCGAGGACCGGGGCGAACGGGTTGGCGCCCGACTGGCTCGGGATGAGGTCGTAGTCGTCGACGATGATGAACAGCTCCGGCCCGGTCCACCAGTCGCGCAGCCGCAGCCGGGCCGGGGTGATCTCCTCCCCGGGCAGCCGGGCCTCCATGGCGCGGGCCGCTCCGTTGACGACCTGCCGGAGGACGTCCACCGCGACGGCGTAGCCGAGCCGGTACTCCTCCGGGACGCTGTCGTAGAGCCCGCGCCGGAAGTCGACGAGCATGATCCGGGCCTCGGCGGGCGTGTAGGCGGAGGTGATGGCGGAGACCATCAGGCGCAGCAGGTTGGTCTTGCCGCTCTCGCTGTCGCCGACCACCAGCAGGTGGGGCGACTCCTCGAAGTCGTGCCAGAGCGGGGAGATCGCGGTGTCCTCCAGGCCGATGGGGACCCGCAGCCGGCCCTCGGGCGCGGGCAGCGTGGCGGCGTCGAGCCGCAGCGGCAGCATCCGCACCTCGGGTGCGCCCGGGCCCGTCCAGTGGTCGTTGACGGCGTCGACCAGGTCCTCGACGCCGTCCGTGAGGCTCTCGCTGTCGCCGAGGCCGTCGATGCGGGGGAGCGCGGTGAGGAAGTGCAGCCGGTCCTGGGTCAGGCCGCGGCCTGGGACGCGGGGGACGGTCTCGGCGGCCCGCATGTTGATCATGGAGTCGATCGGGTCGCCGAGCCGCAGTTCGAAGCGGGTGCCGAGCTGGTCGCGCAGCCCGCTGGAGAGCTCGCCCCAGCGGGCGGCGGTGACCACCAGGTGCACGCCGTAGTTGAGGCCGCGTCCGGCGATCAGGGTGAGCACGGGCAGGTAGTCCATGAACTCCTGGCGCATGGTGTTCCAGCCGTCGACCACCAGGAACACGTCGCCGTGGCGGTCGTCCGCCAGCGCCGGGTCCCCGGCCGCCCGGCGGCGGCGGAAGGTGGCCATCGAGTCGATGCCCAGCTGGGCGAAGGACTGCTCGCGGCGGGCGATGACGGTGTTGATCTCGGCCAGGGTGCGCCCGACCCGCTCGGGGTCGTGCCGGCCGGTGACCCCGCCGACGTGCGGCAGCCCGCGCAGCGCGGAGAGCGTGCCGCCGCCGAAGTCCAGGCAGTAGAACTGGACTTCGCGCGGGGTGTGGGTGAGCGCCAGGCCAGCGATCAGGGTGCGCAGCATGGTGCTCTTGCCGCTCTGCGGGCCGCCCGCGATGCCGACGTGGCCGCCGGCGGCCGAGAGGTCGGCGGTGAGCAGTTCGCGCATCTGCTGGAACGGGCGGTCCACCACGCCCACCGGGACGGTCAGGGTACCGACCGCCGGGCGGCCGTCGGGCGCCAGGCCGTGGTGCGGGGACGGCGCGAGCGGCGGCAGCAGCTCGTCCAGGGTGGGCGGCGTCTCCAGGGGCGGCAGCCAGACCGTGTGGGCGGGCGGGCCGACGTCGAGCATCCGCTCGGCGGCCAGGTCCAGCAGGGTGGCGGTGCTCTCCTCCTCCGCGGCCAGGCGGGCCGCCTCGGCCGCCACGACCTCCGGGTCGGGCCGGCGCGGCGCGGTGTACTCGGTGCCGTAGGGGACGATCTGGCCGGCCGCCGCGGCCTGCTGGGCCGCTCCGCGCCGGCGCCGGTACGGGCCGGAGACGTACGCCGCCTTGAACCGGGTGAGGGTGGCGATGTCGCTGCGCAGGATGCCGTTGCCGGGCTGGGAGGGCAGTTGGTAGGCGTCCGGCACACCGAGCACGCCGCGGCTCTCCATCGCGGAGAAGGTGCGCAGGCCGATCCGGTACGACAGATGGGACTCCAGGGCGTGCATCCGGCCCTCGTCGAGGCGCTGCGAGGCGAGCAGCAGGTGGACGCCGAGCGAGCGGCCGAGCCGCCCGATCATGATGAACAGGTCCATGAAGTCGCGGTGCGCGGAGAGCAGTTCGCTGAACTCGTCGACCACGATGAAGAGCGTCGGCAGCGGGTCGAGCTGGGCGCCGCCGGCCCGGGCGGTCTCGTAGTCCAGCAGCGAGCTGTAGTTGCCGGCCGAGCGGAGCAGCTCCTGGCGGCGGTTCAGCTCGCCGTGCAGGGCGTCGCGCATCCGGTCGACCAGGGCGGCCTCGTCCGCCAGGTTGGTGATCACCGCCGAGGTGTGCGGGAGTTCGTCCAGACCGAGGAAGGTGGCGCCGCCCTTGAAGTCCACCAGGACGAAGTTGAGCGTCTCGGAGGAGTGGGTGAGCGCGAGCGCCAGCACCAGGGTGCGCAGCAGCTCGGACTTGCCGGAGCCGGTGGCGCCGATCAGCATCCCGTGCGGGCCCATGCCGCCCTGCGCGGACTCCTTGAGGTCCAGTTCGACGGGGTTGCCGTCCGCGCCGACGCCGATCGGCACCCGCAGCCGCTGTCCGCGCGGGCGGTCCGCCCAGCTGCGGGCGACGTCGTGCTGGTACAGGTCGTTGACGCCCAGCAGCGAGGTGAGGTCGAAGTCGGTGCTGAGCGGCTCGGAGGCGTCGCGCGAGTCGCCCAGCCGGTACGGGGACATCACCGTGGCGAAGCGGCGGGCGGCCGGGAGGAGCAGCGCGTCCGCGCGGCCGAGCGGGGTGACCTCGTCGCGCCGGTTGCGGTCGGCGGCGACCAGGTCCAGTCGGCCGCCGCTGATACGCAGCCGCAGCCGGAACGGCGCGTGCTGCCACTCGACGGCCCCGGAGAGGTCCAGCAGGACGGCGTTGCGGTAGCCGGCCAGCAGGGCCCGGCTGCCGGCGGGCAGCTTGACCCCGTCCAGGACGATCAGCGTGAACGGCTCGTCCCGGCCCGGCTGCGCGTCCGGTTCGTAGGGCGGGCGGTCGGTGAACTCCGGGCCCAGCAGCTGTTCCAGCTCCAGCATCGAGTCGGCGACCAGGCGCACCGGGCCGGCGCCGTCCGTCTCGGTGGGGTGCAGGGCGTGCGGCAGCCACTTCAGCCAGGCCCAGTCCTCGCGCAGCTCGGGGGAGACGGCGGCGGCGACGCGCAGCTCGTCCGGGGCGTGGAAGAAGGCGAGCTGGGCGATCATCGCGCGGGCCAGGGCGCGGGCCGGCCCGGGATCGGCCGGCGCTCCGGCGGCGTCCGGGTCGGCGGCGGGCGCGCCGATCGTGGCGCCGACCAGGCCGCCGGGGCCGGCCTGGTCCGGTTCGCCGGAGGAGGCCGCACCGGCCGGGGCGCCCTCCTCCCCGGGGTGCTCGCAGCGCAGCAGGATGTGGGCGTAACCGCGCACGTGGACGGCGATCGGCTGGTCCGCGATCGAGCCGTACGCGTGGATGAACCGGCGCAGCGCGTGCGCGCACAGCGGTTCCAGGTCCTCCACCGGCTGGGTGGCCAGCGGCGCCAGCCTGACCGCCAGCCGCTGGGCGCCGGTGGCGATCCGCACGTCGCCGAAGTCCGGGTGGGCCGCGCGCCGCTCCCACAGCCGCGAGGTGCGGACCAGCGAGCCGAGCACGGCCGGGTCGGGGTGGCGCCAGGCGAGCGCCTGCCGCTGGTCGACGATGTGGCGGCGGACCTGGCGGCGCATCTGGGAGAGGTAGCGCAGGTAGTCCCGGCGTTCGCCGCGCAGCTGGCGCTTGCGGTCGCTGGCGCCGCGGATCAGCTGGGTCACCAGCATGCCGACGGCGGACAGGCCCATCATGCCCATCGCCACGTAGGTGAGCGGCCCGCCGTTGGACTGCGGGTTGAGGAAGATCATCACCATCGAGAGCGAGCTGAGCGCCATCGGCGCCATGGCGATCATGTTGGACATGCCGCTCTGCTGCTCCGGCAGGACCGGTGGCTCCTGCAACTGGAGCTCGCCGTCCGGCATCGCCGGTCCGGGGCGCCGGGGCGGACGGTCGACCACGACCACGCTCAACGGGGGTTCTCCTCTCGCGGCGCCGGTGACGCCGCTGGGTGGCGGTGGGCCCGGAGGCTCGGACAAGCCCTGAGGCCGGGCCGCACTCAGGCGTACGGCCCGCGGGGCCCCGGCGGTTCACCGGGGGTGCGTGCGGAACCGGGGGCCGGGGCCGGTGAACCGTCCGCCCCGCGCCGCCCGTAGTTGTTCAACGGGAGACCGGGCAGGCCGGGGCTCCACGGGAGGGCGCGACAGGTGAGCGGTACCACGGTGGCGGCAGGGCTGGTCCGGCTGAGGTTCCGCGCCCCCGAGGCCGCGTTCGAACTCGCCCTCCCCGGCGACGTCGTCCTCGCCGACCTGCTGCCCGCCGTCCTCGGCTACGCCGGCTCCGCCGTCGAGGAGGGCGGCACCGAGCACTCCGGCTGGGTGCTCCAGCGCGCCGGCGGCCCGCCGCTGGACGAGGAGCGCACCCTGGAGGGGCTCGGACTGCACGACGGCGAGGAGCTCTTCCTCCGCCCGGGCCAGGAAGCACTGCCCGAGGTGCACTTCGACGACCTGGTGGACGGCGTCCGGGCCGGCACCATCGCCCGCGGCGACTCCTGGCGGCCCGCCGCCACCCACCACTTCGCGCTCGCCCTCGCCCTGGTCGCGCTGGCCGGCGGCCTGCTGCTGCTCGCCCAGCCAGGACCGGACGGCCCCCGCTGCGCCGCGGCCGCCGTCACCGCCGTGCTGCTGCTCGCCGCCGGCGGCGCGGCGACCAGACTGGTCGGCGACGCTCCGGCCGGTACCGCGCTCGGCGCCACCGGCATCGCCTACGCGGCCGCGGCCGCCGCGCTGCTGCCCGGGGTCACCGGCCCGGCCCGGCTGCTCGCGGGCGGCTCGGTGGCGGTCGGCGCCACCGTGCTGGCGCTCGCCCTGGTCGGGGCCGGTCCGTTCTTCGCCGGGCTGCTGGTGGCGGCCGCGCTCGCCCTGGGCGCGGGCGCGCTGGCCACCAACGGCATTCCGACGACCCACTCCGCCGCCGTGATCGCCGCCACCGCCGTGCTGTTCGGCGCGTTCGTGCCGGGGCTGGCGTTCAAGCTGTCCGGCCTGCGGCTGCCCGCGCTGCCCCGCAACGCCGACGAGCTCCAGGAGGAGATCGAGCCCTTCGAGGCCGAGGACGTGCTCGCCCGCAGCCTCGTCGCCGACAGCTACCTGGCCGGCTTCTTCATCGCCGCCGGCACGGTGTGCGCGAGCGCCCTCGCCCTGCTCGCCACCGCCCGGGACGGCGGCTGGGGCGCGACCGCGATGTCCGTCGACCTGTCGGTGCTGCTCCTGCTGCACGCCCGGGACATCGGGGGCATCCGGCAGCGGCTCGCCGTGCTGCTGCCGGGCGCGCTGGGCATCGCCCTGCTGGCCGCGCGGTTCGGGCAGGACACCGACCAGTCCGGCCGGTTCGGCCTGTTCACCGTGCTGCTGCTCGCCGCGGCCGCGCTCGCCGTGACCGCCTGGACGGTGCCCGGCCGGCGGCTGCTGCCCTACTGGGGCCGGGCCGGCGACCTGCTGCACTCGCTCGCCGCGCTCGCCCTGCTGCCGCTCGCGCTCCAGGTGCTCGGCTTCTACCAGATGATGCGCGGGCTGGCGGGCTGAACCGGGCACCACCGCCCGGGCGCGCGAGCGATCGCGCCGCGCTCCCCGCCCCCTGAACCCCGCACCGAGGAGGACCACCGCATGCAGTCCCGACGCGACCAGGTCCAGGCCCACCTGTTCGTGATGAGCCGGGTCGCCGCAGGCGTGCTCCGCGCCGAGCCGGACGCCCCCGACACCCCCGTCGGCCGCACCAACCGCGGCGCCGCGATCGGTCTGGCCGTCGCCCTGCTGATCGGCGCCGGCGCCGGCGTCTACGGCATGATCAAGCCCGGCGGCGCGACCGGCTGGCAGAAGCCCGGCACCCTGGTGGTGGTCAAGGAGACCGGCGCCCGGTACGTCTTCGCCGGCGGCCTGCTCCACCCCGTGCTCAACGAGGCCAGCGCCAAACTGCTCGCCGGCGACCAGCTGAAGGTCGACCAGGTCTCCGCCCGCTCGCTGGAGAGCGCCGAGCGCGGCACCCCGATCGGCATCGTCGGCGCCCCCGACGGGCTGCCCGGGCCGGCCGCCGTCGGCGGCGCCGACTGGCTCGTCTGCACCGTCCAGACCGCGGGCTCCGCGGCCGCCCGGTCCACCCCCCAGCTGTCCGTCGCCGTCGGCACCCGCCAGTCCGGCCGGAGCGCCGGCGACCGGGGCGTCCTGGTCGGCGCACCCGACGGCGGCGTCCATCTCCTCTGGCACGGCCGCCGGTTCGCCCTCGACACCGCCGGCGGGGCCGTCCGGGCCCTCGGCTACACCGCCGCCGCGCCCGTCCCGGTCACCGCCGCGTTCCTCGCCGCCTTCCCGGCCGGACCGGACCTGCGCGCCCCCGACCTGCCCGACCGGGGGAAGGCCGGTCCCACGCTGGCCGGGCACGCCACCCGGATCGGCCAGCTGTTCAGCGGTACCGGCGACGAGCGGTACGTGCTCGCCGAGCAGGGCCTCGTCCCCGTCACCGCCACTCAACTCGCCCTGCTCCAGGGCGATCTGCGCACCCAGCGGGACGCCTACGGCAGTGGCCAGGTGGTGACCTCCCCCGTTGGCGCGGAGGACCTCGCCGCGCACTCCGCACCGCCCGCCGCCACTGCCGCGCTCAACCCGGCCGAGCTGCCCGCCCGGCCCCCGGCGCTGCTGTCGCCGACCGGCGGCCAGGCCGTCTGCGGGGCCCTGAACCCGGCGGCCGACGGCGGGGACCTCACCGTCGTCGTCCCGGACGCGGCCGCCGTGCTCGGCCTGCCGCCGGCCCTCCAGCCCGGCGTCATCCCCAGCTGCACGCCCGCCGACCGGATCGCGGTGCGCCCCGGTGGCGGCGCCCTGGTGCGGGCCCTGTCCGGCGGGGGCTTCGGCACCACCCTCTACCTGGTCACCGACACGGGCGTGAAGTACCCGCTCGCCTCCGCCGCGGTGGCCGAACGCCTCGGCTACGCCGGGGCCACCCCGAGCGCGGTGCCCGGGCGCCTGCTCTCACTGCTGCCCACCGGGCCGAGCCTCGACCCGGCGCCGCTCGCCGGCGGCATCGTGCAGCCCCCGGCCGCCGCCGAGGGCCGCTGCGCGCGGTGAGCCGCGGCGCCGCCGGCGGCCGGTGAACCGTCCGGCGGCGGCGTTCCGTTCACCCTGGCGGGCCGGTCCTGCCGGCCCGTGGCACACCTTGCCGGCCGGGTGCGGCCGGCACTCATGGAGGAGGTACTCGCGGTGGCTCAGCAGACGACGGTCGACCAGAAGGTCCTGGCCGAAATCAGGACCATGGTCGAGGCGCGGTACACGGAGATGTCGACGACCGCGGCCTACATCGAGGACATCAACACGGCCGTCCGGGACAGCTTCTCCGGCGCGGCCAGCACCGCGTTCCAGAACCAGATCAACGCCTGGCTGGAGCAGTACGCGCTGGTCAAGAAGGACTACGACGCCTTCCACATGAAGCTCGGCGACGGTGGTCAGATCTTCAACGCGGCCGACGAGCACACGGTGGGCCTCGCCAACTTCTCCGGTGGCGGCGGCGCCGGACAGCACGTCGAGGACGTCCTGAACCCCCGCTAGGCCTTGCCGACGTCGTGCACGGCTGCCGCGGAAGGCGGTGGCCGATGCCCGCTCCCCGTACCAGAACTCCGTTTGAAGGGATCGCACCATGGGCAACATGTCGCTCCACTACGCCGGCATCGACAGCGCCATCGATGACCTCGAAGCCCACGCGAAGACGATGCACGACGCGATGACCAACCTGAAGTCGTACCTCGACACCAAGATCAACGTCGAGCTGGTGGGTGACTTCGCGCTGGCGGCCGGGAACCTCTCGAACACGCTGCACCTCGCCGACGAGGAGATGGGCAAGAAGATCGTCGCGGCCCACATGGCCCTCACCGAGATCCGCAACGTCATCAAGGACGCGGACATGCGGGCGGGCAGCCACTTCGACCACGTCGGGGGCTGATCGACCGTGGCAGACGATGACGAGGGCGACGGCGGGCACGGCGGCGATGTCAAGATCACCGACGGTTATCTGAGCACGTTCGCCACGGACAACCTCCAACGCTTCATCAAGGACATCAACGAGTCCGTGCCGGTGCAGCAGCTCAGGGGATACGCGACGGGTTCGACCCCGATCCTCGTGGGCAACGACTCCGCCAATTTCAAGAGCCCCGGCACGCTGGCCGCCGCGCTCAAGGCCTACACCGGTTCGGTCAACTCGCTTCTGACCACCGTCGTCGATCAGCTGAACACGCTGATCACCGACCTTCAGCTCGCCGACCTCCGCCTGAACAACGCGATGGACGAGACCCTCGACTACGCGCAGTTCATGCAGCTGGCCGAACGAACCCTGAACCCGGGGGCGGGAGCCAAGTAGCTCGTCGGTGAATTCCGGTCAGCACTGCGGAGCCGGCCCGATCCTGGGCCGGCCCCGTCTCATGTTCGGTCGCGCTCGGCCGCAGAAGGGTCTGTCATGGTTTACAAGTGGGAAGACGCGCTCACCTTTCTCGCAGCGTCGAACGACACGGCGCCGACCAGCCGGGACACGGTTCACGACGACGACAAGCCGTGGATCAACAAGGACAACACGGTCGCCGACGACTACTCGGGCTGGCAGGGACAGGAGACGGGAGGTACTGGTCAGAATCTGGACTCCTGGGTGGCCTGGTTCTTCAAATACACCACCCCGGGTGGCTACACCTACAACGCCAGCTATGTGGTCGGCGCCCACATCCTGTATCCCAACCTCGACGGCCCGGGCGCCAAGCTGGCGGGGTTCACGGGCAGCGTGGCGCCGCTGAAGCGCATGTACAACGCCGTCCCGCGCGTCACTGACTCGTTCAACGTCCTGGTGTTCGGCGACGTGGCGAACGCCCTGACGGAGGTGACCCACTTCCTCGACGGCTGGGTCGAGGAGATCGGCAAATGGGCGAACACCGTCGCCTCGAAGGACAGTGACTGGCAGGGAAGTGCGGCGGGGGCCTTCCGTGCCGTCCTGCTCGCGTTCAGGAACGAAATCGACGCCGACCGGCGCAATATGGCCCGCACCAATGTGCAGAGCTACCTGACGGCCGGCCCCACGTCCTGCGACGCCGTTTTCAGGACGGCGATGGAGACGCTCATGACCGGGTGGAACGAATGGTGGGCCTCGCCCAACGCCTGGCCGACGAACGCCGTGACCTCGGCCCTCACGGAGGGGCTCAAGGACGCGACGCTGGAGGTGACGCAGGTCGCCCAGAACGTCTCGTTCGGCCAGAAGATCCCCGAGACCACCGGAACGCTCAAGGACACGGCCTCCGGCACACTGGACCTGAAATTCACCCTGAAGGGCGCGACGTTCGGCGATCCCAAAACGACCGACTTCTGGACGAAGGTGGAGGCCAGGGCGCGGGCGATCTGGGTGGAGAACATCGTTTCCATCCTGGACAAGGCGGCCGAGACGGCGCTCGGCGAGATCGCCAAGGCCTACGGGACCACCTCGGGTGCGGCCACGCCGCTCAAGCCCTTCCCGCTCATCATGCCCACGCCGAAGAAGGACGAGACCGACCCCACCAAGGACGACAAGACCAGCGACATCGGCAACCCGAAGATCGACAACCCCACCCTCAAGACCTCCGGCGACGGTGGCGGCGGGCCCGATCTGAAGAACATGGGCGGCCCGGACCTGAAGAACATGGGCGGCCCGGACCTCAAGAACCCGGGTGGCCCGGACCTCAAGCTGGAGGGGAACGGGACCAGCGGCGGCGGGCCGAGCCTGACGAACCTCGGTCTCGGCTCGGTCGGCAGCGGGAACGGTACCGGCAGCGGGAACGGCACGGGCCTCGACCTCATCGGCAACCCCAGCCCCGGCGGCGGGCTCCTGCCCGACGACCTCCTGCTGGGCGGCGGCGGATCGAGCCGGCCCGTCACCGTGCCGCCCGGCTCCGTGATCACCAAGGACGGGCGGATCGTCGACGAGAACGGCAATCCCGTGCTCGACTCCAGCGGCAACCCCATGGTGGCCGGCCCGAACTACACCATCGGGCCGGACGGCACTCTGCGCGACGACAAGGGCAACACCGTCTCGCAGTACCGGCAGCTGCTCGCCGACCGGTACTCCGGTGGCGGTGGTGGCGGGGACGACCTGCTGACGCCCAGCAACTTCGGCCCCGGCGGCTTCTCCTACGGCACGGGCGGCCTCGGCGGCCTGTCCGGTTCGGGTTCGGGGGGTCTGCTCACCCCCGGTGGCGGCCCGATGATCACCGGAATGGGCGGTGGCCTGAGCTCCCGGGCGCTCGCCTCCGGCGGTGACCCGAACGCCATGAAGGTCGCGGTCGACCAGGCCAACGCCGAGCGGATGGCCGCCGAGAAGGCCGCCCGGGCCGCCGCCCAGGAGCAGGCCCTGCTGACCGGCCGGCAGACCGCCACCAGCTCCGGCGGCATGCCGCCGATGATGCCGCCCGGTGGCGGCATGGGCGGCCAGGGCGGTCCCAACGACAAGGACCGCCGGCGCACCACCTGGCTGGCGGAGGACGAAGAGACCTGGGGCACCGAGACCGGTGCCGTGCACGGCGTCATCGGACGCTGACGCAACTGGGGTGCCGGGCCCGCCCTCGGGTGGGCCCGGCGGCCCGGCCTTTGACGACAAGACAGGAAGCAGCACATGAGCAACCCGTTCGCGGAACAGATCGCCCAGGCGATGGCTGACATGCAGAGCGAGCTGGCCAAGGCCGAGGCGATGCAGAAGGAGATGAACGAGCTCACCGCCTCGGTCACCTCCAAGGACCGGATGGTCACCGTCAAGGTCGGCTCGCAGGGGCAGGTCGTCTCGATGACCTTCCACACCAACGGCTACCGCGAGATGGCCCCCGCCGAACTGGCGAAGGTCCTCACCGACTCGCTCAACGAGGCCCGCGCGGCCGTGGGCGAGCAGGTCGCCGAGCGGATCGGCCGGTTCGACGGCCTCGGCGACACCCTGCGGCTCTCCATGACCGGCGGCACCGAGCTCGACGAGATCCTCGAACCGCTCTGGGCGATGCGCCCGGGCTACGAGGCGCCGGACCGGAAGAAGAAGGCGGACCGTCAGGAGGAGTTCCATGGCTAGCCATGGCACCACGGCCAAGACCGCGATGCTCAAGCAGAGCTTCGCCGAGTTCTTCGAGCTGAAGAAGCTGACCGCGAAGGTCCTGGCGGACGCGGAGTTCATCAACGAAACGAACCTGACGGTCGGCGGCCACGACGAGATCGGCCAGCAGTACCACGCGCAGGTCGACGAGGGCACCACGAACCTGTACCAGCTGATCCTCAAGATCAACGGCACGATGGGTTCGGTCGGCGAGAACGGTGAGGTGCTGGCCGAGACGCTCGACAGGGCCGACGACCACTCCCTCGACCTCGCCAACGGCCTCTGAGCCCGGGCTTCCGACCCCAACCCTCCGAACCCAGCCCTCCAAGCCCTCCCCGGACCGGCGGACAACCCGGCCGTAGGACCCCCGACAAGCGGTGACGGCGCGCGGGCGCCCCCTGGAACGACCGGAACGGCAGGCAGCACGTGCCCCACTCCTCGATCGAGGTCAATGCCTCGACAGCGCGCTTCTTCACGATCATCACCGGCATGCCCTGGCCGGAGGTGAAGGAGGGAGACCTGCGCGAGGTGCGGGACGCCTACGAGCGGTTGGCTCAGGAACTGCCCGAACTGCACGACCTGATCGCCAAGGTGGCGAAGCACTGCAAGGACCAGTTCGAGGGCGAGGCCGCCACGAAGTTCGCCTGGCAGCTGAACTCGTTCATCGGCAAGGCCGGCGGGAACGGGGAGGACTACGTGTCGGCGGCGGCCAAGACCGCCAAGGCGCTGGCGGACTGCGCCGGCGACGTGGCCAACTCGGTCGAGTACACCAAGTGGATGGCGATCGCCCAGCTGGTGCAGCTGATGATCGAGATCGCGCTGGCGATCTTCTGGGCGCCGTTCAGCTTCGGCGCCAGCCTGTCCGGGCTGGTGCTCAGGAAGCTGCTCACCAAGGTCGCGCTCCAGGCGCTGATGAAGTACCTGCTCAAGACCATCGCGATGCACACGTTCTCGGGCATCGTGGGTGGTCTGCTGATGGACGGCATCATCCAGAACCTCCAGATCGGGCAGGGCAACCGCGACCACATCGACAAGGAGTACACCAAGCAGGCGCTCCTCTTCGGCGTCATCGGCGGTGTGCTCGGCGGCCCGCTGGAACTCTTCGGGCTGGGGCTCGGCAAGCTGCTCGGGAAGCTGCTCGGCAAGAGCGGCGGCCGGCTGCTGGCCGACCAGCTGAGCAACTACCTGGTGCACGGCGACATCCAGGGCCTCAAGGCCCTGCTGGAGTCGGCCACCAAGGCGGCCGAGAAGGACGCGTTGAAGGGGCCGCTGGGTTCGGTGGGCAAGGGGCTCGCGAAGTCGGGGGAGAAGGTCGCGGGAGAGACCTTCACCAAGGCCGAGGCCAAGGCCTTCGCGCGCGAGCTCGGCAGCCTGATGGAGGCGGCCACCGAGCAACTGCAGCACGGCTTCGGGAAGAAGGGGACCGACGCCCTCTCCGGGATGTTCGTCAAGGAGATGGAGAAGGTCTTCACGAAGCACCTCGGCAAGGAACTCGGCGGGGCCGCGGCCGCCAAGGCGCTCGGCAAGGAGTTCGGCGAGGCCTTCGCCTCCAAGTGGGGGGCCAAGGGCGCGGAGCGGCTCGAAGGCGTCAAGGGCGCGCTCGAAGGGGCCCTCTCGCACGAGAGCGCGGAGAAGCTCTCCGCGCGCCAGGTGAAGATGCTGACCCAGGAACTGCCCGCGCTCGCCGAGCAGATGGGGAGCGGGAACAGGGCCTACGGCCTCGGGGTGGCGGTCGGCGGGTACATCCAGGCCGGTGTGCAGAACGTCCTCACCGAGGGCTTCTACAACCTCATCTTCGGGGAGAACCACGAGTTCACCGTCACCGGGGGAAGCTTCCTCGGCGGGATGCTGACCGGCATGATGGGCCACGTCATGCACGTCGGCGCCGGCCCGCTGATGCACAGGTACGTCGACTGGGTCCAGACGACCCAGAACGCGGCGGTGGAAGCCGGGGCGTCCTCGCACTTCCCGCTCTACCACCCGATCAACTTCGCCGCCCTGGCCTGCCTCGCGTCCGGCAAGGTGGTGCCGTTCCCGGTGCCCCGGATGGGGCACAGCCATGACTTCGAGGCCGCCAGCCTGCGGCACATCAACTCGCTGGAGGACGTGGCCGAGAACATCGGGCACGCCTCGGGGCTCAAGATCAACTCCCCGAAGGCCGACCCGGAGGTCGCCGAGTGGATGCAGTCGCTGCTGCAGTACGCGGACTTCGTGGCCGACGAGCGCTCCGCGCACGAGCCGGTGGGCCTGGCCGGCCTGCACTTCCTCGGTGACCTCGGCAGCCTCGACGCCCCCGCCACGCCTCCGCCGGCGCGGCCGTCGCGGACCTCCGGCACGGACGAGCACCTGGCGCCGAACGCCAAGCCGGCCACCTCGACCACCGCCGGGCCGGCCACCACCCCGCCCGTCCGGGTGCAGTCGCACGACGACCCGGCGACCGGCCCGAAGCCGGACGCGCCGAGGTCCGAGACGCCGAGGTCCGAGACGCCGAAGCAGGACGCCCCGAAGACCGGTGCGCCCGGCAGGCCGACCCCCCGGACCACCCAGTCCGTCACCGACCTGCCGCCGGTCCAGCCCAACCGGACCGAGGAGTCGAACCAGCACACGCCGCAGCAGACGCAGCAGACCGCCACGGCGACGACCGCCCCCGCGAACGGCACCGTCGGCAGGCCGGCGCCCGTCCCCACCGCCTCCTCCGACCACCCGGGTCCGAACCCTGCGCCGCCCACCACGCCGCGCCCGCCGGCGGGCACCGACCCCAACGGGCGCCACCCGGCGCAGGAGCCGCGCACCGGGACCGAGCGGCCGACCGAGAGCATCGCGTCGATCCTGCTGGGCCAGGACACCGGCCGGCCCGGCCGTACCCAGGGCGACGAGCCGCCGGTGCCGACGCCGCCCCAGCTGCTGACCGACGACCCCGGCCAGACCCCGAAGTCCGGGAAGCCGCAGGCGGACACCGCGCGGGACTCGACGACCGAGCTGCCGCCGCTGACCCCGCGGGCGCCCACCCGGTCCACCGAATCCACCGAATCCGCCGAGCTCGCCGGCCAGTCGGCCGTGACGCCGCCGCTCACGCCGGTCGACCACCCCGTGGTGCCCGGGGACAGCACCGACCCGCTGACGCCCACGGTGGTCCCGCCGCACGGTGGCGAGGACCAGAACGTCGTGCCCGTGCCGCCCGGCTCGTACCTGGCGGCGGACTACACCTCGGCGGACGTCCGGCGGCCCGCCGGGACCCAGGACACCGCCGTGGCAAAGCCGTTCGAGGCGCGGCGCGGCACCCTGCCGGACGGCACCCGGGCGACCGAACTCGTCCTGCGGACGCACCTGGACGCCTCCGCGCTCCCGGCGGGCTCCGAGCCGGCCGTGGAGGCCGTGCGCGGGCGCGCCCTGACCGCCGTGGCGGACGCCTACAACAACGGCCACAAGCTGCCGGACGGCAGCGTGCTGCGGGTCCGGGTCGAGTTCGTCGACGCGCCCGACGCCGCCCACCACACGGTGAAGCTGCACGCCGGCACCGTCCGCCAGGACGGGGCCAACTGGGGCCTGCGGGTGAGCCGCGACGTGCTCGCCCACGAGCTCGGCCACGCCCTCGGCCTGCGGGACGACCACCGTGAGACGCACGGTGAGACCGCCCCCGGTGCGCGCCGGAGCGTGCAGGGACCGGTCACGCGCGGGCTGCGTGAGGTGGGCACCGCCGTCGACGGCGCCTTCTCCCCGGTGACCGGGCCGGAGGGCGCCGCTCCCGCACCGCGCCCCACCGTCGCGCCCCAGGTCCGCGACGCCGCGCTGTACGGGCCGGACGGCCGTCTGCTGACGCCCGCCCTCCGGGAGGCCGGCCCGGGCGGGACGTACCACGAGAACCCCAACCGCACCCTGCGGCTGGAGACGACGACGGGCGACGCCGTGCAGGAGCGGACGCTCTTCCCGGCGCACTGGACGGCGGACGAGGCCGTGTACGCGGCCGAGCAGGCCCACCTCGACGCCGTGAGCCGGGGGCTGCCGCCGACCGCCCGCCGGTGGGTGGGCGAGTACGCGGGGGTGCGGTTCAGCGGGGAGCAGCGCGACGGCCTGATCACCTCCTTCCAGCCCTCGGGGAACCAGGAGGGGCTGACCGCTCCGGCCTACGCACCGGACCGGCCCGCACCGGCGCACGCCGCAGGGCTCGGCCGCGGCTCCGACTACGGGGACCGGCGGACCATGACCGGCGTCCACCACAACGTCGATCCCTGGGCGGCGAACGCGAACGGCCTCCAGGTCGCCCCCGTGGACCCGGCGACCCTGCACGCCAACGGCACCGCCCGCGGGGAGGTCTGGTTCCTGGACCCGGCCCTGCCGACGGACTCGCCGCTGGCCGAGCTCCCGAGCCGCTGGCACCGCCCGGCCGACGGGCCGGCGCCGATGCGCTACCCGGAGCACTGGACGGCCGAGCAGACCGGGTGGGCGGCGCAGGACGCTGCCGCCGGCCCGACGCGGCGGGTGCCGCTGGCCGACGGCCGGACGGAGCACTGGGTCGGCGAGGCCTACGGCGTCCGGATCGAGGGACTCAGCCGGGACGGCCGGATCCTCGTCCACCGGCCGGCCGGGACGCAGCCGAACCCGCGCGCCCCTTACGGCCGCTGGGACGCGGCCGGCGAGGTCGGCGGCTCGGCGCCCGTCACCGTCAGGCTGGGGGTGGGGCAGAACGCCCCGGTGACCCTGCGGCGGGTCCTGTTCGACAGCGGCCAGGAGGGCATCCAGCTCACCGCGCGGATCCATCTGGAGGCGGACGGCGCGATGACGCCCGCCCAGGTGACCGAGGCACGACAGCGACTCCAGACACAGGCCGACGAGTACATCGCCCAGCAGTTCCCCGACGAGGTCCTGCTCGACCTGCGGCTGGAGTTCACGGACAGCCCGGACGGCAGCCACTCCAGCCACCCGGTCACCGCCGGTACGGCGCCCGAGCTGCGCAACCACCTCGCCCCCCTGCTGGAGGCGGGTGGTCAGCACACTCTGATGTTCATGGCGGAGCGCTCCGCCCCGAACTCGGCGGCCCTGGACGGCCTCCGGGTGGGCGCCCTCCCGGAGCCGGTGCCCGGCAGCCT
Organism: Kitasatospora sp. NPDC088351; assembly: GCF_040685575.1. NCBI lineage: Bacteria > Bacillati > Actinomycetota > Actinomycetes > Kitasatosporales > Streptomycetaceae > Kitasatospora > Kitasatospora sp. NPDC088351. Next base: position 58,822 of record NZ_JBFBIL010000041.1, on the reverse strand, counting down.
GCGCGAGCCCGGCACGGTCCACCCGGGCGAGCCGCTGCCCCGGACCACGGACGCCATGACGCCGCTGCTGCCCGGCCTGCGGAAGTCCTTCACCGAGGAGGCCTGGGACAAGCCGCACCGGGGGCTTCCGCCGGAGTGGACCGCCGAGGAGGCCCGGTTCGCGGCCGACCAGGTCGCGCGGTCCACGCTGGGCGGTCGGCCGGACCTCCTGGCCACCGGAGCGGCGGCCCCGCCGGTGCGCCTGAGGACCATCGCGGGCGTCGAGATCGGCGTTCAGGTGGTGAACGGCCGGATCACCGACTTCTGGGGCGTCCGCACGGACGACGGGACCTCGCGGCACACCGTGGAGACCGGCCCGCGCCGCGTCCTCGCCACCGCCGAGGTCCGCCCGCCGGCGGACGCCTTCGAACGCGGGCTGTCGGGCCGCCGCTGGCAGTCCTTCGAGGCCGCGCGCGTCGGACTCCCCGACGGGGACACCCGGACCGTGCTGACGCTGCGGCTGCACCTGGACACCGCGGGGCTGGAGTCCACGGCCGGAGCTGGTCTGGACGAGCCCACCCGTACCAGGCTGGCCGAGCTGCGGGACAGGGCGAGGCGCGGCGTCGGCGAGCAGTTCAACCGGGACCAGCGGCTCCCCAACGGCGATCTGCTGCGGGTCCAGGTGGAGTTCGTGGACCACGCGGAGGAGGCCCATCACACCGCCGTCATCCACCGCAGCAGCGAGCGGGAGTCCCTGACGGAGTGGAGCCTCGGCACCGACGAGCGGACGCTCGCCCACGAGCTCGGCCACGCGCTGGGCCTGCCCGACGAGTACCGCGAGGCCCGGTTCGGCCCGCGGGCCGTGTACGAGGACGGCGCACTCATGGCCTCCAACGAGCTGAACCGGTCCGGTCTGTTCTCGGTGGACCAGGACCACCAGCTCGTCGTCGACGGCCAACGGGCCCCGCTCGGCCTGCCGCCGCGCTACCTGCGGGACCTCGGTGCCGTCGTCGACTCGGCGCTCGACGTGCCGGTCCGGCCGCAGACCCCCGGCGGACCGCCGCCGCGGGCGGGCTTCGACGAGCAGGCCCGCCGTACGGCGCTGTACGGCGGCGAGGACGGCACCGGCGGCCACCTGTACCCGGGCCCGGGATCGGACCGGCCCCGCCCGGAGCGGGCGAACGAGCCGGTGAACCGCAACGGCACCTTCCGGGTCGAGACCCCGCCCGTCGAGCCGCCGCGGGTGGTCACCAGCGCGTCGGCCGGCGATCTCGCGGTGACGCCCCGTCCGGCGCCCACCGACGGGCCGCAGGGCGGCAAGCGGACGATGTTCCCCGAGCACTGGACGGCGGACGACGCCGTGTACGCGGCCGAGCAGGCCTACCACACGGCCCGCCGCACCGGCCGGGTCACCGAGAACGGTGCCGCGTACCACTGGGTCGGCGAGTACGGCGGCGTGCGGATCGAGGGCGAACTGACCAACGGTCACTTCGGCACCTTCCGGCCCTCCGAGGACCAGACCGGGCTGGTCACCCCGACCCACGAGCCGATGCGACCCGCGAACCGGGTCTTCGGTCTGGGCACGGAGGTGCACACCCGCTTCGGCGACCGGCAGACCCTCACCGGCGTCCACCACGCACCGACCCCGGCGGCCGCCCAGGTCCACGGCATCAAGGTGGAGCGGTCGTCGTCCCCGGCCCACGACAACGGCACCTACCGGGCGGACGTCTGGTTCCTCGACCCGACCGTGGCCCCCGGCTCCCCGATGGAGAACTTCCCGTCACGCTGGCACCGCCGCGCCGACGGCGAGACGCACACGCTGTACCCCGAGAACTGGTCGCCGGGCGACGTCCTGGACGCCGCCCGGGACGCGTACGCGGCGCGGAGCAGCTCCCGGCGCACGGACTCCGGTGCGGTGCACTGGGTGGGCGAGGCACGCGGTGTGCGGATCGAGGGGATCACCCGGGACGGGCTCCACCTGGTCCACCGGCCGACCACCGAGCAGCCGCTCACCCACTGGCGCCAGGAGAGTGTGGTCGAGCTGTCCGCGCCGACCTCCGTGAGGGTCGGCGCCGGCGGCCACGAGGTGACCGTCCGGCACGCCCGGTTCGACAGCGGGCAGGAGGGCATCGAACTCACCGCCAAGGTGCACCTGAGCTTCGAGGAGGGCATGCGGCCCGGCCCGGTCGCGGAGTTCCCGAAGGCGCTCCAGAAGGCCACCGACGCCTACGTCCGCGCACAGCGGACGGCGGGCGATCCGCCGGTGAAGCTGAGGATCGAGTTCACCGAGAACGCCCAGGACACCCACTTCAGGGCCACGGTCCGCAGCGACACCGACCCGGACGTCCTCGACCTGCGGACGTTCCTGCCCGAGTTGACCGACGCCCCGACCCCCTTCCCGGAGCTGGTCCGCTCGCTCGGTGACGGCGCCCCAGGGGCCGGCTGGACGGACAGCGGGCCCCCGCGCCCGGTGGCACCCCCGCTGCGCGAGCCCGGTACACCCGGGACGGGTGAACGCCCGCCCACCGTCAGCCGGATGACGGAGGCGGAGCCGTTCCTCACACGGGCCTTCGCCGCGTCGCTCGCCCCGGACGCCGGCCGCGGCCTGCCCCGCGAGTGGACCCCGGCCGAAGCCAGGTACGCGGCGGCCAACGCGACCCTGGTCTCCAGCCGGGTGGATCCGGACAACCCGAACCAGCGGATCACCGAGCGCCGGTACGGCGGGGTCCGGATGGAGATCCGGACCGAGGGCGGCCGGATCGTGGACTTCGGCGGTCTGCCGGACCAGACGTTCCCGCCCCAGCGCACCCACCCCCTTCCCGAGCCGAGCGGCGCGCCGCTGACGTCCTCCTCTTCCTCCTCCTCTTCCTCGTCGTCGGCGGCCGGTGCCGTTCCGCACGCGGCTCCAGACCCGGCAACCGAGCTGCGGCCGGGCCACACCTCGGCCGAGGTCACGCCGGCCGGCGGTCCACAGCGCCGGTTCGAGCTGCGGAGGGGCACCTTGCGGCAGGGCGGGGAGGACGCCACGGTCCTCGTCCTGCGGACCCACCTGGACCGCTCGGTCCTGCCGACCCACGACGCGCAGGGCCGGCCGGTCGACCGGACGGCCGCGGTGAACGCGCTGGAGGCGCGGGTCAGGGCCGGGGCCGAGCAGTTCAGCACCGGCCACCGGCTGCCCGACGGCAGCCTGCTGCGGGTACGGGTGGAGTTCGTGGAGAACGCGGCCGACGCCCACCGCACGGTGCGCCTGCACGACGGCAGCGCCCGTCAGAACGACCGGAACTGGCACCTGGGGATCTCCCAGGAGGAGCTGGTCCACCAGCTGGGCCGCGCCTTCGACCTGCCGGTCGAGGTGCACACGGGCGGCGGAGCGGGCCGGGTCGTCCCGGCGCTGACACCGGAGCGGCTGAACGCGCTGGGCGGCGTCGCGGACCAGGTGTCTGGCGGGCCCTTCCGGACCGACTCCTCCCCCCTGCCGACCAGGGCGGTGTTCGACGAGGCGGTCCGCACCAGGGCTCTGACCGGAGGCCCCGGGACGGCGGGCCACCTGCCGGCCGGCCTCCATCCGGAGGCGATCGGCCCGGACCGGGTGATGTGGCGCCACGCCAACGGCACCGTGCTGGTCCGGACGGAGACGGGCGGGGAGAGCACCCTGTTCCCGGCCCGCTGGACCGCCGAGGGCGCGGTGTACGCGGCCGAGCAGGCGTACCTCCACGCACGCCGCAACGGCGGGGTCGAGGATACCGAGACCGGCCGCCACTGGCAGGGCGAGTACGCGGGCGTCCGGATCGAGGGCGAGCTGGACGGCGCGGGCGGGTTCGTCTCGTTCCGCCCGTCCGCCGACCAGGACGGCCTGACGGCGGCCGGGTTCTCCCCGGACCTGCCCACCCACGGCGGCGGCCTGCCGGGTGCGGGGCGCCGGGGCGTGCGGTTCTCGGACGGGATGGAGGAGACCGACTACGGCGCCCGTCAGGCGGATGTCCGGGAGCTAGACCCGGCCGTGGCCCCGGGCGCGCCGTTGGCGCAGTTCCCGTCACGCTGGCAGCGGTCGCCGGACCCGCGCGGGCACCTGCTCTACCCCGAGCACTGGACGCCCGAGCAGGCCGCCCATGCGGCCGCCACGGTGGCGGCCGACCCCCAGACCCTCCGCATCGACCTGAGGGACGGCCGGACCCGCTGGCTCGGCGGCTTCGACGAGCTGCCGATCGCCGGGATCTCGCAGGACGGCCGGGTCGTGGCGCACGGACCGGCCGAGGACCGGCCCGACCCCAACCCGTACTGGAGGCAGAGCCGCGAGCTCTTCCTGTCGGACGAGAGGGAGGTGCGGTTCCAGGGCCAGGCCATGGGCGGACGGTGGCTCCTCCGCGACAGCGGCCACGAGGTCCACCTGGTCACCCTCAGGATCCAGCTGAGGCCGGCCGTCGGGATGACGCCCGAGCAGGTCCACCAGGTGCAGGAGCAGCTGGCCCGCCGGGCAGGCCGGCACTTCGACGACTACCGTGGTCGCTCGAACCCCGACGACCCCTTCGAGAACCGGCGCCTGGCGCTGTCGCTGGAGTTCACCACGGACCCGCGGGACGCCGACTGGAGCACCGCCGTCCACCCCGGGGACGGCCCGAACCTCACCGACCTCCTGCCGCAGGCGCTCCGGCCGGAGCGGGCCGCCGAGCTGGTCGACGCCGTGTCCGACGCCACCCGTCGCGCGCGGAGGGACATGAACCCCGACTTCGCGCCACTGCTCCGCCTGCGCGACCCCGCCGAGGACCACGAGGCGTCGCTCGACACCGTCGTTGTGCCGCCCCCGGCCCCGGAGCGCGTCCTGGGCCCGTTCGCCCCCACCGCCCGGGACAACGGCGGCTTCGGCCTGCCTCCGGAGTGGACACGTGACGAGGCCCGCCACGCAGCCCACCAGGTCTTCCAGGATCTTCGGGGCAGCGGCCGTGGCCGCCCGCAACCGGAGATCCTCACCGGCGAGTTCGCCGGTGTCGGCCTCAGGCTGCTGGTCGACCGCGGGATGATCACGGACTTCTGGGCCGCGCCCGGCCAGCGCCTCGGCGACCAGGCCTTGGCGGCCCCGGCGCCGGCGCCCGTGCGGGTGCTGGCCACGGCGGAGGTCCGGCCGCCCACCGATCCGTTCCTCGCCGGCCTGCAGGCCCAGTTCATCCAGTCCTACGAGGCCCGGCGGGTGGCGGAGCCCGGCGGGGACACCAGGACCGTCCTGACCGTCCGGATCCACCCGCGCCCGATCGACCTGGGGACGAGCCCGACAGAGATCGCGCGGAACCTCGACCGGATGCTGCTCACCGCCGAGGCGGGCGTCCGGGACGTCTTCGACCAGGGCCAGCGGCTGCCCAACGGAGACCTGCTGGAGGTCGCGGTCCAGTTCGTCGACCGTCCGGAGGACGCCCACCACGTCGTCGACGTACAGCTCGACCAGACGCAGGAGGACGCGCAGAGCTGGGGCGTGCACTCCGCCCCGAGGGTGATCGGCCACGAGGTGGGCCACCTGCTCGGCCTCGGGGACGAGTACCGGCGTGCGGAGGCCGGCCCCCGGCCGGTCTACCCGGAGCCCGGCCTCATGACCGCTCCCACGCTCGACCAGCGCGGCCGGGTCTGGTACGACGCGGACCACCCCCTCATGGAGCACGACAGGACCGCCAACCCCCCGGTGGCGCTGCGGCCGCACAACCTGGACGAGCTGGGCGCGGTGCTCGACCGGGCCTTCGGGACCGCCCCCCGGCAGCCCGACCCCGGCGAGCTCCCGGCCCGGGCGTCCTTCGGTGAGGACACCCGGCGGGCCGCGCTCCACGACGGGCCGGACGGCCGGGGCGGGCACCTGGCCCCGCCGACGGCCTCCGAGCGTCCCCGGCCGGAGCCGTTGCCCAGGACCCTCAACCACAACGGCACCTACCTGGTGGCAGGCGCCGAGGTCCCCGGCGACCGGCTGGCGGGCGCGCCGGACGCGCGCCTCGATTCCCGGTCGCTGCGGATGATGTTCCCCGAGCACTGGACGGCCGACGACGCGGTGTACGCGGCGAAGCAGGCCTACCTGGACGCCCGCCGGACCGGTGGCGTCACCGAGACCGGCCCCGTCTCGTACCGCTGGACCGGCGAGTACGCCGGGGTGCGCATCGAGGGCGAGATCCGGGGGGCCGACTTCACCTCGTTCCGGCCCTCGCTCGACCAGAGCGGGCTCGACACACCGCACTGGCTGCCGCCCAGGGAGACGCCGCTCTTCGGCCACCGGGTCGAGGACCTGGCCCGCTACGGCGACCGGCACACCCTCACCGGTGTCCACCACCACGGGCGGCGTATGACACCCGCCGACCACGGCCTGCGCATCGACCCGCCCCAGCCGGCGAACGCCAACGGCACCTACCGGGCGACCGTCTGGTACCTGGACCCGGCGGTCTCGCCGCACGCGCCGCTGAGCGACTTCCCGTCCCGGCAGTACCGCCGCGCCGACGAGCCGAGCCAGATGTTCTACCCCAGGGAATGGGGGCCCGAGCAGCTCCTCGACCAGGTGGACCAGGCCTACCGGGCCAGGCTGCACGAGACGGAGCTGGCCGACGGGAGCCTGCACTGGATCGGGACGTCCCAGGGCGTCCGGATCGAGGGCATCTTCCGCGACGGTCAGCACCTCGCCCACCGGCCGACCACCTGGCAGCCGTTCCGCCACGGCGACGGCGGCAGGGTGGTGACCACCTTCGTGGCGCACCCGTTGCAGCAGGACGGTGACCACATCGGCGTCACCTTCCGCCGCGACCTGCTCGGCAACGGCGAGTTGCGCAGCGAGCTGGTCGTCCAGGTGCGGGCGGGCGAGACGACTCCCGAGCAGCGGAGGGCGCTCCAGGGGATCGCGGACACCTACACCCGGCAGTCGCTCCAGCCCGGCGACCCGTCGGTCCGGGTGAGGCTCGACTTCGTCCGGCCCGAGGCTGTCACTCCGGGGCTCCCACCACTGTCGCCGGCCATCGATTTCGTATTCGAGACGAATCTCCGTTCGCGCCTCTGGAACCTCCGCGGGCTCGTCACCGAACTCGACGGAGCGCATCCGGTCACCTGGGCCCACCGCCTCCACCTGGACGACGTGGCGCCGGCGGCGCCGCTGCGCCCGCCGGTGACCCCCGGCACCGGTGAGCGCCCGCAGACCGTGACCCGGCTGGAGACGGACGCACGCCTGGACGCGGGCGCCGGGCCGGCCATCGCGGCGGGTCTCGCCGCCGGTGCGGGCCGCGGCCTGCCCCCCGAGTGGACGGTCGTGGAACAGCGCCACGCGGCGCGGAGGGTCGCGGACCTGGCCGGGGTCGCCCCGGGCTCGTCGGAGACCGTCGTCGGGCGCTTCGCCGGTGCCGAGCTCCGGGTCGAGCTGACGAACGGTGAGATCACCGACTTCCACGGGACGCCGGACCAGGTCTTCGAGCCCCAGCACCGGCCCCGCCCCCGCGCGGAGCGGCCGGACCTGCAGATGCTGCACGCGCCGGCGCCGGTCGCGCACACCGCGGCGCAGCACGCGGCCGCGCCCGACCCGAGGTCGGCGCTGCTGACCGGCCACGCGTCGGTCGAGATCCCGCTGGTGCCGCAGCCCGGCCACCTGGCGGCAGCCGCGCCCGGCGCCGGCCCGCAGCGGCCGTTCGAGGTGCGGCGCGGCACCCTGGGCGAGGGCGGGGAGGAGGCCACCGTCCTCGTCCTGCGCACCCACCTGGACGTGTCGGCCGCGCAGCCGTGGGAGCGCGCCGGCTGGAACCGCACGGCGGAGGACCTGAAGGTCACGGCCAGGGAGGCCGCAGAGGCCTTCAACACCGGCCACCGGCTGCCCGACGGCCGGGTGCTTCGTGTTCGAATCGAGTTCGTCGACGCCCCCGGAACCGCTCATCACACCGTCCGGCTGAACCCCACGACGGCGGCCGGCGACGAGGCCTCCTGGGGTGTGACGACCTCGCGGGAGACGATGGTCCACCACCTGGGGCGCCTGCTCGGCCTGCCGGTGGAGAACCACCTGGCCGGCGGCACCGACCGGGCCGTCCCCGTCCCGTCCGCGGAGCGGCTGCGCGAGCTGGGGGCCGAGGTCGACCAGGCGTTCGGCCTGCCCGCCGGAGCCGGCCACGGGGCCGAAAACCCGCCGGCCAGGGCGACGTTCGGAGCGGACGTCCGGAGGGAGGTGCTGCGCGAAGCGGCCCTGGGCGAGGTGGTCCACCGCCATGCCAACGGCACCTTGCGGACCCGGAGCGACGAGGCCGGCGCGGGCCGGGAGCACACCCGCTTCCCGGCGCACTGGACCGAGGAGCGGGCCGTGTACGCGGCCGAGCAGGCCTACCTCGACGCCCGCCGCAACGGCGGAGTCGTCGGGACGGGGACCGGTCACCACTGGCAGGGCGAGTACGCCGGCGTCCGGATCGAGGGCGAGCTGGGGGAGAACGGCGAGTTCCTCTCCTTCCGCCCCTCCGCCGACCAGCGGGGCCTGACACCGCCGCCGTACGAGGTGCTCCGCCCCGCGCCCCGCACCGCCGGGGAACCGACGGTCCGTCGGGGCTGGTGGAGTTCCGCCGAGATCCACACCCGTCCCACGCCCGAGGAACTGCAGGCCAGGGGCGTGGACCTGGTGGATCTTCCTCCGGCGAACGTGCACGATTTCCAACGCGTGCGCGTGTGGACGCTGGACGAGGCCGTGGAGCCGGGGGCGCCGATGGCCGCCTTCGGCTCCCGTTGGCACACGTCGGCCGACGACCGTGGGCACCTGCTCTACCCGGAGTGGGTCCCGCCCGAGATCATGGCGGAGGTGGCCCAGCAGGCCTTCGAGAGCCGGAGCAGGGAGCTGTCCACGGACGGTGGCCGCACCGTCCGGTGGCTGGGGGACTACATCAGCCTGATGCCGGTCGTGGGCATCTCCCGGGACGGCCGGATCGTGGCCCACGGCCCGGCGGAGACGACGCCGCACGCCCCGTACGACCGCTGGGACCCGCGCGGCGTGGCGGACCGCTCCGAGCCGGCGGACGTGGCGGTCGGCGCACTGACCCTGACCGGTCGGCGCCACCTGCTCGACAGCGGCCAGGAGGCCGTCCGGTTCTCCGTCAAGGTCCACCTGCAGGGGGAGGCGGGGGCGACGCCCCAGCAGTTGGCCGGGGCCAGGGACCAGCTGCGACGGCAGGCCGACGATCATGTCGTCGTCCGGGCCGACGGCCGGCTGGTGACCGTGGATCTGGAGTTCACCGAGGATCCGGCCGCCGCCCAGCTGACCCGCACGGTTTCGGCCGACACCCTCCTGGTGCTGCTGGCCGACCACCTGCCGGCGGAGCTCGTCGCCGACGGGCCGGGCCTGACCGCCGCGCTGGACCGGCTCACCGAGCAGGCGCCACGGCTGGCCACGCGAGAAGACCTCCCGCTGCTCCACCTGCGCGAGCCGGGCTTGCCGGCTGCCGACGAGCCGGTGCCCGCCCTGCTCGACGGGTTCGGGGGGACCGTCGAGGGCGACCGGTTGTTGTTCAGCGGGCCGGCCTGGGAGTCCCGTCGCGGCCTGCCGGCGGAATGGACGGCGGACGAGGTCCGCCGGGCCGCCGCCGACATCTACCGGGCCCGCAGGGGCCTTCTCGACCAGGGCCACTACCCACTGGCGGGCGACGTGGTCGGCGGTCCGGGCGCCGACGGCAGGCCGCCGGTCGTGCTCCGTGACGAGTTCGCCGGCGTCCGGATCAACGTGCGCCACGAGAACGGGCTCATCACGGACGTCTGGGGCGAGCCCGGACAGCGGTTCGGGCAGCGGCTGTTCGATTCTTCGCCCGAGCCGGTGCGATTGCTGGCCACGGCCGCCATCCAGGAGCGCACGGGGTTGCGCTTCGAGGCCCGACGGGTCGCCTTGCCCGATGGCGACACGCAGACCGTCCTGTCGGTGAATCTGCACCTCAGGGTGGGGCAGGAGGCGGACCCGAACGCGGAGCCCTACGCGACGGAGCTGCCGCTCCTTCGGGGCCGGGTCGAGGAGGCGGTCAGCCAGGCTTTCGACCGGGGCCAGCGGCTGCCCAACGGGGACCTGCTGAAGGTCGAGGTCCGCTTCGCCGACCGCCCGTCGGAGGCCGCCCACACGATCACGGTGCGGCAGCCCCACGAACGCCGGCAGCCGGGTGACTGGGGACTGCACGATCCGTGGTCCGTCCAGGCTCAGAAGATCGGCTACATGATCGGCCTGGACGACGAGCGCCGTGCCGCGTCGGTGGGCCCGCGGCCGGTGTACGCGGACGCCGGGCTGATGGGAGGCGGCTTCAAGGACACCGTCGGCCGCTACGCGGTCGACTGGGACTACCGGACGCTGCAGAGCGAGGAGTTCGGCGGCGCGAACCAGCTGATGCCACGCAACCTGATCCAGCTGGGTGAGGTGCTCGACCGGGCCTTCGGGACGACCCCGCGGAAGCCGAACGGGTTCGAGCCGCCGGAGCGGGCGGTGTTCCCCGAGGCCGTGCGGCGGGCCGCGCTCTTCGACGGCCCGGACGGCCGGGGCGGGCACCTGACCCCGCCGGCGGCCTCCGAGCGGCGCCGCCTGTCGCCGTTGCCGCGTGACATCAACCGCGAGGGCCCGAACCTCGGCGAGGAACGTGACGTCAACCCCAATGGCGCGCTCCTCGGCGAGAACGGTGCGGTCAACCGCAACGGCACGTTCCTCGCCGACGCCGGTGAGGCGCCGGGCGGCCGGGTGGCGGACGACACGGCCCTCTCGGGGCCCGGGCGGGTCCGGATGATGTTCCCCGAGCACTGGACGGCCGACGACGCGGTGTACGCGGCGCAGCAGGCCTACCTGCACGCCCGCCGGACCGGCGATGTCACCGAGACCGGGCCGGTCTCGTACCGCTGGACCGGCGAGTACGCCGGGGTGCGGATCGAGGGTGAGATCCGGGGAGCCGACTTCACCTCGTTCCGGCCCTCGCGTGACCAGAGCGGGCTCGACACGCCTGCCTACGTGCCGTGGAGCGCCACCGACGGGTTGTTCGGGCAGCGGGTGTCGGACGTCGTCCGCTACGGCGACCGGCAGACCTTCACGGGCGCCCACCACCCGCCGGAGGCCGGGGTCGCCGAGAAGCACGGTCTCCGGGTCGATCCGCCGGTACACGGTGGCCGGCACCCCAACGGCACCTACCAGGGGAGGGTCTGGTTCCTGGATCCCGTGATCTCCCCGTCCTCGCCGGCGTCCCGGTTCCCGACCCGCTGGCAGAGCCGGGCGGACGGGGAAGCGCACACGTTCTACCCGAAGCACTGGACGTCCGAGCGGCTTCTCGCCGCGGTGGAGCGTGCTGCCGAGACGCCGGAGCACAGCTTCGTGCGCGCCGACGGGAGCACCTACTGGGTCGGTACCGCAGAGGGCGTCCGGATCGAGGGCGTCACCAGGAACGGGCAGCACGTCGTCCATCGCCCGGCCGGTCTGCAGTACGAGCAGGGCAGTTGGGACCGGGATGCCGTGGAGGCGCGCACGCCGCGGCACGTGGAGGGGATCGGAGCGGACAACGACCGCGAGGTCGCCGTGCAGCGGGTCCGCTTCAACAACGCCGAGTTCGGCGTCGAGTTCGTCGTTCCGGTCCGGCTGCGGTTCGACGGACTCGATGCGGGCGAACAGTCGGCCTACGTGCGGCGGGTGCAGCTCGCCGCGAACGCCTACGCCGAGAACCACGGGGTGCCGGGCTTCAGCCTGACCCGGATCACCGTCCGACTTGTCGGGTCACCGGAGGGTGCGCACTCCGACACCCGGATCACGCCGGAGAACCATGAGGCCGACGTCGATCTGACGACCTTGCTTCCGGACTTCACCGGCCTGGCCGACGGGGACCTCGCCGAGCTGGCGGCCAGGGCGCCGAGCACGCGGTGGCTGCCCGAGCCCCAGGTGCGGATGTCGGATCTGATCGAGCCCGGGACCAGTCGGCGGCCGCAGGTCCAGACCCAGGTGACGCCGCAGGAAATGAGCCTGATCGAGCCGGCGTTCGCCCCTGAGTTCGTCTCGCGCGAGGGGCATCTGCCGGGCGGTTGGACGGCCCACGACGCCATGTACGCGGTGACGAAGGGGACGACGGAACCCGAACGGGTGCTCCCGGGCGACCCGGACCGGGTGACCGGCCGGGTGACGTTCGAGAACGTCGCCATGACGTACGTGCGCCGGATGGACGACTGGCTGATCATCGACGTCCGCCCGGAGACCGGGATCGACGGGAAGGCCGTTGAGCCGCCGCCCGGTGTCGCGGTGCGGCCGTTCGTCCCGAAGGCCGGTGGGTCCTGGCACGTGATGGGCGCTCCGGACCTGGTACGGCCGGACGCCTGGCCGGCCGGCGGGCACACGACCGACCGCAACGGCGTGGTGCGCGTTCACGAGTGGTCGCCGGTCCCGGGGGTCGAGCCGGGATCGGCCGAGGCGGGCCTGCCGTCCAATCTCCGCCGGGCCGAGGACGCGCCGAGCAAGGGCACGTACTATCCGCGGGACTGGACGGCGCAGAGCACCGAACAGCGGGTTCAGGAGGCCTTCGGGAACCGTTCCCGTGAAGACCGCCTGCCGGACCGCGCGCTGTACTGGGCCGACGGCCCGGAGGGTCCGGTGCCCGCCGAGCTTCCCCAGGGCCGGGCCGTGCACTGGGTGGGCGAGGTCGACGGGGTACGGATCGAGGGCGTCGCGGTGGACGACCGGGTGGTCGTCCACAGCCCGGCGGCCGACCAGTGGTCCGGGGCGTGGCCCGCGGACCGCGTGGTTCGGGAGGGCGCGTCCGGGCCCGTGGCCGACGGCATGTTCGAGGTGCCGCTGCGCGCTCGGCGGGTGCTGTTCGAGAACGGTCGGGAGGGTCTGGAGGTGTCCCCCCGGATCCGACTGGCGCAGGACGCCGGGACGGACGCGGCTGCCGTTGACGCGGTGAAGCGCCAACTGCAGGAGCAGGCCGACCACCTGGTCGCCATGGCCGGGAACCGCGGGGACACGCTGTTCCGGCTGCGGCTGGAGTTCCTCGACGTGCCCGGCGACGGCGATGCCGATGTCGTCGTCGGAGGCGGCCGGGGTCCGAGGACTTTGGAGGAGATCGTGCCGTCCCTGTGGGACAGGACGATCGGTGACCTCGACGGACTTCGGGCGGACTTGCGGACCGACGCACCGGAACTCCCGCCCGGGGCGTGGATCCCGGCCCCGGCGCACGACATCGGCGGCCGGTTCCACCCCGGAGTCGACGCCGCGACGCGACGCGGCCTGCCCGAGGACTGGGCACCGGAGACCAGGGAGTACGCCGCCCACTGGGTCATGACGCACAGCGAGGGCCTGCCGGACCACGCGATGCCGGCCAGGGGTGAGCGGGGCTACGAGGTACCGGTCGAGGGCACTCCTGGCCATGCGACCCCGGCCGCCGACACCCCGGTCGCGATGGTCCACCGCGGCACCTTCGGTGGTGTCCGGCTCAACGTGCTGGTCAGGGACGGTCTGATCACCGACTTCTGGGGCGAGCCACTCGCACGACGGGTCTCCGCCGCCGAGGACCTGGGGAACCGTCTGACAACGGTGGGGCCGCCGGAGGTCGAGTTCGTCCGGGGGATGCAGACCCGCCACGGGCAGCGGTTCGAGGTCCATCGGGTCGACCTGCCCGACGGTGACCGCGAGACCGTGCTGACGATGCGGCTCCACCTGGACACCAGCCCCCTGGATCTGCGGAACCCGGAGGTCCGCAAGGCGCTGGACGCGATGAAGGGGCGGGCCGCGGAGGGCGTCGACCGGGCGTACAACCTCGGCCAGCGGCTGCCCAACGGCGACCAGTTGCGGATCCGGGTCGAGTTCCTCGACACGGCCGGGCCGCGTGCCCAGACCATCGTGATCAACCCCGAGCCGGGGCGCGCGCACCACGTGGCGTGGCACCTGGGCCTTGAGTCGTACGTCCTCGCGCACGAACTCGGCCACCACCTCGGGCTCCCCGACGAGTACCGCGAGGCGAAGCCCGGCTGGGGCCACCGCGCGGTGTACCCGGACGGCGGTCTGATGGGAGGCCAGACCGTGATCCGCGGCGGCCGCTTCGACGTCGAGAGCGACAACCCCTACGGGTGGCCGGAGCGCCGCGCGGCCGACCAGGTCCTTCAGCCGCGCAATCTGCGGCAGCTGGGTACGGGGATCGACCGGGTCCTCGGCCGGCCCGAGGCGGGTTTCACGGCCGACGGGCTGCCGACGCGGGTCGGCCTGCGCGGCGAGGTCATCGAGACCGCGCTGCGCGGCACCCGGAACGGTGAGGGCGGCCACCTGTATCCGCTGCCGGGCTCGGGGCGGCCACGGCAGGCCGAGGTGGCCGGGTCGCTGAACCGCAACGGGACCTTCCAGGTGGAGAGCACGACCGCCGAGCGGGCGACGCACAGCGGTCGGCAGGCGGGCGACATCGAGGTGCCCGGCCCCGGCCGGACGACCCGGACGATGTTCCCGAAGCACTGGACGACGGAGCAGGCCGTGTACGCGGCCGAGCAGGCGCACCTCGCCGCCCGCCGGGCGGGCGACGTCCCGCCGCTCGTCCCCTCGGCGGGTGCCGGGCTGCTCGACGGCCCGCGCCCCGGTGAGCACCCGCTCAGTGCCCGCCGGACGGTGGGCATCGAGCGCTCGGGCGAGCTGACCTACCACTTCCTGGGTGAGTACGCCGGCGTGCGGATCGAGGGCGAGGTGCGGGGCGAGCAGATCGTCTCGTTCCGTCCCTCGACCTGGCAGGACGGGCTGGACAAGCCCGCGCACCTGCCCTGGCGTTCCACCGAGGGCGCGTTCGGCCAGGCGACCGAGGACCACGTCCGCTACGGCAACCGCCACACGCTCGACGGTGTGCACCACCAGCCGACGGCGGAGTCCGGCGAGTTCTTCGGCATTCGGGTCAACGAGCCGTGGATGAGGAACGACAACGGCACCTACCGGGCCGGGGTGTGGTTCCTCAAGCCGGGCATCAACCCGGACTCCCCCGAGGCCAGGCACCCGGACTCCTGGCGCCGGCGGGACGACTGGCAGGCCCACACGTTCTACCCCAGGAACTGGACGCCCTCCACGGTCGAGCACGCGGTCTCGGAGGCGTACGCGAACCGTCGTCAGCAGAGCCCGCCCGGTGCCGGGCCCGAGCACTGGATCGGCACGGCACTCGGCGTCCGGATCGAGGGGATCACCCTGGACGGCCGGCACCTCACCCACCGCCCGACCCTCGACCAACCGCACCGGTTGTGGAACGACTCCACCATCGTCGCGGAGTCGCCCCAGAACACCGTCTCGCTCGCGCCGGGCCGCCAAGGGAGGCTGCGCGCAGTCCAGTTCGCCGGCGACCAGACGGGGACCGAGCTGACCGTTCCGGTCCACCTGAGTCCGGACGAGGTGGCGACCGACCCAGCCGGGCTCCAGGCCAGGCTGCAGTACCAGGTGGACAGGTACCTCGGCCAGGGAGGTGACCTGGCGCGGCTTCGGCTGGCCTTCACCGACGACCCGGCGGCCGCGCACAGTCGTGGGGGGAATGCCGGGGATGTGGTGTCCTGGCTCGGACGCCTGGAGAGCCCGAACGCGAGCCGGAACGATGCTCGTGGCCTCATCTACGCCCTGACGTCGGACGTCTATGTCCTCTCGGAGCATCAGGGGCAGTTCCTCGGGGAGTACATCCACTCGCTGGCCGGGCAGCATCCTGTGGGGGCCCTTGTACCGCTCCCGCGCGCCCCTCAGGCGGTCGAGGCGGCGCCACTTCGCGCGCCCGGTCTGCCCGGGACGGTCGAACCCCTGGTCATACACCCCGATCCGGAGGAGGTCGGGCCCGGGAACCCGCCGGCGGAGGACGGTCCGGAGGCGTCGCCGCCGGGGGGCGTGTACGACGAGCACATGGGCGGGATGGTGGACGGTCTGGCGAGTCTGCTGGCGGGGGACGGTCCGGAGGCGTCGCCGCCGGGGGGCGTGTACGACGAGCACATGGCCGGGATGGTGGACGGTCTGGCGAGTCTGCTGACGGGGGGCCCGGGGGACCTCCCGCAGCACTTCGCACCGGGCACCACGGACGGCGGCCCGCTGCACAGCGGCATCGTCGGGGCCGTGGGGCCGGACACCCTGTCGGTCGGCAATCCCGCCGGCGCCGGCGGCCCGGCCCGGGCCCGCACCGTTCCCCCCGCCGGCGGGGTCTGGCACCCCGCGACGAACCTCGACGGGACGCCGACCGAACCGGTGCGCCCCTCCGCCTGGCCGGCCGACAGCCACAGCACGGACCACAACGGTGTCGTGCGGGTGTACGACTGGTCGCCGGTCGACGGAGTCGCCCCGGGGTCGCCGGAGGCGGCCCTCCCGCAGAACCTGCGCCGGCCGGCGCAGGCCGCGGGCAGGGGGGCGTACTACCCGCGGGACTGGACGGCGCAGACCACCGCGCAGCATGCCGTCGAGGCGTTCGTCAACAGGTTCCGGACGGAGAACATGCCGGCGGACTCCCTGCACTGGGTGGAGGGGCCGCAGGGCCGACGCCTTGAGCAGCTGCCCAACGGCACTGCCCAGTACTGGGTCGGTGAGGCGGGCGGTGTGCGGATCGAGGGCATCGCCGTCGACGGCCGGATCGTCCTGCACAGCCCGACCCTGCACCAGCCGCACGCGCCGCATGCCGGCTGGCCCGGTGAGGACCACGTGGCCCACGTCGGCGACGCCCACGTGCCGGTCGCCGTGGCCCTCGGACCACCGCTGGCCGTCCGGCGGGTGCTGTTCGACAGCGGCCAGGAAGGCCTGGAGGTCACCGCCGAGTTCGAGCTGCAGCACCCCGGAGGCCTCGAACACCCTGAGGCCCAGGCGATGATGGAGCACCTGCAGGGGCTCGCCGACGCCTACGTCCAGGACGCCGCGCTCCGGTCGCCCGGTGCCCCGCCGGTCCGGCTCCGGCTGGAGTTCGACGACGTGTCGGAGGGCCGCCCGCGCATCGACATGCGGGAAGACACCGTGACCGGCTTCGACGAGCTGGCGCCCGCGTTGGCCATGGAGGTCGAGCAGGCCGGGCTGCACGGTCTGCTGGACCAGCTCGTCGACGGGATGCCGCCGCTGGACCCGGGGGCCCGGCTGCACGCCGTGTCGGTCCCGTCGCCGCACGACGGCACCGGGACCGGGCCGGGCGACGGCTGGGTCCACGGCCGGGCGGAGGACGTCGCGTCGTCGTTCGCGTCCGGCCTCGCCACCGACGCCGGCCGGCGTCTGCCGCAGGACTGGCCGGCGGACGCGCGGCGGTATGCCGCGCACGTGGTCCGGACGAACAACGCGGGCACGCCCCTCGCCGACGCCGTCGGCGGGGCGGCGGTCCCGATGGTTCACCGCGGTTCCTTCGGCGGCCTCCGGATCAACGTCCGGACCGAGAACGGTCTGATCACCGACTTCTGGGGCGAGGCACACCACCGCAACGTCTCCGTCACGGAGGACCTGGGGCGGCCCCTCACCACCGTGGGACCGCCGGAGTGGGAGTTCGTCCGAGGACTGGAGGCGCGCGATGCCCAGGGGTTCGAGGTGCACCGGCGCGACCTGCCGGGAGGGGACCACGAGAGTGTGGTGACGGTCCGGCTCCACCTGGACACCCGCGGCCTCGACCTGAGGGATCCCGGAATCCGGCAGGCGCTGGACGAGCTCAGGGCCCGGATGGCGGAGGGCGTCGATCGGACCTACAACCTCGGTCAGCGGCTGCCCAACGGCGATCTGCTGAGGGTCCGGGCCCAACTCCTCGAAACCCCCGGTCCGGCCGCCCGGACCGTGGCGATCACTGCCAGGGACGGGCGTGAGCACCATCAGCAGTGGCACCTGGGCACCGACGCGACGACGCTCGCCCACGAGCTCGGGCACCACCTCGGGCTGCCCGACGAGTACGCCGAGGCGAGGCCCGGTCGTGGACGCCGCCCCGTGTATCCGGACGGGGGCCTGATGGGATCCCTGCGCACGGAGCCCGACGGCCGGGCTTCGATCGGCGCGGACCACCTCGGCGGGGGGCCGGTCCGCATCATGACCGACGGGGTCCTGCAGCCGCGCAACCTGCGCCAGCTGGGTGCGGGTATCGACCGGACCCTCGACGGGGTCACCCAGGGCTACACGGCCGACGGGCTGCCGAAGCGGGCCAAGCTCGGAGCCGACGTCATCCGCGCCGCGCTGCACGGCGAGGACGGACCGCGCGGCCGGGGCGGCCACCTGTTCCCCTCGTCGAGCGGGGACCGGGAGCAGCCGCGTGTGGTGGCCGGTTCCCTGAACCGCAACGGCACCTTCGAGGTGGCGGGGGAGGCCGTCGAACGGACGGTCCGGACCAGCACCCTGGCCGGCGACATCGAGGTGCCCCGCTCCGCTCCGACGACGCGGACGATGTTCCCCAGGCACTGGACGGTGGAGCAGGCCGCCTACGCGGCCGAGCAGGCCCACCACGCCGCCCTCCGGGCGGGCGAACGGCCGTCGGACGGCGGCATGCCGGACGGCGGGAACCCGCTCACGGCCCGACGGGAGGAGGGGTACCAGCGCAGTCGGGCGACCGCGGAGAGCAGCGCGCGGGAGCGGGGGGCGGACAGCACGTACCACTGGCTGGGCGAGTACGGCGGCGTGCGGATCGAGGGCGAGGTCCGGGGCGACCGGATCGTCTCGTTCAGGCCGTCCGAGTGGCAGGACGGCCTGGACGCGGCCGCCCACCTGCCGTACCGCTCCGCCGGCACGTTCACCACCGCCGCCGACCGGTTCCAGCACTACGGGGACCGGCGGGAGCTCACCGGTGTCCACCACCACCGGAACCCCGTCGCCGCCCGGTTCCACGGTGTGCGGGTCGACCCGCACACGCGGTCGGCGATGAACGAGAACGGCACCTACCGGGCCACCGTGTGGTACCTCAGGCCCGGGATCCACCCGGACTCGGTCGAGGCCCGGCTCCCCGCCAACTGGGAACGCCGGCAGACCGGCGAGGAGGGCCACACGTTCTACCCCGAGCGGTGGACGCGCGACCGGATCGAGGCCGCGGTGGCGGAGGCCTACCAGCAGCGGAGGGGCCCGGGGGAGCTCCTGGCCGACGGCTCGGAGCGGTGGAGGGGTCTCGGCGACGGCGTGCTCATCGAAGGCATCACCACCCAGGACGGCCGGCACCTGGTGCACCGGCCGGCGACCTCGCAGCCGCACAGCCGGTGGAGCCCCAACCAGCTGTGGCGCTCCGAAGGCCTGCCGGTGGACCTCGCCCCCGGGCGGCGTCTGACCGCCCGCCACTTCATCTTTCCCAGCGGACAGACCGGCGTCACGATCGACGTCCCCGTCCACGTGTCCAACGAGGTCACTCCGCAGGAGCGGACGCGGCTGCAGAACCGGATCAACGACTACCTCACCGAACCTGCGGGGCCGACGTTGGCCCGGGTGCGGCTGGTCTTCGTCGACGACCCCGCGCAGGCCCGCAGCCTCGCGCTGAACCCCATGGTCTTCATCGGCGAGTCGGAGAGCCGGGCCCTGGGGGCGCCGGAGCAGGACCGGGCCGCCATCCTCGGCGGGGGCCGGCGTGACGCCCTGATCGCCCTGATGCCCGACGTCATGAACATCACGCACATCACCGGCCGCAGCCTGCCCGATGTCGTTCGGGGCCTCGCCGGGCAGATGCCGACGCACCTGGGCCGGACCACGTACGACCCCCCGCAGACGCAGCCGCTGCGTACGCCGGACCTGCCCGGGACGGCGAGGCGTCCGGCGGATCTTCAACTGGTCGACATGGCGGCGTCGGTCGCCGCGCGGGTGAGCGACCAGGCCATGCCCGGTCTCGCGGCGGGGGCGGGGCGTGGCATGCCCGCACACTGGTCGCAGGCGGACCGCAGGAACGTGGCCCTCGAAGTCCTGGAGGAGTTCCGGCAGCGGCGCGCGCAGCAGGGCGGGGCTCTCCCCCGGGTGGGGACCGTCATGCACGAATTCCCGAGCCATCGGGTGACGGTGAGTTTCGTGGACGGTCTCATCACCGATTTCTGGGCCGAACCGAACCCCGCGGCCTGGCACCAGGCGGGCCCCGGGGCGCCGCTGCACACGCCGGTGCACACCACGGACGAGCACACGCCGGTGCACACCACGGACGAGGACGTGTACCCGGACAGCCAGATACTCCTGGACGGGGACGCCGAGCCGGCGCTGCTGCACACCGCCTCGGTCCACGGAGCGGGGTCCGCCGACGCGGCCGGCTCGGCGCGCACGCCGATCGGGCAGCCGGCCGGCGGGGTCTGGCACCGGCGCACCCCGGGCGGCGCGCCGCCCGAGCCGGTGCGGCCGAGTGCCTGGCCGGCCCCGAACCACACGGTGGACCACAACGGTGTCGTGCGCGTCCACGACTGGTCGCCGGTCCCGGGGGTCACGCCCGGATCGGTGGAGGCGGGCCTGCCCTGGAACCTGCGCCGCGCGGCCGACGCGCCGGGCAAGGAGGCGTACTACCCGCTGGACTGGACGGCGCAGATCACCGACCAGCGGGTCCAGGAGGCCTTCGCCAACAGGATCTACGCCGATCGCGAGACCCCCGGCACCCTGCACTGGGTCGAGACACCGCTGGGCCGCCACCTCCAGCCGCTGGGGGCAGGCGAGGTCCTGCGCTGGGTGGGCGAGGCGGGCGGCGTGCGGATCGAGGGCATTTCCGTGGACGGCCGGGTGGTCTTCCACAGCCCGACCCTGAACCAGCCGCACGCTCCCCACTCCGCCTGGTCGGAGAACCATGTCGCCCACCGTGGTCAGTTCCACGAAGCACAGGGTGAGGACTACGGCATGCGGGTCGACGTCCGACGGGTGCTGTTCGACAGCGGCCAGGAGGGCGTGGAGCTCGTCACCGACATCGAGCTGCTGCACCCCGACGGGATGGACGCCCCGCAGGTCCAGGCCATGAGGGAGCACCTGCAGCAGCTCGTCGACACCCACCTCCACGACGCCCCGCGGGTGCCGGGCGCCACCGGTCTGGTCAGGATGCGGCTCAACTTCGTCACCGGCTCCGAGGACGCGCCGCAGGTCGACGTCGCCCACGAGACCATCACCTCGTTCGATGAGCTGTTCCCGGACCTCGCGGAGGCCATGGGCACCTCCGGGCTGGACGCCCTGGTGCGCGAATTCATGGCCGGCGCACCGCCGTTGGCCCCGGGCGCGCGACTGCTGGCCGTGGCGCAGCAGCAGCAGCCTTCGGCCGGCGGCTGGGTGCACGGGGAGGCCGGGGACATCGCGCAGCGGTTCGCCCCGGTCCTCGCCGACGGCGCCGGCCGCAGCCTGCCCACCACGTGGTCGCAGGACACGAGGCGGTACGCCGCCCACTGGATCGTGACGCACAGCGAGGGCGCACCGGCCCACGAGGCCCCGGCCGGTGGACCCCCGGCTCCGGTGGTGCACCGCGGCAGCTTCGGCGACGTCCGGATCAACGTGCGGACCGAGAACGGCCGGATCACCGACTTCTGGGGCGAGCCGCTCGCCCGACGGGTCTCCGTCGATGAGCAGTTGGGGGCCCCGCTGGCAACGGTGCGGCCGCCGACGGACGCCTTCGTCCGGGGGATGGAGGAACGCGCCGGCCAGCGCTTCGAGGTCCACCGGCGAGACCTGCCCGGAGGGGACCGCGAGACGGTACTGACGGTCCGGCTCCACCTGGACACCAGTCGGCTGGATCTTCGGATCCCGGAAATCCGTGCGGCACTGGAGGCGATGAAGGGGCGGCTGGCGGAAGGCGTCGACCAGGCGTACAACCTCGGCCAGCGGCTGCCCAACGGCGACCTGCTGCGAATCCGCGCCGGCCTCGTCCACACCGCCGGTCCGGCCGCCCAGACCGTCGTGATCCACCCCGAGTCGATGCGCGAGCACCACCGGGCCTGGCACCTGGGCACTCCGGCATTCGTCCTCGCGCACGAGCTCGGCCACCATCTCGGGCTCCCCGACGAGTACCGCGAGGCGAAGCCCGGCAACGGGCGCCGCGCCCAGTACACGGACGGCGGAATGATGGGATCCCAGATCCTGATCCCCGACGGCCGCTTCGACCTCGACAACGACAACCGCTACCGGGCGGCGCCGGCCCTCGCGACCGACCTGGTCATGCAGCCGCGCAACCTGCGGCAGCTGGGGACGGGCATCGACCGGGTCCTCGGCCGGCCCGAGGCGACCTTCACGCCCGAGGGGCTGCCGACGCGGGTCGGCCTGCGCGGCGAGGTCATCGAGACCGCGCTGCGCGGCACCCGGAACGGTGACGGCGGCCACCTGTACCCGCCGCTGGGCTCGGGTCGGCCGCGGCCGACCGAGGTGGCGGGGTCCTTGAACCCCAACGGCACCTTCCAGGTGGGGGCCACGACCACCGAGCGGGCGACGCACAGCGGTCGGCTGGCGGGCGACATCGAGGAGATCCGGCCCGGCCGGACGACGCGGACGATGTTCCCGAAGCACTGGACGACGGAGCAGGCCGTGTACGCGGCCGAGCAGGCGCACCTCGCCGCCCGGCGGGCCGGTGACGCCCCGCCGCTCGTCCCCTCGGCGGGTGCCGGGCTGCTCGACGGCCCGCGCCCCGGTGAGCACCCGCTCAGTGCCCGCCGGACCGTCGGGATCGAGCGGTCGGGTGAGGTGAGCTACCACTTCCTGGGCGAGTACGCCGGGGTGCGGATCGAGGGCGAGGCGCGGGGCGAGGAGATCGTCTCGTTCCGCCCCTCGAACTGGCAGGACGGGCTGGACATGCCCGCGCACCTGCCCTGGCGTCGTACGGACAGCACGTTCACCCAGGCGACCGAGGACCACGTCCGCTACGGCAACCGCCACCTGCTCGACGGTGTGCACCACCAGCAGAACCCGGTGGCCGCCACGTTCCGCGGCATCCGGGTCGACGAACCGTGGAAGGTGAACGACAACGGCACCTACCGGTCCTCGGTCTGGTTCCTCGACCCCAAGGTCCACCCGGACTCCCCGGAGGCCAGGTTCCCGGAGTCCTGGCACCGGCGCGCCGACTGGCAGACGCACACGCTCTACCCCAAGAACTGGACGCCCGCCCAGGTCGAGCAGGCGGTGGCGCACGCGTACGCGAACGCGCAGCTGAGGACCCCGCCCGGGGTCACGCCCGAGCGCTGGATCGGGATGGCCGGCGGCGTGCGGATCGAGGGGATCACCCTGGACGGCCGGCACCTCACCCACCGCCCGACCGACGTTCAACCGCACCAGCGGTGGAGCGCCGGCGACGTGGTCGCACAGTCCACCCCCTGGGTGGGGCAGCTTGCCCCGGGGGTGCCGGCGACGTTCCGTCATGTGCGCTTCGACAGCGGCCAGGCCGGCGTCGAACTCTCGCTCAACATCCACCTCGGCGCCGGGGACTCGGCCCCCGCCCGGGCCGACCTGCAGCGCCGGGTGGACGAGTACCTCGGCCGCAGCGCCGGACCGTCGCTGGTCCGCCTGAGGCTGGACTTCGTCCAGGACCCGGCGCAGGCCCTGCGCACCACCGGCCACGACGCCGTCACCCTGCTCGCGGCGACGGACCACCAGGCCCGTCAGCTGGAGCCCCAGCAAGCGGCAGCGATCCGCAACGGGGCCCTCCAGTCGGCGCTCGACATCCTGCTGCCCGACGTCCGGGCGATGGCCAACGGCGACCTCCCGGGGTACATCCGCTGGCTGGCGGAGAACAACCCCGGCCAGTTGCACCAGCTGGCTCCGACGACCCCGCCGCCGCCTCCGCTGCGGGCGCCGGGAGAGCCCGGGACGGGCGTCCGTCCGCAGGCCGTCACCAGCATGACGGAGACCTACACCCCGAGGGTGGACGCGGCGATGCCCAACCCCGCCGCCGACGCGGGCCGGGGCATGCCCGACCACTGGTCGGAGCCGAACCGGCGAAGCCTCGCCCTCCACGTGCTGGAGAACGCGCAGAACCAGCTCGCCCGGACGCGGCTCCAGACACCCGGCGCGGTGCTGGCCCCGGTCATCGGGCACTCGTTCCCGACCCACCGGGTGTTCATCCGCCAGGAGAACGGACTGATCACTGACTTCTGGGCCAGGCCCGTGACGCAGGGCGGCGCCACCACGCACCCCGTCCTGCAGCACACCATGTCCCCGGGCGGGGCGGACGGCACCCCGCAGTCGAGCCGCAGGCCCGGCGACGTGGAGGAGTTCGAACCGGCCGGGCCCCGGGTGAAGGTGGCGGGCGACGGCCTCTGCCTGCTGCGGGCGGTCTCCGTGAGCGCACCCGACCTGGTCGAGCGGTGGACGGCGCGATCCACCGACCCGATCGAGGGCCTTCGGCGTCAGGTCGAGGACCACTACCGGCAGTTGGACGCGGCGGAATTCCCGGCCGAGGTCGTGTCCGCCCTCCGCTGGCAGCGGCTCGGCAGCTTCGACGCGTTGAGTGACAGTGAGCTGCTCCTGCGCATTCCGGCCGAATCCCGGGACGCGTATGTGGGACTGAGCCGACACGAACTGGTGGACTTCGCCGCGCAGCACGTCATCGCGGCCACCGAGCCGGTATCGCCCCACGAACGCGCGGCACTGCTCCGGACCATCCGGAACTGGCGGGGCGAATGGTCGTCGGACGCGGGAGAGATGCTTCCGCCGGCACTGGCCCATGCGCTGGGTGTCCGTCTCCGGTTGATGAACCACGACGGCGTCCACGACTTCGGCGGCTACGGGCCGGCGGACGGTCGACGGGTCGCGGTCTACTACGACGTGCGCGGTAGGCATTACGACGGCAGCAAGCCGATCGAGCCGCCCGTGCTCATGGAGCGAACCTCGGGCGGGGAGTCGTCGCAGCAGAAGTCCGATTCGTCGGCGGCGCGCAGGCTTGCCGAGGAGGAGACGGCGGTGCGCAAGGCGGCGGAGGAGCAGGAGGCGGCAGCGCGGAAGGCTGCCGAGCAGGAGGCGGTGCGCAAGGCGGCGGAGGAGCAGGAGGCCGCGCACAAGGCTGCCGAGGAGGAGACGGCGGTGCGCAAGGCGGCGGAGGAGCAGGAGGCGGCAGCGCGGAAGGCTGCCGAGCAGGAGGCGGTGCGCAAGGCTGCCGAGGAGCAGGAGGCCGCGCACAAGGCTGCCGAGCAGGAGGCGGCGCACAAGGCGGCGGCGGAGGAGCAGGAGGCGCGCAGGCTTGCCGAGGACGAGCGGCTTCCGTCACAGGTCGGGGCACCCTTGCCGGTCGGTGGGGAGGACGTCCTCAGCCTTCTGGAATCGGTCACGAGCACCGCGCCCGAGATGGTCCGGCGCATCCTCGGCTACTCGCCGACGCAGGTGCTGCCGGACCGGCTGGCGACGCTCCTGCGGGAGTCTGTTTGGGAGTGGGTGAACACCGAGTACCGCCCGATGCCGAGGGAGATCGCGAACCTCGTCGACATCGGCCACCGGCCGGGGCTGAGGGAGGAACTGCGGCACGTGCTCGTCCGGAACCGGCTGAGGTCCATGGTCGACGACTGGGCGGTCACGGCGGCCGGACCGGAGGCGGCCGTGCTGCCGGCCGTGCTGGCGCATGCGCTCCGTATCCGGCTCCAGGTGGTGCGCGAGAGCGCCGGCGGGGTGGAGCTCGTCGCGGAGCTCGGGCCCAGGGACGGTGAGATCGTGTCGGTCTATCACCGCGACGGCAGCCGCTACGACGCCAGCACCTCCATCCCCCGGGAGTCCCGGTCCGCCGAGTCGGAGGGGCTCAGGAGGGAGGCGTCGGAGGAGCCGAAGCCGGAGGAGCCGAAGGAGTCGAACCAGGACAAGTCGGAGGAGCCGAAGCAGGACGAGTGGGAGGAGCCGAAGCAGGACGAGTCGGAGGAGCCGAAGCAGGACGAGTCGGAGGAGCCGAAGGAGCCGAAGCAGGAGGAGCAGGACGAGACCGACTCCCGCCGGGACGACCTGTCGCCGGAGAACAAGCCGACGGACCAGAACCCCATCGAGCCGGCCGAGCAGCGGGCTCCTGCGCAGAGCGAGATCGTCGAGGAGCCGTTGCCGACGATGCCCGAGCCGGAGAAGCCGCCGGTGCCGGTGGGCCCCGCCAAGGGCGGGCACATCGCGGGCACGGACCTCCTGATCGGCCTGACCGACCACGAGGCGGCGGCGCGGAACAAGGTCGTCGCCGTGATCAAGCGGATCATGGCGGGCGACGAAATGGCGGCCCGGGCCTTCGCCGACGCCTACTTCGGTCCGGCGACGCTGCGCCCGATGCTCTCCGCACTCTCCCGGGGCGAGGTGTGGGTGGCTCCCTTCGACGGCAACGGCTGGAGCGGGAGCATCGCGCTGCGTGCCACGGTCGAGAAGTCGACGTTCCTGCGTCAGGAGAAGATCGAGGTCGAGAACGGCGCGGACCGGTCGGTCATGACCGGGACGCGTGGTGATGTGCGCTGGCAGTACAACCTCGGCTTCCAGGCCAAGCATTCGAGCAGCTCCGGTGACCTCGCCGAGCTCGCCGGCTACTTCCACGACCGCGGCCACGGTGAGGTCAGTCTGGACAGCGGAGGGATGGTGGCGCGTTCGAAGACCTCCGAACCCGCCAACGTGTTCACGTCGGAGATCAGCCTGGAGATCGACTACAGCAAGCTCCGGCACGAGGGTTCCACGGTTCGCACCGAGCAGGGCCACACCACGGAGAAGGTGGAGATCGGCGTGACCGTGGCCGTCCCGGTGCGCGAACCGCTTGCGCCGGGCACGCCGGAGCAGACACCTCCGCAGCGTCTCCAGGACGGTCGGGTCGGCGGCCAGGACATCGTGCTGGACCTCTCGCCCCGTGGCGAGCGCCAGGGCCGACGGCCGGTGGAGGTGCTGCTGGACCATGTGGAGAAGGTCCTGTTGAAGCCGCTGGAGGAGTCCCGGCTGAAGCCTGTGGAGGAGGGCCGGCAGGAATCCGCGGAGGCGAGGACGAGGAGGCTGGAACAGGAGGAGGCCGCCAGGAAGAAGGCCGCCGCCCACTGGCCCGAGCTGCGGCAGAAGATCCTGGCCGAGGTCGACTTCGCCCGTCTCCAGCGGGACTTGAAGAGCATGACGGCGGGTGAGCCGCTCACGGTCGTGCTGACCGACCGCTCGGGCCGGACGGTCGCCGCGGCCGAGATCACCGCCAGGGTCGACGGCCTGCATCAGGTCGGCGCCACCAAGGAGACCGAGTTCAACATCGGAACCACCGTCCAGCAGGTGCGCAGCAGCCTGACGAACCGTGGCCACGCGGGTCAGCTGCCGATCGTGCCCACCTTCGGTCCGAAGCTGGACGGTCCCGTGGCCGGCGCCGGAGCCACGGGGCGGCTGGGGCGGGAGTTCGTCGAGGTCTCGGGGCAGAGCCGGGTGTCCCAGCTCACCAGCAAGTCCAAGGTGCCCGGCGTGATCTACGACGGCAGCGTCGAATTCCAGGTGACCTTCAAGGACATGACCACGGGGTATGCGGCGGGCGACGCCGGTGTTCGGATCCTCGTCGACAAGGCGGACACGAAGACGCCGGAGCCGGCGTCGGATTCGGCCGGCGGCTCCCAGCAGACCGTCGTGCCGCCGACGTACGACGTCATCAGGCCTCCGGACAGCGTCTGGCCCACCGGGGCCGGATCGCACGGGCTGGGCGAGTCCGTCGTCCTCCGGGACCTGGAGGGCACCGCCGAGCTGCGCCAGGCGGTGGACAAGAGCGGCGCGGCGAAGTTCCCGGGCGGGTGGAACTCGGTCAGGGAGGAGGTCATGCACCTGCTCAGCCAGCCGAAGCTGGCGTCCAGGCTCACCGCGATGACCCGGGGCGAGCCGCTGGAACTGAAGCTGCACGGCAAGGACGGCATCGTGGTCACCGCCTTCGCGAAGGTCGAGAAGATGACCCTGGTGCGGGAGGACGGCAAGGCCGAGCTGAACCCGGTGAACGAGACCGGCGCCTTCGCCGCCGAGCGCCGGCTGCGCGCGCGCACCTACGCCGCCCAGGGGCAACTCGGTGGCAGCGGTGCGAGGGAGGCGCTGGGCGGTGAGGGCGTCCTCACCGGCGGCACCCAGCAGCGGGACCGCTTCGCCTGGCGCGGCCGTGACGCCGACCGGGTGTACGCCAACGGCAAGTACCCGGTCGCGCAGGTCATCTACCGCGCCGAGCTGATGGTGGACATCCATCTGGGCAAGGTCGGCGACGAGCCCGACGTCTCGGCACCCGTGCATGTCGAGGTGGGCCTGGATGCCCGGGAGACCCTCAAGGAGGGGACGTCCGACAAGGTGACCGTCTTCGAGGGACCCAAGGAGACCGACACCGGTGCCGGCGACGGCGGGACGATCTCCAGCGCGGGTGGCAGCAGCCGGGGGAGCGACGGCCACCCCACGGAGACGTCCACCAGCAGCTCCCACCGGAGCGAGGACCAGACCGACAAGTACGTCGCGCCGCGCAGGATGAGTGAGAACCATGAGCTGAACGCCTCCTACGTCGTCCACGGTCTGAGCGACGCCGGCAAGGTGCGCAGCACCATCGAGGAGGCCGTGCGGTCGAAGTACGGTGAGCCGTCCGACGAGGTGAAGCGGCGGATCGGTGAGACCTTCGACCGGGTCGCGCTCAGGACCCAGCTCTCCCAGCTCACCCGGGGCGGCAGGATCACCGAGACCGTCGCCGGCCGGCTGTGGAGCGCCGAGATCACGGTCACGGCCAAACTGGGAGACGCCAAGTACCACTCCATGGCGGGGAAGTACGAGTTCGAGTCCGGCACCCAGTCGTCGAGCGGCCAGGGCTATGCGTGGGACCGCCTCAACCGCCACCAGGGCGGATTCCTGGGCAAGTTCAAGTCCAAGTTCGTCGATGTCACCGGCGGTTACACCTACCGGCTGGACCGTACCTACGGCGATGCCACGGACACCGTCGGATCCGTCTCGAACCGGGGCAAGCACACCGAGGCGGCCGCGTTCTTCGACGTCGCCGCGAAGTACGACGTCGAGGTCAGGTACAAGTGGCTGAACGTGCACGACGGCTCGTACACCGATCACGTGACGGCGACCGCGAGGGTGGCCGTCCCGCTGCGTGATGCGGAACCCCTGCACGCGTCGTCGGAGCGGTCCACCGAGAAGCAGCCCTCGGGCTTCCTGGACGGCCGCCGGCTGGATTCCTCGGCGATCGTCAGCGATGTCTTCCCGGTCCGGGAGACCGGCGGGACGAAGGAAACGGCGACGGGCGGGACGACGGCCAAGGCCAAGCACCTGCTGGGCGACTCGATCCTGGACCAGCTGGAGTCGAAGCCCTGGCCGCATCCGGACCGGAAGCCGGCGTCGGCGTCGGCGAAGTCGGGGAGCAACCCCTTCAGGAGCGACTGGGACGGCATCCGGCGGAAGCTGGTGGAGGAGCTCACCCCGGGCAGGCTCCAGGCGAGGCTCAAGGCCATGACGGCCGGTGACGAGATCGTCGTGCGGCACGGGCGGACCACCGTGCGCGTCAGCGCCGTGCTCCGCGACAGGATGGTCCACCTGGGCGAGTCCGGGGTCACCGAGTTCAACGCCGGTACCCAGGTGCAGCGCACCTTCGCCAGCTCCGACGGCGTCACCAACTTCGGTGCCGGCCAGGGCCACAACGTCACCGCCGGGGTGACGGGCACCATCCCGGTGGCGGGGGCGGTGCCGGTGACGGTCGGGCTGTCGGGCAACTTCGGCTGGGGCAAGGACCACATGGACCTCCTGAGCCGGACCACCGCGGCCGGCTCCGCCACCAAGGCCAAGGTGGCGGGAAGCGCCTTCGAGGGCGAGGCGGAGCTGCAGTTCGAGATCGTCCGGCGGCCTCTGTTCGGGGCCTCCGTGCACATGATGCGCACCGCGAGGATCGGCTTCGAGACCATCGTCGAGTCGGGTGAGACCCGGCCGGTGCCCCCGTCCAGGGAGAACGCCGCACCCAACACGGGGATCAAGCCGACGCGGACCCTCCCGGCGGAACCGCCCGCGCCGGTCACCGCCACGGTCCCGCCGGACCGGGTCTGGACGACCGGACTGCGCGACACCGACGTGCTGCGCTGGCTCGGCGACGTCGGAGGCGTTCAGGACCTGGTGCGGCTGCGCGGGCGGAAGTACTTCGGCACGGGGACGTGGCGCCGGATCGGCCACCTGGTCGGCAGCATCACCTCCCACAGCCACCTGTCGGCGCTGTTCGGTACCGCGAGCCAGGGCATGGAGATCGCCACGGCGTCACCGGGCCGATGGCTGCTGGGCCAGGACAAGGGCGTGGAGGTCCGGGTGAAGCTCGTCGAGCTCCGACACCGGGAGAACGACAGCGCCGTCGAGCTGAGCCCGTCGAACGGGACCTCCTTCGGCTCCGTACTGACCGAGCTGTCCGCGAAGCAGGCGGGCCTCCAGGGCCAGGTCGGCCTCAAGGTCCCCGGCGACATCACCAACACCCCGGGTCTCACCGGCGGAGCCCAGCGGGTGTGGCGCGACGGCGGCATGCTGGGCGACGCGGGCCAGGTGATCTCGAACGGCAAGTTCCCGACCCCGATGGCCCGCTACGCCGGGGCCGCCGAGATCGAGGTGACGTTCTTCGACGGAAACCGCGAAAAGGTCACCGAGAAGGGGGTCGTCCCGTTCACGGTCGACATTCCGCTGGCGGAAACGGTCAAGCGGGACGTGCCGGACGACACCTACGCCACCTTCACCGGCGAGCAGCGGCGAGGTGAGCTGCGTTTCGTCGAGAGTCCGACGGCCCTGCGTGAGATCCACCTGGCCCTGGAGACTCCGAGGGCGGAGCGGGAGGGCGGGAAGCCGAGGCAGCAGAGCGAGCTGACGGACCCCGAGATCGACCAGCTCCTGGGGACGTTCCGGGTCGGGAGGACGGCCTACGACGGGAAGTTCACGAGCACGAACGAGGACGGTCTCAAGCACATCCGCGCGACCCACCGGCTGGTCGAGCTGGCCGGCGGCTCCTCGACCGCCGCGGCCCGCCTGGTGCGGGAGCTGCTCGAATGGCCGCCCCGGGCGTCGTTGCGGGCCGAGGTGCTGCGGAGGGTGATCGGATTCATCGAAGAGCGGACCGCCGACGGGGGCACCGTCACGCTCGATGACCTCAGGGCCTGGGCCGCGACCCCGGTGGAGCCGGTTCCCGTGCCGGCGCCGGCGCCGGGTGCCGCGCCGACGCACCCGGGCCCGGACGTGGCACCGAACCTGCTGAACGACGTCGGTCCCTCGCTGGCCGACGACATCTTCAGGGCGCTGAACGGGTAGGCCGGCGCGGCCGGGCCCGGAGGTCCGCCGACGGCAGGTGAACCGTCGGGCCCGGCCGGGCCGTGACTACGGAGTGGAAGCGTCCGTGGCCCTGTCGGCCGGGCGGTTCCGCCGACAGGACTGCATGCGGAGCCGAGGAGCTGCGGTGGGCACGAGCACAAGTGGAAACGGGGCTCAGGGCGGGGCGGCGAGCATTCAGCTGCCCTCGGTGGCCTGGGAGATGGAGGAGAGCGGCGGAGCGGGGCCGGTCGCGGTGGCGAGCGCGACGCCGCCCGCCGGGGAGACGGCCGCCCCGGTGGCCGCTGCCCCGGTGGCCGCAGCCGTGGCCGCCCCGGCCACCGTGCCGCACTACGGGC
This sequence comes from Kitasatospora sp. NPDC088351, assembly GCF_040685575.1. Lineage (NCBI taxonomy): Bacteria > Bacillati > Actinomycetota > Actinomycetes > Kitasatosporales > Streptomycetaceae > Kitasatospora > Kitasatospora sp. NPDC088351. The sequence goes on along the minus strand of NZ_JBFBIL010000041.1, from coordinate 27,463 downwards.
GGGTCGCCGCCGTGCCGCCGATGGCCCCGCCGGGCCCGGCTCCCGCACCCCCGGCGCCCCCGATGACGCCGCACGCCGTCGGCCCCGGCCCGGTCGAGGCGCCCGCCGGGCCCGAGCCGGCCGAACAGCCGGGCCGCCGGGCACGGTTGAAGCGACCGGTGTTCGTGGCCGCCGCCACCGCGGGCGTGGTGCTGATGGGCCTGCCGTTCCTGATGGCCGGCAGCGGCCGGGACGGTGACAAAACAGTGGACGGCGCCGGGCTGAGCCAGGCGGACCAGCCGCTGGCCGAGGGCCCCGAGCTCGGCGACCCCACGGTCTCCGCGTCACCCACCGATCCGGCCGATCCCACCGCGCCCGGTACCCCGGGCGCCGAGGCGCCCACCGACCCGGCGCCGGCCCAGGACCCGGCCCCCGGGACCACCGCGCCGCAGGGGACGGAGGACGGGACCGCGACGGTGCCCGGCACGACTCCCGGCACGACGCCAGGTACGGCGCCCGGCGCGGCATCCGGCACGAACCTGAACTCGCTCGCCCGGCCCGCCAACCCGCCCGCCCAGGGCGCAAAGCCGCCGACGACCGGTGGCACACCCGGCGGATCGGCCCCGCAGCAGCCCGCGCCCGGCCAGCCCGCCCCGCAGCAGCCGGCGCCGCAGCAGCCCGCCCCCGGCCAGCCCGCGCCCCAGCAGCCCGCGCCCGGCCAGCCGGCGCCGCCGAAGCCCCCGGCCGCGCCGAGCTTCAGCGCCGTCAACTGCGGCAACTCCGCCGCCGGCTACGCCCAGTACGGCTGGTGGGAGCAGGGCACCACCGGCTGGACGATCAACTCGGCCGGCGGGTACTCCGGTTCGGGCTGCAACGGCAAGTACGCGGCACTCCCGATGTCCGGCTCGGCGACCAAGGACGACGGCAACTCGGTGGTGTGGACCTTCACCACGGCCCCGGTCACCAGCGGCACCTGCCGGATCTCCGTCTACGTCCCGAACAACAGCGACCGCAAGGCCGTCGGCGGCAAGCCCGCCTACTACACCGTCCAGAACAGCTCCTCGCCCAACAGCGGAACGATCGGCTCGTTCAGCGTCGACCAGACCGCGAACCGGGGCGGCTGGGTCACCGCGAGCGGCACCTTCCCGGTGAGCGGCGGCCGGATCGCCGTGATGCTGCACTCCAGGGGCATCGACTGGGGCGGCGGCGGCGCCGACAAGGCGCACCTCGCGGCCTCCGCCGTCCGCGCGGACTGCACCGGCTGACCGCTCCGCCACCCCGGCCGCCGTGCGGCCGGGGCACCGGCGGGACGCCGCCGACCACCACCACTGGAGCAACGGAAAGGAAGGCCACGCCATGTCGCGCCACGTGCTGACGGTGTGCCCGGAGCAGCGGGACGGCCCGTACCGCACGATCGGCGACGCCCTGACGGCGGCCCGCAGCGGGGCGGTGATCTCGGTACGCCCCGGCCGGTACGAGGAGAACCTGGTGATCAGCAAGCTGGTCACCATCACCGCCGCGGAGGCCCGGGGCAGCGTCCGGATCACCGCCCGGCGCGGCTGCGTGGTCCAGGTCACCGCCGAGGCGGTGCAGCTGACCGGCCTGATCCTGCAAGGGCAGGACGAGGAGATGCCCGCCATCGACGTGCCGCGCGGGCAGGCCGCCGTCCAGGACTGCGAAGTGGTCGGCAGCTCCTGGACGGCCCTGCTCACCCGCGGGGACGGCACCCTGGCGATGCGCGGATGCCGCGTCACCAACCCGGCGGGCGCCGGCATCGTCGAGACCTCCAGCGGCACCAGCATCATCGAGGACTGCGTGATCGAACACCTCGGCAGCTCCGCGGTGGTGATCGGCGAGCGCGCCAACCCGCTGCTGCGCAACTGCGTGCTGCGCGATGCGCGCGGCAACGGCATCTGCGCCAACGGCGACGCCCGGGGCACCTTCGAGGGCTGCGAGATCTCGGTCACCGACAAGCCCGGCATCGCCCTGGAGGAGCGCAGCACCACGCGGTTGGTGCGCACCGCCGTCCGCGACACCACGATCGGCATCTACATCAGCTCCTCCGCCCAGGTCGTCCTGGAGGACTGCACCGTCACCGCCACCTCCGGCCACGGCATCGCGCTCGCCGCCGGCACCGACCCGCTGCTGCGCCGCTGCCGCGCCTCCCGCACGGCGGGCCACGGCATCCACGTCACGGCCCGCTCGCGTGGCACCTTCGAGGACTGCGAGGTGGACGGCGCGCAGGGCACCGGCATCTGGGTGGGCGAGTCGTCCGGCCCGACGCTGGCCCGCACCGTCGTCCGGGACTGTGGCACCGACGGGGTGGAACTGACCGGCGACAGCTCCGCCGACTTCGACCGGCTGGAGGTGCGGGACGTCGCCGGCACCGGCGTGCTGATCACCGACGGCGCCAACCCGCGCCTGCGCCGGGTCGCCGTCCACCGCGCGAAGGGCGACGGCATGACCGTGCTCCGGGACGGACGCGGGCAGTTGGAGAACTGCGAGGTGCTGGACGCGGGCCGGGCCGGGCTCCGGTTCGCCGAGGGTGCGGACACCCGGGTCGGCGCCACCGTGGTGCGCGGCGCCGGTGGGTCCGGTGTGCTGCTCGGCCGGGTCGGCACGGCGACGCTGCGCGACTGCGAGGTGTCCGGATCGGCCGAGGACGGCATCACGGCCGAGGACGGCGCCGAACTGACCTGCACCAGGGTCCGGGTGACCGGCAACCGCCGCCACGGCGTCCGGATCGGGGCCGGGGCGCGGGCCGTGCTGGCCCAGCTCACGGCGGCGGAGAACATCGGCGACGGCGTGCGGACCGACTCCACCGAGGCGGTCCGGCTGACCGGCTGCACGCTCTCCCGCAACCGGGGCTCCGGCCTGCGCCAGAGCGAGCCGAGCGAGCGGCTCGCCCTGGAGGAGCTGGTCAGCGAGGAGAACGGCCTGCCGGACGCGCACGGCACCGCCACCGCCGGCTCGGCGCCCGCCCACCGGGCGGCGCAGCCGGCCGGAGCCGCCCCCGGCCCCGGCCACGGACCCGCCGGGGAGCCCGCCGCCGAGAGCGCGCCCGCGCAGTCGGCCGCCGCGGCCGGCCCGCTGGAGGTGCTGGAGTCGCTGGTCGGTCTGGCCGGCGTCAAGGAGCAGGTCGCCACCCTGGTCAACCTCAACAAGCTCGCCCGGCGCCGGGAACTGGCCGGCATGCCCGCGCTGCCGATGAGCCGCCACCTGGTCTTCGCCGGGCCGCCCGGCACCGGCAAGACCACCGTCGCCCGCCTCTACGGGAGCATCCTCGCCGAGCTGGGCGTGCTGCGCAGCGGCCACCTCACCGAGGTGGCCCGCGCCGACCTGGTCGCCTCGATCATCGGCGGCACCGCGATCAAGACCACCGAGGTGTTCAAGGAGGCGCTCGGCGGGGTGCTCTTCCTCGACGAGGCCTACACCCTCTCGGCGGGTTCGGGCGGCAGCGGCCCGGACTTCGGCCGGGAGGCGATCGACACCCTGGTCAAGCTGATGGAGGACCACCGCGACGACATCGTGGTGATCGTGGCCGGCTACTCCGGCGAGATGACCGACTTCCTGGCCTCCAACCCGGGCCTGGCCTCCCGCTTCAGCCGCACCGTGGAGTTCGCCAACTACGAGGTGGACGAGCTGGTCACCATCGTCGAGCGGGCCGCCGTCGGGCACGGCTACGAACTGGCGGACGGCGCCCACGACTCCCTCACCACGCTCTTCGAACGGATGCCCAGGGGAGAGGACTTCGGCAACGGCCGGGCGGCCCGCAAGGTGTTCGAGGAGATGGTCGACCGCCAGGCGACCAGGCTCGCGACCCAGCCCGAGATCTCCGACGAGGACCTGGCGCTGCTGCTGCCCGAGGACGTCGCCGCCGAGGACACCGCCCCGCCCGAGGCCAAGCGGGACGGCACCGAACTGCTCGCCGAACTGCGCGCCATGGTCGGCCTGCCCGCCGCCAAGGAGCAGGTCGAGGACCTGGTCAACCTGATCCGCCAGGTCCGCCGCCGCGAGGAGGCCGGGCTGCCCACCGCCACCATCAGCCACCACCTGGTCTTCGCCGGGCCGCCCGGCACCGGTAAGACCACCGTCGCCCGGCTGTACGGGCAACTGCTCGCCGAACTGGGCGTGCTGCCGGGCGGCCAGCTGATCGAGACCGCCCGCTCCGACCTGGTCGGCCGCTACGTCGGCCACACCGCCCAGCTCACCAAGGAGGCCTTCGACCGGGCGCGCGGCGGTGTGCTGTTCATCGACGAGGCGTACACCCTGACGCCCCGGCACGGCGGTGGTGGCGACTTCGGCCAGGAGGCGGTGGACACCCTGATGAAGCTGATGGAGGACCACCGCGACGAGGTGGTGGTGATCGTCGCGGGCTACGACGACGAGATGCGCCACTTCCTCGCCTCCAACCCGGGCCTGGCCTCCCGCTTCTCCCGGCAGGTCGACTTCGGCCACTACAGCGACGCCGAACTCGTCACCATCGTCGGCCGGCACGCCGACTCGGCCGGCTACACCTGCGCGCCCGAGACCCTGGCGGCGCTGGAGCAACTGTTCGCGGCCGTCCCGCGGGACCGCACCTTCGGCAACGGGCGCTTCGCCCGGCAGACGCTGGAGGGCATGATCACCCGCCAGGCCGGCCGGCTCGGCCGGCTCGACTTCGCCGACGTCTCCGAGCTCAGCCTGCTCCTGCCGCAGGACATCGCGGTGGACCGGCTCGGCGTCACCGGCGGGCCCGGCGGCGCGGAGCGCCCGGACAGCGGCCCGCAGTGGCCCGGCAGCGGCGGATGACCCGCCCGGCCCGCGCAGGCGGTCCGGCGACGGCGGTGTCCTCGGCCCTGGCGCTGTCGGCGGCGGTGGCCCTGCTCGGCCCGCCGGCGCCCGCCCGGGCCGAGACCCCGGCCCCGGACGATCAGGCGGCGGTCACCCAGACCCTCCCCGACTTCCGGCAGAGCGGCTGCCGCAAGCCCTCCGCCCGGGCCGCCCAGGGGACTCCCTGGGCCCAGGTCTACCTGCGGCCCGAGGCCGTCTGGCCGTTCGGCCGGGGCGCCGGGGTGACCGTCGCCGTGATCGCCTCCGGCGTGGACAACGGCTCCGGCATGCTGGCCGACCGGCTCCGGCTCGGGCCCCGGCTGCACGGCCAGGGCGACGCGGGCCGCGACTGCGTGGGCCACGGCACCTTCCTGGCCGGACTGATCGCCGGCCGGCGTACGCCCGACGGTGGCCCGTCCGGCCTGGCCCCCGAGGCGAGGGTGCTGGCCGTGGCCGTCACCGACGACGCCGGGAGCACCACCCCCGAACTGCTCGCCCAGGGCATCCGGGCGGCGGCCGACGGCGGCGCCCGGGTGGCCGTGGTCGGGGTGCCCGTGGCGGCCCCGAACCCGGCACTGGCCGAGGCCGTCGCCTACGCGGCCACCAAGGGCCTGCTGCTGGTCGCCCCCGCCGGGCCCGACGGCCAGAGCACCAACGGCGCGGTGTACCCGGCCGGCTACCCCGGCGTGCTCGCGGTGACCGGCGTCGGCGCGGACGGCGCCGTGGCCTCCGGGGCGGCCACCGGCCCGGGGGTGACCGCCACCCGTGGCGGGCGGGTGGACCTGGCCGCGCCCGGCGGCGCCGTCGGCGGCTTCGGGCTGGGCGGCGGCTACGCCACCGGCTCCGGGCCCAGCTATGCCGCCGCCCTCGTCGCCGGCGCGGCGGCGCTGCTGCTCTCCCGCACCCCGGACCTGACGGTCGACCAGCTCGTCCAACGGCTGGAGTCCACGGCTTACCAGCCCGGTTCGGCCCTGCCGGACCCGGCCCTCGGCTGGGGCACCCTGGACGTGGTGGCCGCCGTCACCGCCCTGCCCGGCGGCGGTGGGGGCCAATCGCCGGTTTCGGCCGATCCGGTCACGGTGCCCCCGCCCGCGGACCCGACCTCCGTCGAACGGGCCTCGGCGCTCGCCGCGGCCGCCCTGGGGGCGGCGGTGCTGGTCGGCCTGGGCGCGGTGGCCGTGGGGCTGGGCCGCCGGCGCGGCCGGTGCCCGGGGTGACCCCGGCGGGCGGGTGTGGAACCCGCTGGGGGGACCGGACCGCCGCCGGTCCTTCGTCCGGTCCAACGCCGCGCCCCCGGCCCGCCAACGCCGCGCCCTGATCTTCGTTGGCGAAGCGTTGGTCCGGTGTTGGCGGTGGCTGGAAACGTCTACCGGGCAAGGGGGTGGGCCCATGCGAACCACCCGCCCGCCGTACCGACGAACTGCTGCGAGGGGCTCAACAGCCGTGGCCATCGACGCTACCGCTCACGCCAAGGACACCGCCAGGCCCGACCGGCCGGAGCGCGCCACCCTGGACCACCACACCTTGGCGGAGCTGTACCGCCTGCACGGGGGCTACCTGCTGCGGGCGATGCTCCGCGTCACCAGCGGGGACCGGGGCAAGGCCGAGGACATCGTCCAGGAGACCCTGCTGCGCGCCTGGCAGAACCCGGCCGCCATCCACCGGGGGGCCGAGCACAGCCGCCCCTGGCTGTTCACCGTGGCCCGCCGGATCGCCATCGACCACTTCCGGATGCAGGCCGCCCGCGCCCAGGAGGTCGCCGACGACGCCCCCGAGGAGCACGCCGGCACCCACGACCCGTACGACGAGGTGCTCGCCGCCCGGGACATCGCGGTCGCGCTCGCCGAACTCCAGCCCCACCACCGCGACGTCCTCGTCGAACTCCACATGAACGGCCGCTCGATGGCCGAGGCCGCCGCCGTCCTCGGCGTGCCCGTCGGCACCGTCAAGTCCCGCAGCTTCTACGCCGTCCGCGCGCTGCGACCGATCCTCGAAGCCCGCGGCATGGCGTCCGCCGGCTGACCCGGCGAGAACTCTCCGGACCGCCCCGTGCCACTCGCGTCCACCGGTCTGAACCGCGCGGCGGTCCCCGGCCGTAGAACGGGGTGGCGGTACCGCCGCCGGCGCCCGTCACCCCCGTGCGGGCGCCGGTTCCCCGCCCGGAGCCGACAACTCGCGCTCCGGGCAAGGCGGCTGACGGGCTGTCTCTCGCGGTCCGGTGAACCGGGCAGGCCCGTCCGTCCGTAGCTACAGCTGAAGGCCGCCGCTCGGACCAGGCCCTTGGCCCAGGAACTCCCGGCTTCCGCGCCCCGGCGGGATCCGGGCCCCCCGGCGCCCCGGCGGTGCCCTTGTGGGGCGCCGCCGGGGCGCTCCGCGTGTCGTGCGCCCCACACCGGGTCGGCCCGTCCGTTCCCGCCATCAGCCCAGGAGAGTCCCGATGCCCAAACACCGGCTCAGCCGCCGCCGACGGATCACGGTGGCCGCCACGGCGATCGCCGCCGGCGGCGTGCTCATCCTCGCGCAGAACGACGCCCCCGCCGCGACCGCCGACCCGCTCGGCCTCAACGCCGCCTCCGTCTACCTCGGCTGGGGCGACGCCCCGGACCCGGTCGCCGTCATGAAGGCCACCGGTCTGCGGCAGTTCGCCCTCTCCTACGTGCTCTCCGGCGGAGCGTGCGACCCGAAGTGGGACGGCTCCCGCGCGCTCACCGGCGGCACCGACGAGGCGAAGATCAAGCAGATCCGGGCCGCGGGCGGGGACGTCCTGGCCTCCTTCGGCGGCTGGGACGGTGCCAAGCTCGGCGAGCGGTGCACCACCGCCGCCGAGCTCGCCGCCGCCTACCAGAAGGTGGTCGACGCCTACGGTCTGAAGGCCGTGGACATCGACATCGAGTCCACCGAGCTCAGCACCCCCGAGGTCCGCAAGCGGGTCGTCGACGCGCTGAAGACGCTCAAGGCCAAGAACACCGGCCTGCGGGTCTTCCTCTCCTTCGCGGTCGACCCGACCGGCCCCGACAAGGACGGCGCCGACCTGATCGCGCTGGCCGCCAAGGCGGGCCTGGAGGTGGACGGCTGGACGGCCATGCCGTTCGACTTCACCGGTCACGACGGCACCATGGCGGCGGCCACCACCACCGCCGTCACCGGCCTCCAGCAGGCCGTCGCCGCCGCCTACGGCTGGGACGCCGACAAGGCCTGGCGGCACACCGGCCTCTCGTCGATGAACGGCCGCACCGACCAGAAGGGGGAGCAGTTGAGCCCCGCCGACTTCCGCACCATCCGGGACTTCGCCGCCACCCACCACCTCGCCCGCTTCGGCTACTGGGCGGTCAACCGCGACCGCCCCTGCACGGGGGGCGCGTACGACCCGGCGACGTGCAGCGGCGTCCAGCAGGCCGCGTACGACTTCACCCGGATCGTGGCCGGCTACCACGCCGACTCCCGGCCGGGGGACGGCGGCACCTCCTGCCCCAGCCCGTCCGCCACCAGCCCCGCGCCCACCGGCACGAACCGCTCCAAGATCCCGATCCCGACGGTGAGCACCGCCCGCCCGGCCGACGAGACCGGCGGCCGGGGCACGCTGGAGCCCGACCCCGTGCGGGAGACCGGGAGCCCGTCCCCCTCGGCGTCCAGCCGCGTCCCGTCGCCCACCGGTACGTCCGGCCGGACGGACTGCGCGAGCCCGACCGGGCACCCGTCGGGCTCCGCGTCCGGCACGGCCTCCGGTACGGCCTCGCCCACGGCGTCCGGCACGGCCGTGCCGACCCCCGGCCGGAGCTCCACGGCGCCGGGCGCCCCGACGTCCGGGACCGCCACCGCGTCCGGCGGCGCCGCGCCGGACGAGCAGCCCACCGGCGGGCCGTCGCCCGCCGAGGTCGTCGCCCCCGGCCCGGCGCCGACCGGCGGCTCGCTCGCCTCCACCGGGGCCAACGACGCCACCAACACCCTGCTCACCGTCTCGGGCGCCCTGCTGCTGCTCGGCGGCACCTTCGGTCTGATCGGCACCCGCCGGCGCGACCCGGAAGAGTCGGCGGCCGGCTGACCGCTGGTCACGGCGCGGCCCCGGTCCCCGCTCGGGACCGGGGCCGTTCGCCGGGCTCACCAGCCGAGGAGGTACGCGCCCCCGGGCAGCCCGTCGAGGACGGACTTGGCGGCCGTCTCCTCGTCCATCGCGGTGGTGTCCACGGCGTGCCGGTCCAGCGGTCCGGTGCCGGCCGGGCGGAGCGCGACGTAGTGCAGCGCCGCGCCGGTGGCACGGCTCTCCCGGCGGAAGGCGCCGAGGGCGGCCGGCTCGACCGCGCACTCGACCACCACCTGGTAGCCGGCCGTGGCGTACGCGAAGGCGGCCTGGGCGGTGGCGGCCAGCACGGTCTCGTTCTGGCGCCGGGCCTCCGGCAGGTGCGGTGGGACGAAGCCCTGACGGACCGCCCGCCGGAAGTCGTCGGCGCGCAGATGCACGCTCGGATGCAGCGCGTCCGCCAGCAGGGGTGCGACCGCGCTGTTCCCGGCCTCGGCCCCGGCCGGGTCGGAGAGGACGACGACGCCGCCGGCGCCCCGGCCGCCGCCGATCTCCGGCCCACCTACGGTCGTACGGTTCACAGCTGCTGATCCCTTCGCGGGCCGGGGTCGGAACGGGTGCGCGGAGGCCGGGCGGCCGGAACGCGCGGGTCGGTCGGACCCGGTGCGGACCGTCGGCCGCCTCGTTCCTACGATTGAATGCTTTCGGGATCAACCTAGTCCACGGCGGTACTCCGAGTCCTCTCCAACCGCTCCTCGGACCCCGGCGTGATCGGGTCGGTGAGCGCCGCCGGACCGTCCCACCCGGCCCCGACCCGGGCCCGAGCGATCAGGGCAGATCGCTCGACAGGCCCGGACGGCAGCCAGGTCGAGCTGTTCGAGAAGGGACGATGCGCCTGGGGCACGGCGCTGTTCATGCCGGCGGGTGTGATGCCGTGGGGCCGGGCGCGGTACCGCCATGGCGGCGGAGGTGGGCCAGGACGGCGCGGACGCGGCGGTGACCGCTGTCGCCGGCCGACAGGCCGAGTTTGAGGAAGACGTTGCCGATGTGTTTGTGGACGCCGTTGTCGGTGATGACGAGCCGTCGGGCGATGGCCGCGTTGTCGTGACCCTCGGCCATCAGCGCGAGGACCTCGCGCTCGCGTGCGGTCAGGGCATCGACGGGATCGCTGCGTGCGGCGAGGAGCTGGGCGATGACCTCGGGGTCCATGGCGGTGCCGCCGCCGGCCACACGGCGCAGTGCGTCGGTGAATTCCGCGACGCGGCTCACCCGGTCCTTGAGCAGATATCCGATGCCGCCCCGGGCGTCGGCGAGCAGGCGGCCCGCATATTCCTGCTCCACGTACTGCGACAGGACCAGGACGGGAAGTCCGGGACGGTCGCGGCGGGCCTGGACGGCGGCCCGGATGCCCTCGTCGCGGAAGCCCGGGGGCAGCCGCACGTCCACGATGGTGACGTCCGGTCGGTGGGTCTCGACGGCGGCGAGGAAACCGGGGGCGTCGGCCGCGATCGCGACGACCTCGAAACCCCGGGAGTTGAGCAGGAGTTCGAGCCCGGATGACAGCAGGACGTTGTCCTCGGCGATCACTACGCGCACGGCAGCCCCACGGTGATGACGGTCGGCCCACCCGGTGGGCTGCTGATCTTCATGGTGCCGTCCAGAGCGGCGGCGCGGCGGCGCATTCCGTCCAGGCCGGACCCTCGGGCGGCGTCCGCTCCGCCGGTCCCGTCGTCGGCGATCTCCGCGCGGAGCAGCGCGCCGTCGCGGGTGACGCGCACCGAGGCATGGGTGGCCCGGCTGTGTCGGGCGATGTTCGCCAGTGCCTCGGTGACGGCGAAGTAGGCGACCGCCTCGACCGCTGCGGGGATCTCACCGAGCGGGCCGATGTCGATGCGGGTCGGCACCCCGGCCCTGGTGGCCAGGGTGCCGAGCGCGCCGGAGAGGCCCTGGTCGGCCAGCACCGGGGGATAGATGGTGCGGATGACGGAACGCAGCTCGGTCATCGCGTCCTCGGTCTCGGCGTGGGCCTGCCGGACCAGAACGGCGGCCGCGGCGGGGTCGTCGGAGAGGCTTTCGCCGGCGACGGCGAGCCGCATCGCGATGGCCACGAGCCGGGCCTGGGTGCCGTCGTGCAGGTCCCGTTCGATCCGGCGGAGTTCCGCACTGTGCGCCTGCAGGACGTCGGCACGCGTCCGGGTGAGTTCGGTGACGCGCTCGACCAGTTGCTCCGCGGGCGATGGCGCCAGGACCGCGAGGCAGCACCGGGCGTGCGCCCGGGCGAGCGGCGGGAGGGCGATGGCGGCCAGTGCCGCCAGGAACACGAGATTCACCAGGCCGACCGAGAACGCGGTGCCCCAGCCGGTGATGGGAACGCTGAGCACGGGCAGCCGCGGCGCCGTGGGAAAGGCCCACCACAGCACCGTGACGACGGGAGTGAGCAACAGGCCGCCCAGGCAGAGCAGGGCGAGGGCGCCCGCCGGAAGACCGGTGACCACCTGCGTCACGAGCCACCCACCGTTGCGGCGGGCGGCGCGCGGACGCGGCTCGACCGACTGTCCCAGCAGCGCCCCGGCGCGCCGGCGATGCCGCTCCGTCCAGGGCTGCGCCAGCGACGGAACGCACAGCAGGGGCGCCGCCGCGAGCGTCACCGTCGCGGCCACCAGGGTGCCCAGCAGGTAACGCCCGCCGCGCCGCGTCCTGAGCCACCACGCGCGGGCCGCGCCGGGTATGCCGAGCACTTGTTTCGCTTTCCCTTGTCGCACAGGAGGATTGTGGGAGGCCCCACCTGATGCACCCTAGACAACCGGGCGGCCCTGCGGCACTACAGGTGGCTGTACCTTTCCTGCGGGAGTCCGTGGTAGCGACCCGCGACCCGACGCCTGCCTAGCGTGGCGGCATGAGATCCACAAGCCCGACCGCAGCGCCGCACCACCCGGACCCGTCCCTGCCCGACCGGCAGCACCGCCGCATCGGCAGACGGTGGTTGGCCGCGGCGGCGGCCGCCCTCCTCCTGGCCGGCGCGGCCGTTGCCCTCCGGCCGCCGGTCGACGCCGAAGCGACCGCGCCCGGATACGGGCAGGACGATCTGCGCCGGGACACCGACGCCATCCGGGCGCTGGGGGTCACCGGCGTCCAGGCACGGGTGACCACCGGCCCCGGCCGGGATCTGGTTGCCACCAGCGGCGTCGCCGAGGCGGGCACGGACCGCCCGGTGCCCCGCGACGGCTACTTCCGGATGGCCAGCACCGGCAAAGCACTTGTGGCCACCGTGGTCCTGCGACTGGTCGACGAGGGCAGGCTGGCGCTCGACGACACGGTGGACCGCCGGCTGCCCGGCCTGGTGGACGGCAACGGCAACGACGGACGCCGGATCACCATCCGTCAACTCCTCCAGCACACCAGCGGCATCCACGACGACGATCTCCCCGGCTTCACCACCCCGCAGGAGTACGACGAGCGCCGGTACGACACCTACACACCCCAACAGATCGTCGCGCCGGCGATGAGGCACCGCCCGGACTTCCCGCCCGGCACCGGGTGGAGGTACTCCAACACCGGCTACGCCCTGCTCGACATGATCATCGAGAAGGTCACGGACCGCCCCTGGCACCAGGAGGTCGAGGACCTGGTCCTGAAACCGCTCGGCATGGACCACACCTACCTGCCGGGCAGCACCCCCACACTGCGCCGGCCACACGCCGACGGCTACCAGGTCTTCCCCTCCGGCGAACGGGTCGACGTCACCGAGGTGATCCTCCCCGACCCCGGCGGCTACGTCTCCACCACCGCGGATGTCAACCGCTTCTTCCAGGCCCTGCTCGGCGGCGAACTCCTGCCCCGGGCACGGCTGGCCGAGATGCGGGACACCGTCCCGGTCAGCGAGGAGATCCAGGCGTTCTGGCCACACGGACGCTACGGCCTCGGCCTGGTCGGCCGGCCCCTGTCCTGCGGCGGCGGCTACTGGAGCCACGAAGGAGGCGACGGCGGCTACATCACCCTGAACGGCGCCACCGACGACGGCAGCCGCACCGTCACCGTCTCCATGTCCACCGCCCTGAACGACTCGCCCGACAGCGCACTCCGACAGGAGCGGGCCGCCAGTGACCTCGTCGACCACGCGCTGTGCGACACCCCCGGCAACGGGCAGGACACGTAACGGCCTTCCCCGGCCTTCGTGCGCCCCAGGGCCTGTACGGCGACCGCCGCCCCGGCACGGACCTCCCAAAGCCCGTGCCGGGGCGTCGCGTTACCGCTCTTCGGACCCCAGCACGATCGGGTTGGTGAGCGCCGCCATCGGACCCCAGGGGAGGTCCGGGCCCATCGCGTTGCCCTTGCCGGGTGTCCCGTCCGCCCTCGGGTGCCTGACCTCGGCCCGGACGTACGCGGCGAGCGAGGCCGTCGTCCGCCAGACCACCGTGCCCGAACCGTCGGCGGGCAGCGACTCCTGGTGCAGCTGGCCCTCGTCGGTCAGCAGCCGGACCGTCCCGCCCGGCACCCCCGACACCGCCAGCCGCACGTCCACGGGCGCGTCCGGCGGGACGGTCAGCCGCTCGCCGATCCCCGCCTGGCGGCCGTGCCCGGTGGCGGTGAACTCCAGCTGGACGGAGGCCGATTCGGCCAGCCAGCTGCGCCCGGCCCGAAGCCCGTCCAGAACCGCGTCCCGGGTGAGGTCGTCGGCCCGGACCACGGTGTGCGGCGAGCCGATCACCTGCGGGGCGCTGTGCGCGTCGCTGTTGCCGACGGCCGGCAGCCAGGAGCGCCCCTCCCGCAGCGCGACGGCGAGCCGGGCGTCCCAGCCGTCCACCGCCGACTCGTCGTCGTACGTCCAGGGGCCGTTCCAGACCTCCACCGCGTCGGCGTCCTGATAGCCGAACTTCCACTGGCAGGCGACATACGGGCAGAACGGGTGGGCGGGCACCACCAGGCCGCCCTGGCGGCGGACCTGGCGGGCGAAGCGGGGGAACGCCTCGTCGCGCGAGCGGTACCGCCAGTCGACGAACCGGCCCGGCCGGAGGCCCAGCGCCAGCCAGTGGCCGTTGCGGGTGGTCACCTCCTCGCCCAGCACGATCAGCAGGTCGGGACCGGCCAGCGGCCCCCAGATCCCGTGCGAGGACGTGGTGTTGTGGTCGGTCGAGACGATGAAGTCCAGCCCGGCCGCCCGTGCCTCCGCCGCCACCTCGGCGGGCAGCCGGCGGCCGTCGGAGTGCACGGTGTGGAGGTGGCAGTCGCCCCGGTACCAGGAACGCCCCCGGCCCCGGGCCCGCTCCGGCGGGTAGGACGGGGTGAACTCCGGCCCGGGAGCGCCGAATCGGAGGGTCACCTGGACGCGGTAGTCGAGCCCCTGCGGCGCCACCTGGTACGGGCCGAGGACGACGTGCCAGGTGCCGGGGCGGATCGGCCCCGGCAGATAGCCGGGCGTCGCCCGGTCCCGGGCGATCGTGAACTCCGTCCGGAAGCCGCCCGACCAGCCGCGGAAGCCGTTCTCGCCGAGGTCGGTGCCGCGTTCGTCGAAGAGGCCGATGTCGCAGGAGTTGCCGGGGGTGCCGGCGGGGACGGAGGGCTTGTCGTAGCCGTAGGAGACGGCGATCTCCCGTACACCGGAGGGAACGTCGAAGGGGAGGTGGACGAAGTCGGGTGCGCCGGTGGGCAGATGGCCGGTGAGGGTGAGGACGCGGTCGGGGGCGGGGGAGCCGGCCGCCTCGGCGGAGGTGGCGGCGGCCGTCCCGAGGGCGGTGGCGGCGCCGGTGGCCAGGCCGCTCCGGAGCAGGCGCCGGCGGTCGAGGGCGGGCCGGCCGGTGCTGGAGTCGTGGTCGCGGTCGGACATCGGAGGGCCTCCGGGCTCGGGCGGACACCGGCGGCGGGCGGGCTCCCGGCCGGTACGCCCGCCTCCTACCCGGCCCGGTGAACCCCGGGTGAGCCATGCCCGGCCTGCGCCGGTCGGGCCGGTGAAGGAGCCCCGGGGCCGACCGGTGCGGGCTCCTCGCGGCACCGGACCGTTCGTGTCGTCATCCGAGGGGGTCGTGGTGCCACCACCACGAGATGGAGCGGATGGGCAGGGGGGTGGGGTCGTCGCTGCCGGGGTGGTCGGTCCAGCCCGTGAGGGTGACGGGGAGGGTGCCGTCTGAACGGAGGTATCGGGGGTACCGGGCGGCCTCGTGGTCCCATTCGAGGGAGCCGCGTACATAGTGGTCCAGCAGGGTGCTGTAGCGGTGGAGTGGGGGGTCCGCCTTGGCGCGGACCGCGTCTCCCAGCCTGAGGTACAGGCACATGACGCGGTCGCGCATGGCCATGGCGGTGCTGAGGGCGTCGTCGACGGGGAGGTCGTATTCGGCGGCGACGACCTCGATGAGGTTGTTGCCGTCGTTGGTGCGTTCCCGTTCCTTGACGAAGGCGAAGAAGTCGGTGTCCCAGGTGACGACGGTTGCGGCCATCTCGGTGAGGGCGTGGATGTCGCGCCGGGCGCGGGTGGCGGCGGGCAGGTCGATGTTCTCGAAGGCGGCGGGCATATGGGGGAAGACCATTCCGCCCCCGCCGTAGAGCCGGTGGACGGCATAGTCGGAGAGGTTCGGGCGGATACCGCGTGCGGAGTTGCCCGACTTGCGTAGTTCGATCATGAAGTAGTTGCGCATCCACTCGGCGAAGCGGTCGCCCTGGACGGGGGATGCGTGGGCGTCGATCCGGACGCGGATGTCGCGCAGGGCCATCGCGTAGTTGTCGGCCTGGTCCAGGGGGTATTCGGGGATCTCGATGGCGCGGTGCATGCGTCCGAAGGCGTCGGCCTGCTCGGCCGGATGGAAGCGCAGAGGGCCTTCGTCACAGAAGTCGTCGTCGAAGGCGAAGGCCCAGGTGCAGAAGTCCGCGTAGACCTTGAGCAGGTCCGACGACGGGCAGAAGGGGGCCATGAGGGCGGCGAGCCGGCCACAGTGCGTGGTGGCCATCCGGTCGCGTTGGGTCTGGTCGGAGAAGAGCCCGAAACGGTCCAGCCAGGCGATGGTGTGGGCGTCGGCCTCGTCGGCGCCGGGATGGACCGCGCGGGGGATGGGGCAGTAGAACGCGGGAAGCCGGAGGGCGGCGGGCGGCTGTGCGGACGGATCGCCGGACGGGGCAGCGGGCATGAGAGCCCCCTTTCGCACGCGGAGGAGGGCCGGTCAGCGGGACGCGATGATGCTGTAGACGGAATAGGTGCCCTCGTGCAGGGCGGCCGTCAGGTTGACGGCCGTGTCGCGGAGTTCTCTGAACGCCTTGGGGATCTCCCGCGGGAAGACCCGCTCGATGTTGGCCCGCACGTCCTGCAGCCAGTGGATGACGTCCTCGTCGGTGGGCAGTCTGCGGGCGTCCTGGAGCATGAAGGAATTCCTCATCAGCGCATCGGCCAGGAGGTTCAGAGTCTTGCGGTGGCCGCAGGCGAGCCGGTCCTCGTCGTCGGGCAGGGCGGAGGTGTAGTCCTGAAGAGGAATGTTGTACAGGCTCTCGGATATGACGAGCGTTCCTCCCCTGCTCATCCTGGATGCCAGTGCGCGCAGGGTCGCATCCAGCAGTCCGGCGGAGAAGTGGGTGATGCTCCCGCGCATGAGGACCAGGTCGTAGGGCTGCTCCGGGTCGGGCAGGAGCCACAGGTCCTGAGCGTTGCACAGGTACAGCTTCACGCGGCCGGCGAGGGACAGCGCGGCCGTTCGGCGGGCGGCGTACTCGGTCTGGGTGAGGCTGATGTTGACGCCGTCCAGTCGGGGGCAGTGGGGGAAGCGGCGGGCGAGGTGTTCCAGCGCCGTGCCCCAGCCGAATCCGACGTCCAGGATCCGCTCAGGCTCTCTGCCATGGTCGTTCAGCCCGGCGATGTCCAGTTGTCGTTCGAGGTGGCGGCGTCCGGAGGCGTCCAGCGACTCGGGGGACTCGTCCTGCGGGGCCGGCATGTCGGCCTGGCCGTAGACGCCGAACTGGAACCAGAGGCCCGGGCCGATCACGTCCTGCCACAGGTGCGTGGCGTCGCTGTAGGTCTCTGCGACCCGCGGCTGGTAGGGGTCGGCCACGGGACCGTTGATGAGCTCATAGGGGATCTGCCCGCTGTCAGCTGTCATGAGAGTTCTCCGCCGTCCTCGCGGCGCCGCATGCGCCGGTTGCCGGCCCTGCCCCGAAGCCGCGCGGTCAAGGCCGAGAAGCTGGCTGAGGTATTCCCACTGGTGCGACTTCGCAATCTCCACCAAGGGCCGCCAGACGGTGCGGTGGCCGGGGTCCGCCATCAGCTGGGCGAGCAGGGTCCGGGGAGGGCGACGGGCGTGCTGACGCTCCCGCCGTACCGGGGCAGGGGCCACGCCCGACGCCTTGTGCGCGCGATCTCCCGGCACGCCCTCGCACGGAAACACCAGCCGCAGTACCGCTGCCAGCTCGACAACCACGCTTCGGTGGCGGCGGCCCGATCGGCAGGCCTGACCCGATTCGGGACCTGGGACATCGTCTCGCCGGACTCGGCCGGGTAGGGGCGGGCGGTGGCGAGCCGATCCCGGCGGCCAGGGCGGGGTTGCGGCGGGTGGTGATCGGCCGGTTCATGGATACAGATGGTCGGGTTGTCCGATATCCATGGAGGCGGGTGTGTCATTGAGTCGGCGGGCGTTACTGGTGGTGGCGGCCGGAGGCACGCTGGCGGGGTGCCAGAGAGGCCAGGGGACGGCGCCGGCCGTGCCGTCCGGCCCGGCGTCCGCCACTGTGACACCCGCCCCCGCTACGGCACCCCCCACGACATCCGCAGCCTCGCCGGAGCCCGCGGAGACCCCGGCGCCCACCGCCCCCGCGCCGAGGCCGGGCCGGGCCGAGGTGGTGGCCCGGTACGGCGGCGTGGCGCCGGAGGAGTGGGGGCTGGAGGTGTCCAGGGTGATCACCGGGCTGCCGGGCGGCGAGCGCACGACGGCCCTCACCTTCGACGCCTGCGGCGGCCCCGGCGGGAACGGTTACGACGCCGACCTGATCGACTTCCTGCGGGCCCACGACGTCCCCGCGACGCTCTTCCTCAACGCCCGCTGGATCGACGCCAACCCGGCGGAGTTCGACCGGCTGGCCGCCGACCCGCTGTTCGAGATCGGCAACCACGGCTCCGTCCACCGCCCGCTGTCGGTCCGCGGCCGCTCCGCGTACGGGATCGCGGGCACCCGCGACGTGGGCGAGGTCTACGACGAGGTGGCGGACAACGCCGAGAAGCTGACCGGGCTGCTCGGTCACCCGCCGGGCTTCTTCCGGTCCGGCACCGCCCACTACGACGACATCGCCACCCGCATCGTCGCCGACCTGGGCGAACGCGTCGCGGGCTTCACCGTCAACGGCGACGGCGGCGCGACCCTCGGCGCGAGCGAGGTCCGTCGGGAGGTCACAACCGCTCCGCCCGGTGCCATCGTGATCGCCCATATGAACCACCCGGGCGGCGGCACCGCCCCCGGCATCGCCGCCGCCGTCCCGGCGCTGCTGGCCTCGGGCCGGCGCTTCGTCCGGCTCTCCGAAGCCCTCGGCTGACGCCCGAGCGGGCCGTCCGGGCGGTCACGCCCGGCGAGACCCGTGGAAGGCGCCCCGGAGCCGGGGGCGGTGCCGGGCCGGGCCGGGGTGACCGTCCGCCACCGGGTGCGGTGAATCGGCAGCCCGTCCGGTGGGCAGGCGCGGCGCTTTCCGACGGACCGGCCCGGCCTGCGCTGGGCACCCCTGCCACGCCCTGCCCCCGCGGTGCGGCCGCCCCGAGCCGGTGCGAGTCGGAGCGGGCCGACCGGCGGGACCGGACCGACCGGACGGACCGTCAGGACACCCGGTGGGCGATCCGCTCGTGGTACCTCAGCGCCGACACGGTGCCGTCGGGCTCCCGGACGAAGGAGAGCGCGTCACCCAGCGGGCTGCCGTCCTCGGCCAGGGCGACGAGGGTGTCCGGCGGGGCCAGGACGAGCCGGCCCGGGGAGGCGAGCTCGACAAGGTACTGGTCCGGATCCACCGGGGCCTGGTCCGCGATGACGCCCATCTCGCCCTCGGCCGCGCCCCGGACCAGCGTGACGGTGCCGTAGAACCCGCAGTCATAGGTGCCCAGCAGGGCATCGGCCAGTTCGTCACCGATCGGACGCAACTCGCGCGAGGGCTGCTCGCCGAGCACCGCGGTGAGGATCAGCCGCTCGATCTCCTCGGCCACGGTGGCTCCCTCGATCGAGTTGGTCAGGACGGTGTAGCAGAGGCCCCGCGACGGCATGAGCACCAGGCGCGCCGCGTAACCGATGGTCAGCCCGTCGTGCGCCATCACCGGGCTGCCCGCACGCTCTTCCAGCATCCAGGCGAGCCCGACATCGCGCCCCGGGCTGCCCCGGTGCCCCTGCGGACGGAAGAGGCCGCCGGGTGCCTCCGGCGAGGTGACGTACGCCGCGTAGCGGATGAGGTCGCGCACCGAGCTGAGCACGCCGCCGCCCGGCACGTCCCAGCCCGGGAGCTGCCAGTGCCGCTGCCACCCCTGGTCGGTGAGCAGCGTCGCCCGGCCCTCGGGGTCGCGGCCGTGCGGCGCGGCGACCCGCCGGGTCACGACCTGGTCGGCGGTCGTGAAGGTCCCCGCCATGCCGGCCGGGTCGAGAACCTCGTCCTGGAGGACGTCCGCGTAGTGCCGGCCGGTGACGCGCTCCACCACCGCCGCGGCCAGCATGATGCCCGGGCCGCTGTAGGAGTAGTCCGTGCCCGGCGGGAAGAGCAGAGGACGGCGGACGAAATGGGCCAGCGACGCCTGGATGGAGTCGTCCGCGTGGTCGGCGAGCAGCCGCGGGGCGTCGGCGATCATGTTCTGGGCGTCGATGCCCGAGGTGTGCGTGATCACGTGCCGCAGGGTGATGCGCTCGTCGATGCCGGTTCCGGCCGGGAAGAGCGGAGCCACGGGAGCGTCCAGTTCCACGCGGCCCCGGTCGACCAGACGGCCGACGACGAACCCGAGCAGCGTCTTGGAGATCGAGCCGACCTGGAAGATCGTGTCGGGGTCGACCGGGAGGCTGTGGGCCACGTTGGTGACACCGTAGCCGAGCAGTGTCGTCCCGCCGTCGGCCAGGACGCCCACGGCGACGCCCGGAACGCCGTGGCGCGCGAGGATTTCGGGGACCTGGCTGTCGAGCAGGCCGGTGAGGTCGGACACGGTGATGTTCCTCCTGCGAGGCGAGGCGAGGCGAGGGGAGGCGAGGGGAGGGAAGGGAGGGGACGGGGACAGCGGAGGCGAGCCGAGGTCAGGCGCCGGCCGCGGTGCGGGTGTGCGGGTCCAGCCGGTCACGCAGGATGTCGCCGAGCAGGTTGAACGCGAGGACCAGCAGGACGAACGCGATCGCGGGGAACGCGACCACCCAGGGATCGGTGAGCAGGTACTGCTGGGACGAGGAGATCATGCTGCCGTAGTCCGCGTCGGGCGGTCGGACACCGAACCCGAGGAAGCTCAGCGCGGCGTACGCCCCCTCGGCGGTCGACAGGTTGATCGCCGTCATGATCACGAGCGGCGAGGCGATGTTGGGCAGGATGTGCCGGAACATGATCCACGACCTGCCCCGCCCGCAGAGCCGCGCCGCGTCGACGAAGCTGCGCCGCGCGATCTCCAGCGTGGAGCCCCGGGCGATGCGCGCGAACCGCGGAATGCTCACGATGCCGATGGCCAGCGAGGCGTTGAGCAGGCCGCTGCCCATCACCGCGATCACGAGGATCGCCAGCAGGTACTCGGGGACGGCGAACAGCAGGTCGACGAGCCGGGAGAGGATTCCGTCCCACAGCCGGCCCAGGAACCCGGCCGCGATGCCGATCGACGTTCCGATCACCAGGGCGAACAGCACCGCGTACGTCGCCGACAGCAGGGCCGGCCGGGTGGCGGCGATCACGCGGGAGAGCTGGTCACGTCCGAGCGCGTCCGTCCCCAGCCAGTGTTCGGCCGAGGGGGCGGACAGCCGCGGGCCGGCGCCGACCTCGTTCGGGCCGTACGGCGCCAGGAAGGAGCCGAACACCGCCAGCAGGACGTACCCGACGATGAGGAGGACGGCGGTGTTGGCGACGAGCCCGCGCACCGGCCGGCGGCGGGCGCGCTTCGGCCCGGGGGACAGCGGGGCGGGAGGAGGCGGGGAGGTCGGAGGGGATGGGCGGGCGACGGTGTTGGTCACGCTGGCTCCCGTGTCCTATCGGTTGATGATGCGCCGGTCGACGAACGGCAGCGCGATGTCTACGAGCAGGTTGCCGAGGATGAACGCGGCGGCGATGACGAGAGCCTGGCCGGTGAGCTGGGAGAAGTCCCGGTTCGAGATCGAGGCGAGTACGCCGCGCCCGAGTCCGGGCAGGCTGAAGATCTCCTCGACGATGAACAGGCCGCCGACGAGGAAGCCGAAGATGAACCCGATCAGGGTCAGCACCGGCGGCAGCGCGGTGCGCAGGGCGTAGACGTACCTGATCCGCCACTCCGCGATGCCGTTCGTCCGCGCCGTGGTGATGTGGGGCTGGGCGAGGACCTCGATCATCGACGACCGGGTCATCTGGGCCACGAGCGGTGCGGTGGGAATCCCGACCGCCAGCGCCGGCATCAGCATGGTCTGGAGGTTGCCGATGCCGTTGTCGGAGAACGGGATGTAGCTCGCCGAGTACAGGTTGGTCAGGAAGTGCGCCGACAGGTACAGCGCGACCGAGCCCGACACGAACCCGGGGAAGGCGAAGACCACGAGCAGCGGAATGCGGATACCCCAGTCGAGGCCCTTGCCGGAGCGGGTCGCCGCGATCACGCCGACCGGAAGTCCGATCGCCACCGCGATGAGCAGCCCCATGAGCGCCAGTTCGAAGGAGACCGGCGCCTGTTGGGCGATCACCTGGAGGTTGTCCTGCCCGGAGAGGGGCGACACCCCGAAGTCGCCGTGCAGGGCGCCCGTCAGCCAGTCGAGGTACTGGCGGTAGAGCGGCTGGTCCAGTCCCAGCTTGTGCTCGATGGCGGCAAGCGTCTCGGGTGAGGCCTTGGCGCCGGCGATCACCGCCGCGGCGTTGCCCGGTACCAGCCCGCGACCGGCGAAGAACACCAGCGCGGAGAGGGCCAGCAGGACGCCGACGGCACTGGTCAGCTTCTTGGCCAGGTAGAGGATCAAGACTCTCCTCCCAGGTCCGCGACGGTCGTGGTGGCGGCCGTTGTCAGCGTGAGCCCGCCCGGCTTGTGGCAGCGCACGCGGTGATCTGTTGTCACGTCCACGAGTTCGGGCGGGACGCGGCGGCAGTGGTCGTCGGCGATCGGGCAGCGGGGCGCGAACCGGCAGCCGGCCGGCGGGTCGACCGCGCTCGGCGGCTCCCCGCGCAGCACGACCCGTTCGATGCGCGACCCGCCCTGGAAGATGCCGGGCTCGGTGGAACGGAGCGCGACCGCGTACGGGTGCAGCAGCCGCCGGTCGAAGGCCTCGGCCGGTGCCTCCTCGACGATCTGTCCCAGGTACATGACTGCCATCGCGTGGCTGATCCGGCGTACCGCCCGCAGGTCGTGCGAGATGAACACGTACGCGGTCCCGGTCTCGCGCTGCAGCCGTTCCAGCAGGTCCAGCACCTGGGCCTGGAGCGAGGCGTCCAGCGAGCTCACCGCCTCGTCGAGCAGGATGAGGTCCGGCCCGGCGACCAGGGCACGGGCGATGCAGACGCGCTGCTGCTGACCGCCCGACAGCTGGTGCGGATAGCGGGCTCCGAGCTCGGGCGGCAGACCGACGGCCGCGAGGGCTTCGTCGACGCGCCTCTCCCGCTCGGGCCTCGCAACGCCGCCCAGCGCCTCGGCGATGGCGGCGCGCACCGTCATACGGGGGTCCAGGGCGCTCGCCGGGTCCTGGAAGACGGCCTGCACCTTCCCGCCCGCACCCGCCGTGACGTCGTGCTGGTCCGCGCCGACCAGCACCGAGCCGGACGTCGGGGCATCGAGCCCGGTGATCAGCCGGCCCAGCGTCGACTTGCCGCATCCCGACTCCCCGACCAGGCCGAGGGTACGGCCCGCGCGGAGCCGGACGCTGATGCCGTCCACGGCGTGCACCTGCGGCCGCTTGCCCGTCAGGCTCGTCCGTCTCATGCGGAAGTGCTTGACCGAGTCCCGGACGTCGAGCACCAGGGGCCGGCGCTCCTCGGAGATCCCGGACGGCGTCTGCTCGCCGGTCATGCCACCTCCTCCTTGCGGCCGTCCACGTCGTCGAGGAGCCGGCCGTGGGCTGCGGCGAGCAGCGACCGGGTGTAGGGGTGCGTGGGGCGGGTCAGGACGTCGGATGCCGCCCCGTTCTCGACGATCCGCCCGCGGTACATCACCAGCACGGTCGTGCAGAGCTCGGAGACCACGCCCACGTCGTGCGAGATCAGCAGCAGCGTCATCCCCGCGTCGGCGACCCGTTCGCGCAACAGCTCGACGACCTGTGACTGGACGGTGACGTCCAGCGCCGTGGTGGGCTCGTCGGCGATCAGCAGATCGGGGTGGTTCAGCAGCGCCATGGCGATCATGACGCGCTGCCGCATCCCTCCCGACAGCTCGTGCGGGTAACTGCGCCGTTTGACCGCGGCGTCGCCGATGCCGACCCGGCGCAGCGCCTCCTCGACGGTCGCCGTGCGCTCGCGGCGGCCGAGCGGCCGGTGCGCGGAGAGTACGTCCGAGAGCTGGCGCCCGATCGTGAGAACGGGGTTGAGGTTCCCGAGCGGGTCCTGCGGAACGCGGGCCATCCGGGTGCTGCGCAGGGCCCTCAGCTCCGACGGCCCCAGGGTCGTCAGGTCCCGGCCGGCCAGACCGATGTGACCACTGACCGAGGCCGAGGGCGGAAGCAGCCGCAGTACGGCCGCCGCCAGTGTCGACTTGCCCGACCCGGACTCCCCGACCAGCCCGACCCGGTCACCGCGCGCGATGCTGAAGGAGACGTCCTCCACGGCGGGCCGCTCCGCGGACCCGTAGCGCACGGTGAGCCCGTCGACGGTGAGCAGCGGCTCCGGATCGCGCGGTGCCCGGACCGCGCCGGCCGGGGCACGGTCCGTCTCCGGGGCGCTAGCCACGGCTCACCTGGGCCAGGAACGTGCGGCTCTGGCTCGGCGGCAGCTCCACCCCGGTCAGTCCCTTGCGGTACGCGACGACGGTGTTCGTCGCGAGCAGGGTGACGGTGGGGTACACGTTCTCGGCCTCCCACTTCTCGACGGCGATCAGCGCCGCCTGGTAGGCCGCCTGGTCACCGGCGCGCAGCGCGTCGTCGAGCAGCTTCTGCAACTCGGCCGGGACGGCCCCCTGACGGCCCTCGGCCGGCTGCACGTACTGGTAGGGGTTCGAGTAGTACGACTGCGCGTTCCAACTGAGCGGGTACTGCGCCTTGGTGAGCCTGTCGACCCAGGCGCCGCGTTCGAGCGGGTCGAGCTTGACCTTGATGCCGACCTTGGCGAGCTGGTCCTGGAGGGCCGCGGCCAGGTCGTTCGTCCCGGGGTCGTACCCGCTGATGTACATCAACGAGGTGGAGAAGCCGTCGGGGTAGCCGGCCTCCGCGAGGAGCGCCTTGGCCTTGGCGGTGTCCTGGGTCGAGAACGGCACCTCGGCCGGCTTGGGCGCCCAGGACTCGCCGTCGGGGATGTAGAGGCTGGCACGGGCGCCGCCACCGCTGTAGGCGTGCTCCGCGAGGCTGTCGCGGTCGAGCGCCAGGGCGAGGGCCTGGCGGACCTTCAGGTTGTCGAACGGTGCGGTGAGGTTGTTGATCTGAAGGAAGATCGTGGAGTCGGTGGGGACGGTCCCGACCTCGAGCCCGTCGGAGCCGGACAGCGTCCTGGCGCTCGACGTGCCGGTGAAGATCAGGTCGACCGCACCGGCCTGCAGATCGCTGACCTGCGTAGCGGAGCCGGGCACATAGAGGACGCTGAGCCGCTCCGACTTGGTCTTCTGGCCCCAGTAGTCGTCGAACCGCTTGAGCTTCAACTCGCTGTTGGGGCGGTACGACTCCTGCACCCACGGGCCCGTGCCGACCATGCGGGTGGCCAGGTTCTCGGAGGCGGCGGCCTTCTTGCTCATCACCGCGCAGCCCCAGACCAGCGGGTTCGCCATGTTGTTGAGGAAGCCGGCGTCGGGGCGCTTGAGGTGGAACACGACGGTCGAGGCGCTGGTCGCCTCGGCCTTCTCGAAGGTGGGGAACAGCTCCTCGGATATCCCGTCCGGACTGCTCTTCAACCGGTCGAAGGTGAAGGCGACGTCCTCGGCCGTCAGCGTCTCACCGTTCTGGAACCTGACGCCCGGTCTGAGGTCGAAGGTGTAGGTGAGCCCGTCGTCGGAGCGCTGGTAGCCGGTGGCGAGTTCCGGCTCGACCTTCCCTCCGGGAGTGGTGGTCATCAGGCACTGGTAGGAGAGCTGCCAGGCGAACCGGTCGGCGTAGAGCGCCGAACCCTGAGGGTCGAGGGTCGAGGGCGCCGAGGTCTCGGCGACGGTGATGCCCGTCGCGGACGTGCTGCTGCCGGGCGGTGAGCACCCCACCGCGACGGCGACCATCGCACAGGCCGCGGCGCCCGCGGCGGACCGCAAGGAAAAGCCGTTCTGCTTCTTCATTCGGACCTCTTCGAGGGTGGGCCGGCGTTCCCTGCTCTGACTTCAGGGAGCCGGCAGGCCGCAAGGGGGAAAGGATTTGCAATGCAACTTCCCGCGAGGTTTGCATTGCAACTTTTTGGGATGTTTGCAATGCAATTCAGCGCCATGCATTGCAGAATGTTTACCGACGCGCCATAGTGCTGTCAAGACCCGAGCACGCGGAAGAAAGGCGCTGGCCACACCGGCCGCGGCCGACCGGTCGCCCGTACCCACGAGCCCCCCCTCGCTGAAATTCATGAGCGGAACCTGTCAGCGACGGGCGGGTGTACCTGTCCGCCCCCGCGGCCGGTTCCACCTGCTACATCGGCGGTCGGCGGACGGCCGGTGCAGGGGAAAGCGCCGGCCGGGTGCCCCGGGCGGAAAACCCGCACACATTCGATTGCGGCCGAACCGGTCTGGACAAAAGGAGGGTTGAACAGCACCCTGATAGCCAGCCGCCCGACGGAATAGGGCGTGGCCCGTGCCGACCTGCGCAACAGCCGCACGGCCGGCGGGATCCGCATGCTCGCTCAAAGCGATTTCGTGCTCGGAAATGACAATTCATTGACACGGGCGCCCAGCGCGCTCCAGGCAGAGAGGGGCACCAAAAGTGAGCTCGGAGCTGAGCCCCACACCGGGGCTTCGCAACAACTCGGCTTCGCTGCGCCGCGCGATCTCCATCCTGCTGCAGCTCGGAGACGAGACCGACGGGACCGGGTACTCGATCGCCGAGCTCTGCGAACGGCTCGGCCTGAACAAGAGCACGCTGTTCCGCCTCATCCAGCCGCTCCTGGAGGCCCGTCTGGTCGAGCACCTTCCCTCGGGCCGCTACCGTCTGGGACGGCGCAACGCCCAGCTCGGCAACGTGTACCTGACCGGCCTGGACCTCCCGCGCAGCATGCACGATGTCATGCAGAACCTCGCCGCACAGACCCGCGAGACCGTCCACCTCGTCGTCGCCGACTTTCCGAACATCGTGTACATCCACAAGGTGGACAGCCCGCATTCGGTCCGCATGTTCTCCCGGATCGGAAACAGCGCACCCGTCTACTGCACCAGCGTCGGAAAGGCCATGCTGGCCCACGCCGCACCGGCGACGGTCGACCTGGTGATCGAGAGCGGTATGCCCAGGCACACGCCTCGCACGATCACGACGGCCGAGGATCTGCGGGCCGCGCTGAGCGAGATCAGGCAGCGGGGCTACGCGATCGACGACATCGAACACGAGGAAGGCATCCGGTGTGTGGCGGCGCCCGTCTTCGACCACTCCAGAGCCTGTACCAGCGCGGTCAGCGTCTCGGCGCCCGCGGACCGCCTGCCGCGTGAGCGGGTGCCGGAGCTGGCGCCCCTGGTGATCGCCGCCGCGAACGAGATCTCCACTCGCCTGGGTGCCGTTCCGTGACCATCACCCGGGCTGCGTCGAAAACGGCCGGGCCGCCGCGGCGTGGGTGCCGCGGTGGCCCGGCCGGGTGCGGGGCGGGTGGGGCTTACTCCTCCGGTCCGAGCCGGCCGTCGACGAGGCGGAAGAGTTCGTCGTCGTCCGCCAGATCGAGCTCGGTGGGCGCGGCGGCGGCCGGGGCCGGACGGGCCAGGACGGCGGACGGGCGGTATCGGGCGCGGGCGTGCTGCCGGTCGTCGTGTCGAGGGTGCCGGAGGGGTGCCTGGTCCAGCCCTCGGAATCGGCCCGGCGGGCGTGCACGGCGAAGGCGCGGGGGCCGTCGACCGCCTGGGCACCGAGGGCGAGTTGGAGCGCGACGTGCCGGTGGCGGGCAGGAGGGGCGGCGCCTCCAGGGTGCGGGTTTCGAGAGGACTTCTGCGAATGGCCACCTGGTGAAACGTGACCGCTTCCGGGCCTCTCGCGGAACTCTCACAGGTGACCATGTGTGAGAAGTGGGGCCCGGGCGCGTACTCCCGGACGAGACGTGTGCGAGGGAACGGCGCACCCCTGGCGGAAGAAAGGTTAACCAGATGCTTGACTATTCGCTGCCGGCGTCGAATAGTTAGGCGCATGCTTAACCTCCGTGTTTCGGTTCGCGTCGGCTGATCTGGGGTGATCCCTGTGTCGAAGGTCGCGGGGCTGCCGTCGGATGTTGGGCATGCCGAGGGCCCGG
>NZ_JBFBIL010000040.1:67180-76725 GCF_040685575.1 Kitasatospora sp. NPDC088351 | reverse complement strand
CGAGATACGCGCCGACCTCCACCTCGGCCTGCTCCAACTCGCCTGCAGCATCATCTGCCTGCGAAAGCTCCGAACCTCATTCTGAAACGATCAGTTAGGGGTAGATCCATGGTCCAAGGTCCATGGTCCAGGCACGACGTTCTCCGGAGCCCTCCGGAGAAACTCCGGAGAAGCCGTCTGACCTGCACTTTCGCTCGGAGCTGCCGCATTGGGCACCGGGAGGGCGACTGCAGGGGTGGACTCGGCGTCGGCTGAGCAGGGCCGCTGGGCGGGGACGGCCTCCGCGAGGGTCGCGAGCGGTTCCGGAAGGCTCCGGAAGTTCTCCAGAGCTGGGCGCGCGCAGCCCTGGCCCTTAGCCTTGCACTTTCCGCACCAGCCAGCAGGCTCGTGGACGGGGCAGGAGGGCAGGCGCGAGGGGGTGGGGTGGGAGATCTTCTGGTGCTCGTGCCACTTGGTGACGTGGAGGTACTGGCGGCCGTCGCAGCCGGTGTACCGGCAGATCAGGCCGGTCTCGGCGAGCTGGCGCAGCTCGTCCTCGGTGTCGAGCGGGGTGTGCTCGGGCCGCAGCGACCACAGCGCGCCGTTGAGGACCGCCGCGTTGTCACGCTGACGTCCCTCGTCATCGGCCTGGGTAAGCAGGCAGACGAACGTGCGCTCGGCGGTAAGCGACACCGACGCGAGGTCTTCCGAGACGGGGTACTCGGGCTTGATGGTGCGGATGCGCGCCATGGCCTACCACCCCGCTTTCGGGGAGGAGGCGTGCGAGACAAGGCGTGCGCTGGCGGCACGCGGCGTCGTACGCTTGGGCACGGAGATTCCTTCCCCGGTGACATTTCGGACGGCAATCCGGTCACCGCGGTCGATCGTCGTGGATGGGCGGTTAGGGGATCCGTGGAGGCCCTCGGTGTTGGTAGCACCGAGGGCCTCGGTGTAGGTGGGCGGCCTCTTCGGCGAGGCCAGTAGGTTTTGGTCAACTCCCAGCCGTGCAGAGGGTGTTGATGCGACCGTCCGCTTGGCGGCGTGAGTTCGACACTATGTCGGCCCCCCTTGAAGATCCAATGCGAAGTGGCCCCATCCGCTCACGGCAGACAGGGTGGTCCGCCCGGTGTCGCGAGGCTGCTTGGCGGGGTTCTCCGGCAGGGCTGGGGTGCGCGCCCGCTCGGGCTACGCGCCGGCGCGACGGAAGCGGCCACCGCGCGAAGGTCTGGGGAACTCCTCCGCGGCTTCGGCTTGCAACACAGCAGGCCGGTCTTCCTGTGTGCTCACGGGCTCACCTCGTCCGGCGGTCGGGAAGTCGGTGCCTCAATCCCTACCACGGACTTGCGGCGACACACAATCGGAGCTAATTTTGCATCCATGACACAGACCGACTGGCCGTCCAAGGTGACAGCCCGCGTCGCCGACGCTCTTCGAGCACGGCGCAAGGAGCTCGGCCTGAGCGCCCAGGACGTCACCGACGCTTGCGCCGCGCTCGGGTACCCGATTCCACGTACCGTGATCGCCAACCTCGAGAGCGGCCGGCGGGCGAGTGTCGACGTTGCCGAGCTCCTCGTCCTTGCGGAGGTCCTCGGCGTGCCCCCGGTCACCATGCTGTTCCCTCTCGGTACCGCCCCCGCCATCGAGGTGCTGCCGGGGCGGGAAGTGTCGATGTGGGACGCGGTGGCCTGGGTGACTGGTGAGCTGCAGGAGGCTCCTGAGACGCCCGCGCAGGCGGTGCTCAACATGTTCCGGGAACACGGCATCCTCGTCATGGTCGCATCGCGCAGCCGCCAGATGGGCGAAGAGAAGCGCCGCGAGGCGGCCCTGGCCAGCGACCCCGAGCACCGAGCGAAGTTCCTTCGCATGGTCGCGGAGTTCGACAGAATTCACGCGCAAGACATCCAGGCGCTCCGCGACTGGCGTGCTCGTATGCGCGAGCAGCAGGTCGTGCCCCCGGCGCTGCCCGATGACTTCGCCTACCTGGAGTCCTCCGAGAGCACCCAGTAAGGAGTCCGCACCTCGCCGACCGCCGGAGCCGCCCTCGGCCGCTGCCCTGCCATTTGGTGCGGCCGTGATTCCCGATTAACGTCCACCCCACTGCGGCTACCAACCGCGCAAAACGCCCATCCACGACGAACAACCACGGTGCCGGGTTGCCGCCCACCAACCACCGGGGAAGGAACCGCGTGCTGTCCACGCGTCGCCATGCCACCGGCCAGACTGCCACTGGTCTGGCCCATGTCGAGGTGGCCTCCGGCCGTCTCGCCGCTTCTGCCATGCCCGCCGCCAGTGCGGCCCACAGACCGATCTGACGGTCCGTTCACGCTGTCGCCGGTGACCACGTCCCGGTGCCGCCTTCGGGCCGACAGCTTCTTCCCAGTCACCCGCCGCCCCGCACCGGGGCCGGTCGGGACTTCTCTCCTGTTCCCGGCAGAGGCGTCCAGTCGCCAAACCTTCGCCCCTGCCGGGCCAGATCCCTCCGCACCTGGGCGCTCGCGCGCCCGCCAACTGAAGGGTCCTGTCCCTAGCATGGCACTCTCGATCGTTGCTTCGCCGACCGTCCCGGCGCCGCCGTCGTTCACCTCCGCCGAAGCCGCCGGCTCGCTCGGCGGTCCGGTCCTCGTCTCGGTACCCGTCGCCGCTCCGGCTGGCGCGGCCGACCCCATGGCCCCGCACGAGCAGCTCCTGCTGACCATCCCGGACGTCATGGCCCAGCTCCAGCTCGGCCGCTCCACCGTCTACGACCTCATCCGCACCCGCCGCCTGCCCTCGGTGACCATCGGCCGCTCCCGCCGCGTCCCGGCCGCCGCCGTCCGTACGTTCGTCGCCGACCTTGCGGAGGTGGCGGCCTGATGGCCAAGCGCAACCCCAACGGCGCAGGCAGCATCACCCTGCGCAAGGACGGCCGCTACCACGGCCGCGCGTACGTGATCACCACCTCCGGCCTCCGCAAGCGGGTCTCCATCTACGGCAAGACCTGGGACGAGGTCCACAACGCCCTCGTCGAGCTGCAGGCCGACGCCATCAACGGCATCCCGCTGCCCGACACCGACTCCAACGTCGGCCAGTACCTCAACTACTGGCTCGCCGAGGAGGTCCTGCCCAACCGCCGGCCCAAGACCTACCAGGGTTACGAGAGCGTGGTCCGCGTCCACCTCATACCCGGCCTCGGCGCCAAGCGGCTGCGCGACCTGCGTGCCCAGGAGGTCCGGGTCTGGCTGAACCGGGTGCGGGCCGAGTGCCAGTGCTGCAAGGGCGGCTGGGACTCGCAGCGGCCCAAGCCGATCTGCTGTGCTGCGGGCGAGTGCTGCAAGCGGCTGCTGTCCGCGCGGATGATCCAGTCCGTGCACGCCGTGCTCCGCAACGCGTTGGAGCACGCCGTCCGAGAGGAGCTGATCCACAAGAACGTGGCCAAGCTCGTGAAGGTCCCCGCGCCCGACTACCGGATCGGCCAGGGCCTGACCACCGCTCAGGCCAAGCTCGTGCTCAAGGAGCTGAGCGGCCACCGCCTGCACACCCTGTACGTGCTCGCGCTGATGCTCGGCATGCGCCGGGGCGAGCTGCTCGGCCTTCGCTGGAGCTCCGTCGACCTGGAGCGCGGCACCCTCACGGTGAGCACCAACCTCCAGCGGGTCGAAGGCGAGCTGCGGCTCGTCCTGCCCAAGACGCTGTCCTCCGAGCGCACCCTGCCGCTGCCCGCGCCGGCCCTCGCCGCCCTGGTGGACCACCGGGAACGTCAGGCCGTCGAGCGGGCCGCCGCCGGCATGAACTGGCAGGAGAACGACCTCGTCTTCCCGTCCCGGATCGGCACCCCGTACGAGCCGGACAACCTGCGCCGCAGCTGGCACGCGGTCCGCGGTCGCCTCGGCCTTGACGACCTCCGCTTCCACGACCTCCGCCACACCTGCATCACCCTGCTGCTCGACCTCGGGGTTCCTCCGCACATCGTCCGAGAGATCGCCGGCCACAGCGACGTCGGCGTGACCATGAAGGTCTACGCGCACGCCTCGCTCGCCGAGCGCCTCAAGGCCCTGAGCCGCCTCGGGGAGGCGCTCTCCTAGCCTCGCGCTCTGGCTCACCAGTTCGTCCGGTGCCCGGCAAGACCCAGGTCTTGCCGGGCACCGGTGTCTTACGCGGTTGGTAGCTTGCAGCCTGCCCTCGGACCGGGGGCCATCGTTCTGAAGAGGGGTCGACACGTGGGAGCCAAGACCGGGCTGCTCGTCTACATGGATGCTGCTTCGTCCGGCCCGCTGCGGCTGCCAGCGGAAGCGGATACGAAGCGGACTGCTGAGCTGCTCGGTCGCCTCTACCCCGGGTGGGAGGTCATGGAGTCGGCCGGGTGCGAGCTCGGCGACGCGACGTACCCGCCGGACGGGACCGCCTACCTCGGCAGCTTCCCCGGGGCCGACATCGTCTGCGACCGGCACTGGGTGGGCGACTACCCCTCGCGGTTGCCTCAGCACCTGATCGACGCGAGCGTGGGACGCCGCCTGGTCGTGCACTGGATGCACAGCGTGGTGGATTTCCTGGCCTTCGCGGTTTGGGAGGACGGGCAACTGGTCCGCTCGCTCAGCCTCTCGCCGGGCAGCGGGGTGATGGAGAACATCGGCGAGCCGCTGCCGTTCGAGGCGCCCTTCTGGGCCGGGGAGCACCCGGTGGAGCCGGTGCCGGGCTGGCCGGCCAAGGGACCGTACCCGCTGCCGTTCCATCCCCTCGACCTGGGGGAGGAGGCGCTGCGGTTCTTCTTCGGCTTCGTTTTGGAGGGCATGCCGACTCCGGAGGACATGGACCCCTACGAGGTGGCCCTCCGAGGCTTCCGTCTCACTGATCCAGACGGGCCGACTCCGGAGGAGAAGGAATCCGCGATGCGGGCCATCATCAGCCGGATGGGGCCACCCCGGATCTTCACGTACGGCCCTGACGTCAGCATGGTCGAAGTCGAAGGATTGTGATTGGCGTCACGCTGCCTAGGCCTCCAGGTAGCCCGGCTGAGCTGCCCGGGTTCGCCGCGATTCGGAGCCGTTGGCGTCAGCGTTGGCGTCAAGCGGCACGAAAATGCCCCCGAAGCGATCCGCTTCGGGGGCATCGTGCCTGGTCAGGCTATGTGGCCAGGGCCGGGGTCGAACCGGCGACCTTCCGCTTTTCAGGCGGACGCTCGTACCAACTGAGCTACCTGGCCGTACTGCACCGTCTCTTGCGAGACGAGCGATCCCGACGGGACTTGAACCCGCGACCTCCACCTTGACAGGGTGGCGAGCTAACCAACTGCTCCACGGGACCTTGTGTGGTGTGACACCACTAGGTCTTGCGGTACTGCACTGTACTACGGTACTGCGTGCCCCCAACGGGATTCGAACCCGTGCTACCGCCTTGAAAGGGCGGCGTCCTGGGCCACTAGACGATGAGGGCTTGCGGCCTGTCCCGCTGTTTCCAGCGCTCGGGGACGTCGAGAAGCATATGGGATGTCGGGCGGATCGCCAAAACGGGTTTCGGCCAGGTGGGGCGAGGGTCCCGGGGCGGGGCGGTCAGGACCAGCCGAGCTCGTCGAGCTCGTGGTCGTCGAAGCCGAAGTGGTGGGCGACCTCGTGGATCACCGTGGTGCGGACCTCGTCGACCACCTGCTCACGGGTCTCGCACTGCCGCAGGGTCGGGCCCCGGTAGACGAGGATCCGATCGGGCAGGACGCCCGCGTACCACTCGCCGCGCTCGGTGAGCGGGGTGCCCTCGTAGAGGCCGAGGAGTTCCGGGTCGGCGGGGTCGGGCTCGTCCTCGACGAACACCGCCACGTTGTCCATCATCGCCGCGAGCTGCGGGGGAATCTGATCGAGGGCGTCACTGACCAGCATCTCGAACTCTTCCCGGGTCATCTCCACCGGATCATTGTCGGGTCTGCGGTGACGGTGTGCCAGGTGGCCGGGGCCGGTGTTTGATGGGCCCATGGCGACCTCGGACGACACGGCGAGGGCGCGGCCCGGGGCGGTGGCACCACGCCGGCCCCCGGTGCTGCGCGGGCAGGGGCCGGTGGTGGCGGTGGTGGCGGTGGTCGCGGCGGGCGGGGCGCTCGGCGCGTCGGCCCGGTACGGGGCCGCGCTGCTCTGGCCGAACGGGCCGGCGCAGTTCCCGTGGACCACGCTGGTGGTGAACGTGCTCGGCTGCGCGGTGATCGGCGTCTTCCTGGTGGCGATCACCGAGGGACGGCCCGCGCATCCGCTGCTGCGGCCGTTCTTCGGGACCGGGGTGCTGGGCGGGTTCACCACGTTCTCCACGTACGCGGTGGACATCCGGCGGCTGGTCGGGGAGGGGCGTCCGGGGGTCGGGCTGGCGTACCTGGGGCTGACGCTGCTGGCGGCGCTGGCCGCGGTGTGGGCGGCGGCCGCCGTGACGCGCCGTCTGATCCGGCGGGGCACGGGGGAGCCGCGAGGGGAGCAGGGGTGAACTGGCTGCTGGTGGTGGCCGGAGCGGTGGTCGGCGCGCCGCTGCGGTACCTGACCGACCGGGCGGTGCAGGCCCGGCACGACTCGGCGTTCCCGTGGGGCACCTTCGCCGTGAACGTGGCCGGCAGCCTGGTGCTCGGGCTGGTGGCGGGCGCGGTGGCGGCGGGCGCGGCGTCCTCGCACGTCCAGCTGCTGCTCGGCACCGGGTTCTGCGGGGCGCTGACCACGTACTCGACCTTCTCGTACGAGACGCTGCGGCTGGTCGAGGGCGGGGCCGGCGGTTACGCGCTCGCCAATGTGGCGGGCAGCGTGGTGGCGGGCCTGGCGGCGGTGTACGCGGGGACGGGGCTGGCCTCGGCGCTCTGGGGGTAGGGCCCGGCCGGGGAGGGGGCCGGGGCGTCGGCGTTGCGCCGGGTGGATGGTGTCCGCCGCTTCCTGCCGCGCTGCCCGTGTCCCGGTGGCCCGCGCGCGCGTTGGGCACCGAAAGTGGCCGTGCGCAGCGGGCGGCCGGGTGGGGCGTAGAGAGGGAGCTCGGTGGTTTCGGTGCGGGAGGTGGCGGTCCGGCGGACGGATCCGCGGGCGACGGCCGTGCGGACAGGTGTGGTGCGGGTCGCGGCGGCGCTGGCGGCGGCCGGACTGGGACTGACCGGGTGCATGTCGGTGGGGTCGGGTGCGGACGAGAAGCGCGGCGCGGTGCCGGTCGGGGCGGTCGGGGCGTCCGGCAAGCCCACCGGCGGGGCGTCGGCCACGCCGGGTGCCGTCGGTCACCAGGGCGGTGCCTCGGGGCGTGCGGAGCGTCCCGGGGGCTTGCAGGGCGCGAACGCGCCGGGCGTGAGCCTGGCCCCGATGTCCGGCGATGGGGCGCCCGGCGTGAACGGCGCTCCCATCGATGCGGCGCCCGTACCGGACGCCGCCCCGGGTGGGGCCGCGCCCGGCGCGAACGGCGCGGCCGGGGGCGTGAGTGCCAGCCCTCCACCTCATCCGGGGGCCGGTTCGGCAGCCGGTGGGTCGACCGGCGGTGCGGGCGGCTCCGACGGCACGGGCGGCGGCACCGGCGAGGGGCGGTCCGGCGGCGGTACGGCGAGCACCCCGGCGGCGAGCCCGACCGGGGGGCCCGCCACGCCGCCCGGCGCCGGGCACACCTCGCCCGCCTCGACCGTCCCACCGGGGCCGGGGCCGTCGCCCAGCAGCTCCGGATCCTCGGCCCCGAGCCCTGGCGCGGGTGGGCACTAATGGTCTGGCCAGGGCATTTGCCTCTGATCCCCAGGTTCGTCTATGGTGGTAGATCGTTCGTTTGATTCATTTGACTGGCGCCCTATCCCCATCTGGCGCCCTTGGCGCGTTCCGGCGATCCGTGGCTGACCGCATAGAGGCGGTTGTGAAACAGAACCCGGACTTTGGCGCGTGCCACTTCCGGAAGGTTTTGCATGTCTCTCGTTGACGACGCCCGCTTCGCCATGCCTGCGAGCGAGTCCGCCGCCGATGTCACCACCGAATCCACCACCGACGCGGTCGAGGTCGAGCTGATCGACGACGCCGCCGAGGCCACCGACGCCGCCGAGGTCGAGACCGACGAGGTCGCGGCCGAGGAGGACGCCGAGCCCACCCTCACCTTCGGCGACCTGGGCCTGCACGACGACGTCGTGCGTGCCCTCGCCAAGCGCGGTGTCACCACCCCGTTCCCGATCCAGGCCGCGACCATCCCGGACGCCCTGGCCGGCAAGGACGTCCTGGGCCGCGGCCGCACCGGCTCCGGCAAGACCCTCAGCTTCGGCCTGCCGCTGCTGACCCGCCTCGCCGACGGCGAGCGCACCAAGCCCAAGCACCCGCGCGGCCTGATCCTCGTCCCGACCCGCGAGCTGGCGATGCAGGTCGCCGACGCCCTGGAGCCGTTCGGCTCGGTGCTCGGCCTCAAGCTGAAGGTCGTCTGCGGCGGCACCTCGATGTCGAACCAGATCTACGCGCTGGAGCGCGGCGTCGACATCCTCGTCGCCACCCCCGGCCGTCTGCGGGACCTGATCAACCGTGGCAGCGCCAAGCTCGCGGACGTCCGGACCGTCGTGCTCGACGAGGCCGACCAGATGGCCGACATGGGCTTCCTGCCCGAGGTCACCGAGATCCTCGACCAGGTGCCGGCCGGCGGCCAGCGCCTGCTGTTCTCCGCCACCCTGGAGAACGAGATCGACACCCTGGTCAAGCGCTACCTGAAGAACCCGGTCACCCACGAGGTCGACCCGTCGGCCGGCGCGGTCACCACCATGACCCACCACATCCTCGTGGTGAAGCCCAAGGACAAGGCGCCGATCACCAACGCGATCGCCGCCCGCAAGGGCCGCACGATCATCTTCGTCCGCACCCAGATGGGCGCCGACCGCGTCGCCGAGCAGCTCATCGAGGCCGGCGTGAAGGCCGACGCGCTGCACGGCGGCATGACCCAGGGCGCCCGTACTCGCGTCCTCGGCGACTTCAAGGACGGCTACGTCAACGTCGTCGTCGCCACCGACGTCGCCGCCCGCGGCATCCACGTCGACGGCATCGACCTGGTCCTCAACGTGGACCCGGCCGGCGACCACAAGGACTACCTGCACCGCTCCGGCCGCACCGCGCGGGCCGGCCGCTCCGGCGCCGTCGTCACCCTGGTGCTGCCGCACCAGCGCCGTGGCGTCTTCCGCCTGATGGAGGACGCGGGCGTCGACGCCTCGCGTCACATCCTCGACCACGCCTTCGACGCCGAGGTCGCCAAGATCACCGGCGCCCGTTCGCTGATCGAGGTCCAGGCCGAGAGCGCGGCCGGCATCGCCGGTGCCGCCGAGCGCGAGCTCGCCGACATGACCCGCCAGCTGGAGCGCGCGCAGCGCCGCGCCACCGAGCTGCGCGAGGAGGCCGACCGCCTGTCCGCGCGTGCCGCGCGCGAGCGGGCCGAGCTGGGCATCGAGGACGAGGCGCCGGCCGCCGAGACCACCGAGGCCACGGACGAGGCGGCCGCCGCCGCGCCGGTGGCGACGGAGGAGCGCACCCCCGCGTACCGCGAGGCCCGCAACGAGCGTCCGTCGTTCAACCGCGACCGTGACCGCGATGACCGTGGTGGTCGTTCGGGCGGTTTCGACCGCGAGCGTTCGGGTGGCTTCAACC
>NZ_JBFBIL010000040.1:0-67081 GCF_040685575.1 Kitasatospora sp. NPDC088351 | reverse complement strand
CGTGACCGTGACGACCGTGGCGGCCGTTCGGGTGGCTTCAACCGTGACCGCGATGACCGTGGTGGTCGTTCGGGTGGTTTCGACCGCGAGCGTTCGGGTGGCTTCAACCGTGACCGTGACGACCGTGGCGGCCGTTCGGGTGGCTTCAACCGTGACCGCGATGACCGTGGTGGTCGTTCGGGTGGTTTCGACCGCGAGCGTTCCGGTGGCTTCAACCGTGACCGTGACGACCGCGGCGGCCGCTCGGGTGGCTTCGGCGACCGTCCGGCGCGCTCCTTCGGTGACCGTCCGGCCTTCGGCCGTGACCGTGACGAGCGCGGTGGCAGCAGCAGCCGTCCGTTCGCCCGCCGTGACGACCACCGCTCCGGCGGCCGTCCGCAGGCCTCCGGTGGCTTCAACCGCGACGACCGCGGTGGCCGTTCGGGCGGCTTCGACCGCGAGCGTTCGGGCGGCTTCAACCGCGACGACCGCAAGCCGCGCTGGAAGAACTGACATCGCGTATCCGATGTCGCGTAGCGCGTAGCTGACGCACTGCGGGCCCGCTCCACCTCGGTGGGGCGGGCCCGTTGGCGTTCCGGCCCCGGCGGGCCGTTGTTCTGCCGGTGAGAATAACCTGTGGCGCCGGGTGCGGGGTGTCCCGTACGGTCGCGGGCATGAGCAGCAGACTGCACGACGTGGCGGTGGTGAACGAGGGGATCGCCGAGCGGGGGAGCTACCGGGCGGCCGGGGGCGAGCTCGTGGAGGTGGCCGACCGGCTGGCGGTGGCCAGGGCGGGGACGGTGTCGTACGCCCCGGCGGAGCTGGACGCGCTGGTGCGGGCCGGTGCCCCCGGGCCCGGTCCGGCGGCCGGTGAGGGGGCGGTCGAGGTGACGGCCGAGGGCAGCATGGAGGCCGCCCGGCGGCTGGTCGGAGCCGGGGCCGGCCCGGTGGGGGTGCTCAACTTCGCCTCCGCGCGGAACCCGGGCGGCGGCTATCTGCGCGGCGCCCGCGCCCAGGAGGAGGACCTCTGCCGCAGCGCCCTGCTGTACTCCTGCCTGCTGGAGGCGCCGGACTACTACGAGGCGCACCGGGCCTCCACCGACCTGCGGTACAGCCACCGGGTGATCGTCTCACCCGGCGTGCCGGTGATCCGGGACGGGCGGGGCGAGCTGCTGGCGCGGCCGTACCCGGTCACGTTCCTGACCTCGCCCGCGCCCAACGCCGGTCAGCTGGAACGGCGTTCGGCGGGGGTGGACGTCCGGGGCGTGCTCGCCGGGCGGGCGGAGCGGGTGCTCGCGGTGGCCGCCCGGCACGGGATACGCGCGCTGGTGCCGGGGGCGTGGGGCTGCGGGGTGTTCCGCAACGACCCGGCACAGGTGGCGGAGGCCTTCGAGGGCGCGCTGGCGCGGTACGGCGCGGCCTTCGAGCGGGTGGTGTTCGCGGTCTGGGACCGCACGCCCGTCTCGGCGAACCGGGCCGCTTTCGAGGCCCGGTTCGGCGCGGCCGGGTCCTGAGGGCAGCCGGTTCCCCTACGGCCTGTGCCGTCCCCGTACGGTCAGTGCTTGCGCGTGATCAGGGCGGTCGCGACGGTGGAGGCGGCGGCGACGACCCCGGTGACGGCGAAGACGGACGGCCAGGCGCCGATCTTCTTCGCCAGCGGGTGCGAGCCGCCGAACGCCGCCACATACAGCCCGGTCAGCGCGGCCGCGGTGGCCGGGCCCGAGCGGTGGTGCCACTGCGCGGCGGCTCCGGCACCGGCCACCGCCAGCACCGCGCCGCCCAGTTCACGCCGGCCGCTCCAGCGGGCGACGCCGTAACCGCCCACCAGACCGCTCGCCGCGGTGAGCGCGGCCGGCGCCGCGGCCGAGAGCACGTTCGGGACCTTCGCCATCCTCGACTCCACTCCTCAGATCCACCGGGCCGTCCGCACACCTGCCGACCGGCCCACTCCTCCCGACCATAACCCGACATCTCCCGACCGTCGGACGGGCCCCGGCCCCCGGGCGACAAGGCCTAGCGGAACGCCTGCTCGAACGACCGGGCCTCGGCCGCCCCCGCCAGCCGGGCCCCGGCCTCGGCCGGTGTCAGCACCCGTTCCAGCCGCAGATCACCGGGGACCTGCTGGATGAACCGCCCGGCCGACCAGCTGCGCTCGTACGGCTGCGGGTCCAGCACCAGGGTGCGGACGCCGTCGACCACCGGGATGTCGTCGGGCGTGCCCTCGTTCCAGATCCAGGACCCGTCCGGCGCGACCAGGTTGAACGAGCCGAACGCGGTGAGCCGGCGCCCGTCCGGCACCTCGGTGCGGCAGAGCGCGACGACCTCCGGGTCCGGGCGGGTGCCCGGCAGGTGGCCGCCGCCGATCAGCACGTCCGCGAGCAGCGTGTGCAACTGGAAGTTGTCGCTCAGCCCGTCCATCCGCAGCAGGTACCCGGTGCCGGTGGGCCGGTCCAGCACCAGCAGCGGTTCGTCGTCGAGCGTCCTCGCCAGGTGGACCAGGCACTTGAGGTCGTGCCGGCCACCGCTGTACCGGTCGGCCAGTTCGACCAGGACGTCCGTCACCCCGGACGCCCGGGCCGAGGTGCGGACGGCGGCGTACGAGTACACCGCGAACGAGGCCATCTGCCAGAGGTGCAGCGTCCACCAGCCGATGACGGCCCGCTGGGCGTGCCACTCGTCCAGGCGGCCCGGGTCCTCGATCCGTTCGAGGGCTTCGGCCGGGTTGTCCCGGTCCGGGTCGGGCAGCTCGCCGCCGTCCGTCTCCTGCCAGCGCTCCACCAGCAACTGCGCGGCGCCGAGCGCTTCGCGCAGCCCGGCCAGCACGTGATCGGCGCAGGCCACCGGGTCGGCGCCGCGCTCCACGCACGCGCCCACCATCATCGCCAGCCGCGACCGGGGGAACGGCGGAGTGTCCGGCAGCAGGGTGGCCAGCCGCGGGCCGACCGCCGCCGACTCGCGGGGCCCGGCAGGCCCCAGCAGGCCGCCCACCAGCCGGAGCGCGTCGCCGAAGCGCTCGTCGTCGGCGGCTTCGACCGCCGCCGCCAGATCGGCCACCGCCTCGTCGAGGGTCGGCTGCTGACGGTCCGACGGGTCGGCGGACCCGCCGTGCGAGGGATTTCGGTCGGACACCATTCGCCGCAGCATAGGCGCCCCGTCGGACACCCGGCAGCGGGGGCTCTGTCGGACCCTGGTGGGACACTCCCACCGTGACTGACCATGTGATCGCGGACGGCCTGTACCGGGTGCGCAACGTCGGCAGCGGTCTGCTGCTGGAGGTCGCCGACGGCAGCCGCCGCAGCGGCGCCAAGGTCCAGCAGGGCGAGGACAGCGGCTCCGACGCCCAGCTCTGGCGCCTCACCGCTGTCCATCCCGGCGGCGCCCTCCACCACTTCGAGAACGTCGCCAGTGGCAAGCGACTCGACGTCACCGGCGCCTCCCCCGACAACGGCACGCTCATCCAGCAGTGGTCGGCCAACGCCTTCGGCGCCCAGGAATGGCTCCTCGAACACCACCTCGACGCCCCCGGCACCTACACCCTCACCAGCTTCATCAGCGGCAAGCCCCTCACCGTCCGCGACGCCGCCACCACCGCCGGCGCCCCGGTCCACCAGTGGGAGGACACCGACTCGCCCTCCCAGTGGTGGCTGCTCGAACGCCAGGGGTAGCGCGGGGAGGGCCTCAGACCCTCACCCCTCACCCCTCAGGCCGAGAGCCTCAGGCCGAGAGGTTGGCGCGCAGGGCGGCGAGGTCGTCCTCGGTGGCGCCGTGGGCGCGGAGGTAGTCCGGGACGGAACCGTGCCGGTCCCGGATCCAGGCGAGGGACGAGGCGAGGAGGGGAGCGGAGATGGGGCGGGAGACGCGTTCGGTACCGGTCTCGTCGAGATAGGGGGTGGGGCCGTCGAGGAGGCCGAGGCCGGCGTTGGAGAGCAGGAAGTCGGCGGTGATGTCGGCGTCGGAGGCCCCGAGGAGGGACTGCAGGACGGCGATGGTCAGGCCGGTACGGTCCTTGCCGACGGCGCAGTGGACGACCGCCGACAGGGTACCGGGGTCGCCGAGCCGGCGGACGATGGCGACCAGCGAGGGGCCGGCGGTCCCGGCCATGAAGGGGTAGAGCTCCTCCTGGTCCTCGGGCCAGGGACGGTCGACGTCCTCGCGGTTGGCGGGCAGGGTCGGGACGTGCAGGGTCTCGTGTTCGAGGCCGTGGTACAGGTCGGGCCAGACGTCGAGCTCGACGGGGCTGCGCAGGTCGATCACGGTGCGCAGGCCGAGGGCCTTGAGACGCTGAGCGCCCTCCGGGGTGAGGGTGTGGAAGGACCCGGAGCGGTAGAGCACGCCCCGGCGCAGGGCGCCGACACCGCCGGCGTCGCGGAAGTTGCGTACGCCGGGGATGTCGAGGAAGGCGGACGGCAGGTCGGTGGCACGGTCCGGCAGGTCGTCGGTCATGGCGTCCACCGTACGGGCGCGGGGTGGGCGGGGGAAGGTCGTTCGGGGAGCCGGACCGATGGCGGGGGCGACGGCAGGGGTGGGATCAGCGCCCGCCGGCGATGTCCAGGAAGGCGCCGGTGGTGTACGAGGAGGCGGGCGAGAGCAGGAAGAGGATCGCCTCGGCGACCTCCTCCGGCTGTCCGCCGCGCCGCATCGGCAGGTTCGGGGCGACCCGGTCGACCCGGCCGGGCTCGCCGCCGAGCGCGTGGATGCCGGTGTGGATCAGGCCGGGGCGGACGGCGTTGACCCGGATGCCCTCGGCGGCGACCTCCAGAGCCAGCCCGCGGGTCATCGAGTCGACGGCGCCCTTGGCGGCCGCGTAGTCCACGTACTCGTTGGGCGAGCCGAGCCGGGAGGCGGCCGAGGAGACGTTGACGATGGCGCCGCCCTGCCCGCCGTGCCGGGTCGACATCCGGCGGACGGCCTGCGCCGCGCAGAGGAACGGGCCGGTGATGTTGGCGGCCCAGATCCGGTTGAGCCGGTCCTCGTCCACCTCCTCCAGCCGGCACTGCTTCTCCAGCGTGCCGGCGTTGTTCACCAGAGCGGTGAGCGGGCCCAGTTCGGCGTCCACGGTGGCGAACAGCCGC
The DNA here is from genome assembly GCF_040685575.1 of Kitasatospora sp. NPDC088351. Classification (NCBI taxonomy): domain Bacteria; kingdom Bacillati; phylum Actinomycetota; class Actinomycetes; order Kitasatosporales; family Streptomycetaceae; genus Kitasatospora; species Kitasatospora sp. NPDC088351. The sequence continues at coordinate 62,030 of NZ_JBFBIL010000040.1, read as the reverse complement.
TCCACCTCGGCGGTACGGGTGACATCGGCCCGTACGGCGACGGCCGTGCCGCCCTCGGCCCGGACGGCCGAGACGACGGCGGCGGCGGAGGCCTCGTCGGTGCGGTAGTTGACGCAGACCCGGTAGCCGCGCCGCCCGGCCAGCAGGGCGGTGGCGGCGCCGATGCCGCGTCCGGCACCGGTGATGAGAACGACCTCGGGGCGGGCGGAGCCAGGAGTGGAGTCCATGGCCGCAACGGTACCCAGAGCGTCGCGGTCGATCCACGGTCCGGCCCGCCGCCCGGAATTCGTTCGCGCGGCGCGGCCCGCTCCGGGCAGACTCCACGGAACGACCCCCGGGGCCGGCGGCCAGGGCCGTCCGCCCCGGCGGACAGCAGCCCAGCCCAGCCCCGCCCCGACGAGAGAGGAGAGCCCCGTGGTACCCGCACCCGGCACCGCCCTGCTCGTCGGCGTCGTCGGCTCGACCGCGTACGGCTTCGCCCAGGCCGGCTCCGACATCGACCGGCTCGGCCTGTTCGCCGCCCCGACCGAGGACTTCCACGGCCTGCACCGTCCGGCCGAGTCCCAGGTCACCACCGACCCCGACGTCACCCTGCACGAGGCGGCCAAGTGGTGCCGCCTGGCGCTCACCTGCAACCCGACCGCCTCCGAACTCGTCTGGCTGCCGGACGACCTGTACGAGGTGCGCGGCCCGCTCGGCGAGGAACTGATCGCGATACGCCGTTCCTTCCTGAGCGCCAAGGCCGTGCGGACGTCCTATCTCGGCTACGCCGACCAGCAGTTCCGCAAGCTGCTGACCCGCGACACCACCGACCCGGTGACCCGCCGCCGGGCCGCCAAGCACGCCCGGCACCTGGTCCGGCTGGTCGAACAGGGCGTCCGGCTCTACGAGACGGCCGAGAACGTCGTCCGCCTCCCCGACCCGGACCGGGTCCGCGACCTCGGTGAGCGCATCGCCGACCACCCCGCCACGGCCGAGGCCCTGCTCGCCTCGGCCGCCGAACGCCTCGCCCGCCCCGGCGTCCTCCCGCCGGCCCCCGACCCCCGCCCCGCCGAGGCCTGGCTCCGCCGCGTCCGTGCCGCCCACTACACCCCGCCCACCACCTGACCCCGCCCGCTCCGCCCACCACCCCCCGGCGCGCCCGCACAATCCACTGGCGGAGCCCTGGGTCCCACCGGGTAGGATCACCGTGGCCCGCCCCACACGGGGCCGGGCCACGGGCCGCTAGCTCAATTGGCAGAGCTGCGGACTTTTAATCCGTAGGTTCAGGGTTCGAGCCCCTGGCGGCCCACCACTGTCAAGGCCAGGTCGGACTGTTCCGACCTGGCCTTTTTCATGTTCTCCAGGCTGTCGGCGCTCCCCTTTCCGCCCCTGTAGGACGTCGTTCGGCGGGCTCCGTCTCCAGCGGGAGGTTCACGGACCGTCGCGGCACCCCTGCGTGGTACGTCGGCCGGACATGTCGCGCGGCGTCCTGTTCGAGGCGGGCGCCGGCGTCCGAGATCGGTCCGGGCGTCGGGTTCGGGCCCGCAGGTGGCTCGTGGGGATGGGACATGTCAGGCTGGTCAACTGTCATGCAGGGGCGAGGGATGGGGTGTTGGTGAGTGGATTGCGGTTCTCGGCGGCTGTTGGGATCGTGTGCGCGGCGGTCGTCTGCGCAGGCTGCACCTCGGAGCCGGCGGCGAAGCCGGCCGACGGCGCGCCGGCCGGAACGTCCGCCGCGACGGTCAGCGCCTCCGTCTCCAGCCTGTCGCCGGTGGCGCCCGCCACCCCGACGGTGGACCCGAATGTGGTGCCGGGGTCGGTTCTGAAGACCTATCTGCCGACCGGCGACACCCTGCCCGCGGGGTGGCAGCTGTCTCCCATCTTCACGGAGAGCGACAGCGGCCCGGCGCAGGTGCCGCCGTCCGCGGCTCCCAGCCCGACGCTGTTGCCCTCCTGCGAGCAACTGGCCTCCCACGGCACGGCGGCGGCGCTCGGCAGCCCGGCCGCGTACGCATCCGAGGGGGTCGTCGGCCCGTCGGCCGGCGAGGTCGGGATCACGGTGAACTCCTACCACGCGGGTGACGCGGCGAGGGTCCTCAGCAGGCTGACGGTGCTCAAGGGCGTCTGCGGAAGCACCTATGAGATCGGTTCCTCCGGGGGATTCAATCCGGTGACGGTGACCGTCAGCGGGGTCGACGGCCTGGGGGCGGAGAGCGTCCTCGTCAGGGTCGACCGGAAGGCCTACGTCGGCAAGGAGTTCGTCGTGGCGCGGGTCGGTGACCGGGTGCTGTCCGTGAGCTCCGACAACAAGTACGGGGCCTTCCCCGATGTGGTGGCGCTGGCGAAGGCCATCGTCCCGCAGGTCAAGTGAGACCGGAGGCGGCCGCGGCCCCCGCCCCGAGGCGGACCGCGATTTCGGTGAAGTCCGTTGATCCGAAGCCGGTTCGGCCGGGTGGGCGGCCCCTTCCGGGGTGCGATTCGTTGCCCTGAAAGGTCCTTGCGGCGGGCGCCGGGGGCGGTGGCGGTGGTGTGGCGGAGGGGGTGGGAGGCCGTCGGAGGGGCTTCCGCGCAAGGCCCGAGATCAATATGACCGGCCTTGTATGCTCCCGAAGGGTCTCCTGTGACGGCAGGGGCTCGGGAGGGGTTCCGGAAGCGGTCGCGTGGGGCGTTCATCGGTCATTGCGACCTTCGGATGTGCAACCCGGGGGCGGTTTCGACCGTCTTTCTGTGTGCAGCGCGCCCGGACCGGGTGGGTGCCGCGTCCGCCGGTGAAAGGTTCACGCATGTCAGGTCAGTGGGGCGAGGGCCCGGCTCGTGGTGAGAGCGCGCCCGGCGCGGCCACGGCCGAGGGGACCGGCGACGGGGTACCGCAGCCGCGTGGCGGCGGACGGGCCGAGGCCCGGCGGGCGGCCCAGGGCGGGGCGAGCTCCCCGGTGGCGGCGGGCGGTGGCCGGGCGGCGGCGCGCAACAGCCGGAAGCCCGGGAAGAACGTCAAGAAGATCGTCGCCTGGTCGGCGGCCGGCGTGCTGGTGCTGATAGCCGGCGCGGGCGGCGCGATCTACCTGAAGCTGAACGGCAACATCAAGTCCTTCGACGCGGACGCGATCGCCGCCGACCGCCCGCCGGAGGCGCAGGCCGACGCGGACGGCAACAAGCCGGTGAACGTGCTGCTGATCGGCTCGGACAGCAGGGGCAAGAACAACAGCGACCTCGGCGGCGGCGAGGACGGCGGCGCCCGCTCGGACACCACGATCCTGCTGCACGTCTACGCCGACCACAAGCACGCCGTCGGCATCTCCATCCCGCGCAACGCCATGGTCGTCATGCCTCCCTGCAAGCTGCCGAACGGCAAGTGGACCAAGGGGAGTCCGAGCGCGATGTTCAACGAGGCCTTCTCCACGGGCGGTTCGGACGACGGCAACCCGGCCTGCACCCAGAACACCGTGGAGAAGCTCACCGGCATCCGGGTCGACCACACCATCGTGGTGGACTTCCAGGGCTTCTCCGCGATGACCAAGGCCGTGGACGGGGTGGAGGTCTGTCTGCCGAAGCCGATCTACGAGGGCGACGTCAACCCGAATCTCGGCAGGAAGGGCAACGTCGTCCTCCCGCAGGGCAAGCAGAAGGTGGCGGGCCAGCAGGCGCTCGACTACGTCCGGCTGCGGCACGGCATCGGCGACGGCTCCGACATCGGCCGGATGAAGCGTCAGCAGGCCTTCCTCGGCTCGCTCGCCACCAAGATCAAGGGCGAGGGGCTCAGCCCCACCACGCTGCTCCCGCTCGCCGACGCCGCCACCAAGTCGCTGCTCGTCGACCCAGGGCTGCGCTCCGCGGACAAGCTGCTCTCCTTCGGTCTCTCGCTGAAGAACATCGACATGCACGACCTCAAGTTCGTGACCGTACCCTGGCGTTACCGCACCCAGGACAAGAACATCGACCTCGTCCAGGCCGACGCCGCCAAGCTCTGGGAGACCCTCAAGGCCGACCGGACCATCGACGGCCAGAACGCCACCGGCGAGCAGCCGGCCGCGCCCGGCACGTCGGCCGCGCCCGAGACCGCGCCCCCCTCGCCGTCCGCGGCGGCCGACGAGGGCAACACGGCCGTCAAGGTGGCCGTGTACAACGGGACCACCACCGAGGGCGCGGCGGGCAAGGCGGGCGAGATGCTGAAGGCGGCGAAGTTCACCGTCACCAAGATGGGCACCGCGGCCAGCACCAAGTACGCGACCACGATGATCGAGTACGGCTCCGGACAGAAGGCGGGCGCGGAGAAGGTCGCCGCGCTGTTCCCGGGCGCGACCGTCGAGGCCGGCACCTCGCCGGGCGTCACCGTGATCCTCGGGAAGGACTTCGCCGCCGCCAACGGCGGAGCGGCCGGCTCCGGCACCCCCGGCACCTCGGCGGGGCCGCCGGCGGCGCCGCAGCCGCTGCCGAGCAGCGTCACCGGCGACTCCCGCTCGGCGGACGACGACATCTGCGCCAACACCACCTACGGCAGCGGCGGGTAGTGGCCGCCGGGTGGCACCGGCCGCTGTCCGGCGCGCCCGGGGCGCGGGTGTCCCGGGGCCGTGCCATGGTGGCCGGGAAGGGGGGCCGTAGGCCCGAGAGGCGGACCCCATGGCCGAGATCGCCCTGCAACTCGACATCGCCGCGCCCCGCGCCGTCGTCCTGGCCGCGCTCAGCACCCACGACGGGCTGACCAGCTGGTGGACGACGGCGGTGGACCGCGACGGCGACGACGTCCTGCTCTTCGACTTCCCCGATGTGCCCGAGCCCTTCCGGCTGCGCCGCGAGCGGGCCGACCAGGACCGGGTGGTGTGGACGAACGTCGGCACCTTCCCGCCGCACTGGGCCGGCACCTGGATCAGCTGGGACCTCGCCGAGCAGCCCGGAGCGCCCGGCCGCACCCGGCTGCTGTTCCGCCACGGCGGCTGGCAGCCCGGCAGCGAGGAGGGCGTCCCGATGGTGGCCGGCACCTGGGCCGAACTGCTGGTCCGGCTCAAGGACTACGCGCAGAGCGGCAAGGCGCAGCCGTACTTCGTGAAGCGGCCGCCGCACGAGGAGGCCTCCGGGTGAAGGGCCCCGGGGCCCCGGGGGACGCGCCCGGCGGGAACCGGCGCCCCGGGGCGACCGGACCGGCACGGGCGGTGACCGTCCGCCGCGAGGCCCGCCCGGGGTCGCCCACCAGGGCGCCGTCCGGTGGCGGGATCGCGGTGACGCGGCGATCGTGGGCGATGTACCCGCCGTCCGTGGCGGACGGCCGTCGTCGGCGGGGGACCATCGCTCTGGAGGCCCAGCCATGCCCGTAGTCACCGCTCCGTACAAGCCCGGCACCCCGTGCTGGGTCGACCTGATGGCGAGCGACCAGCAGGCCGCGCTCGACTTCTACCGCGACCTGTTCGGCTGGCAGGGCCACGTCGGCCCGCCCGAGTTCGGCGGGTACTCCGTGTGCTCGCTGAACGGCAAGCCGGTTGCCGGGATCATGGCGGCGATGGCGCCCGAGGGCGAGCCCCTCCCGCCCGTCGCCTGGACCACCTACCTGGCCACGGACGACGCCGAAGCCACCAGCCGGGCCATCGCCGACAACGGCGGCACGATCCTCTACCCGGTGATGGACGTCGGCTCCGTCGGCCGGATGCTGGTCGCCGCCGATCCGACCGGCGCGGTGTTCGGCGTCTGGCAGAAGGTGGACTTCGCCGGGGCGGGGATCGTCAACGAGCCCGGCGCACTGGTCTGGAACGAGCTCAACACCACCGACACCGAGGCCGCCGGGCGGTTCTACCACCAGGCGGTGGGCCTGCGCCCGGCGACCATCCAGGGCATGGACGGCTACTTCTCGCTCAACGTCGGCGACCGCACCGTGGGCGGCATGCAGAAGACCGCCGGGTACCTGGCGCCCGGCACGCCCCCGCACTGGATGACCTACTTCTCGGTGGACGACACCGACTCCACCGTGGACGCCCTGGTCAAGGCGGGCGGTTCGGTGATCCAGCCGCCGTTCGACATGCAGTCCGGCCGGATGGCGGTCGTCCAGGACCCGCAGGGCGCCGTGTTCGCGCTGATCGCCTCGCCCGACTCCCCGTGAGGGGCTGAGGAAGCGGAAGCCGCCCGTCCCGCGACGCGCCGCCGGGAAATGGGCGGCTTCCCCGTGTTCGCGGGTAAGACTGCACCCATGCTGGGGCTACCGGACGACATCCGCGCTTTCCTCTTCGACCTCGACGGGGTGCTCACCCAGACCGCCAAGGTGCACGCCGCGGCCTGGAAGGACACCTTCGACGCCTTCCTGCGCGCCGAAGCGGCCCGCACCGGTGGGCAGTTCGTTCCCTTCGACGCCGTCACCGACTACGACACCCACGTGGACGGCCGTCCACGCCTGGACGGCACCAGGGCGTTCCTGCACAGCCGGGGCATCGACCTGCCCGAGGGCACCGACGCCGATCCGCCCGGCGCCCGCACCGTGCACGGGATCAGCGCCGCCAAGAACGACACCGTGCTGCGCATGATCCGCGAGCAGGGCGTCCAGCCGTACGACGGCTCGGTCGCGTACGTGCGCCGGCTGCGCGCGCTCGGGCTGCCCAGTGCCGTGGTCTCGTCCAGCGCCAACTGCCGGGACGTGCTGCGGGCCGCCGGGATCGAGGAGCTGTTCGACGTGATCGTGGACGGCATCGTCGCCCGCCGCGAGGGCCTGCCCGGCAAGCCCGCGCCCGACACCTACCTGGCCGCGGCGAGGTCGCTGGGCGTCGCGCCGGCGCACGCCGCCGTCTTCGAGGACGCCCTCGCCGGGGTCGCCTCGGGCCGGGCCGGCGGCTTCGGCGCGGTGGTCGGTGTGGACCGCACCGGCCAGGCCGCCGAACTGCGCCGCAACGGCGCCACCGTGGTCGTCACCGACCTCGCCGAGCTGATCCCGGAGGAGACGGCATGAACGGTCAGGACATCTTCGCCGTCGACCCCTGGCAGATCGCCGAGCACGGCCTGGACCTGGCCTCGATGGCCCGCGCCGAGTCCGTCTTCGCGCTCTCCAACGGCCATATCGGCCTGCGTGCCAACCTGGACGAGGGCGAGCCGCACGGTCTGCCCGGTACCTATCTGAACGGCGTCTTCGAGCTGCGCCCGCTGCCGTACGGCGAGGGCGGCTACGGCTACCCGGAGTCCAGCCAGAGCGTCATCAACGTGACCAACGGCAAGATCATCCGACTGCTGGTGGACGACGAGCCCTTCGACCTCCGCTACGGCGAACTGCTCAGTCACCGGCGGTGGTTGAACTTCCGCGAGGGCCTGCTGCGGCGCGAGGCGGAGTGGACCTCCCCGGCCGGGCGGACCATCAGGGTGCACTCGACCCGGCTGGTCTCGCTCACCCAGCGGGCCGTCGCCGCCGTGGAGTACACCGTCGAGGCGGTGGACGGGCCGGTGCGGATCGTCCTGCAGTCGGAGCTGGTCGCCAACGAGCAGCTGCCCGGCGGCGTCGACGGCGACCCCCGGGCGGCCGCCGTGCTGGAGGCTCCGCTGCTGGCCGAGGTGCACCATGCGAGCGGCACCAAGGCCGTCCTGGTGCACCGCACCCGCTACAGCGGCATCCGGGTCGCGGCCGGCATGGACCACATCATCGAAGGCCCGGAGCGGATGAACACCGTCGCCGAGAGCGAGGCGGACCACGGCCGGATCAGCGTCACCACCGTGCTCGAACCGGGCCAGCGGCTGCGGCTGGTGAAGTTCATGGCGTACGGCTGGTCGGCGACCCGCTCGCTGCCCGCCGTGCGGGACCAGGTCGAGGCCGCGCTGACCGCCGCCCGGTACACCGGCTGGGAGGGTCTGGTGGACGAACAGGCCGAGTTCCTGCGGGAGTTCTGGGACACCAGCGACATCGAGATCGAGGGTGACGTCGAACTCCAGCAGGCCGTCCGGTTCGCCGTTTTCCATGTGCTCCAGGCGGGCGCGCGCAGCGAGGAACGGGCCATCCCCGCCAAGGGGTTGACCGGTCCCGGCTACGACGGGCACAGCTTCTGGGACACCGAGACCTTCGTCCTTCCGGTGCTCACCTACAGCCTGCCGAGCGCCGTCAACCAGGCGTTGCGCTGGCGGCACAGCACGCTCCCGATGGCCCGTGAGCGCGCGGCCCAACTCGGCCTCTCCGGCGCGGTGTTCCCGTGGCGGACGATCCGCGGCGAGGAGTGCTCCGGCTACTGGCCGGCCGGCACGGCGGCGTTCCACATCGGCGCGGACATCGCGGTCGCCGTCGCCCGGTACGTACGGGCCACCGGGGACGTCGAGTTCGAGCGCGAGTACGGGCTCGAACTGCTGGTCGAGACGGCCCGGATGTGGCGCTCGCTCGGCCACCACGACGCCGCCGGCAAGTTCCGCATCGAGGGCGTCACCGGCCCGGACGAGTACAGCGCCGTCGCCGACAACAACATCTTCACCAACCTGATGGCGCAGACCAACCTGCGGGTCGCGGCCGAGGCCGCCGGCCGGCACCCGCGCGAGGCCGCCGCGCTCGGCGTGGACACCGAGGAGACCGCCGCCTGGCGGGACGCCGCCGCCGCGATGTACATCCCGTACGACACCAACCTCGGCGTCCACCCGCAGGCCGACGGCTTCACCGACCACCAGCTCTGGGACTTCGACGGCACCCCACCGGAGAACTACCCGCTGCTGCTGCACTATCCGTACTTCGACCTGTACCGGAAACAGGTGGTGAAGCAGGCCGACCTGGTGCTCGCCATGCAGGTCCGCGGCGACGCCTTCACCGACGAGCAGAAGGCCCGCAACTTCGCCTACTACGAGCGGCTGACCGTCCGCGACTCCTCGCTCTCCGCCGGCACCCAGGCGGTGATCGCCGCCGAGGTCGGGCAAATCGACCTCGCGTACGACTACACCGCCGAGGCCGCCCTGATGGACCTCCACGACCTCGGCGGCAACACCCGCGACGGCCTGCACATGGCCTCGCTCGCCGGGGCCTGCATCGCGCTGGTCGCCGGGTTCGGCGGGCTGCGGGACCACAGCGAGGCGCTCTCCTTCCGGCCCCGGCTGCCGGCCGGTCTGATGCGGCTCAGCTTCTCGCTGATGGTCCGCGGCCAGTTGCTCGGGGTGCGGATCACCCACGAGGGGACGACGTACACGCTGCGCCGGGGCGAGCTGATCCACCTGCGGCACGACGGTGAGGCGGTGCAGGTCAAGGCGGGTACGCCGGTCACCGTCCCGATCACCGTGCCGCCGGGGCAGGAGCGCTGCGTCCAGCCGCCGGGCCGCGAACCCGCCCGGCGGCAGCCGCAGGCCGGCGTGGCGGCGGGCAAGCTCGGCCCGGGACCGGACCACCTCGCGGCGGAGTAGCGGCGGAGCGGTAACGGCCGCCGAGCGGTGGGGAGGCGGGGAGGAGCGGCGGCTCGTGCTCACCCGTTCGGGCCCGCCCCGGGTGCGGGGCGGGCCCGGACCGCCGAGGGTGCTGGTGTCCCGTGGCAACCGGTGGCCGGTGAAGGAGAACCCCCGTGGTGAGTGTGGCCGAGCAGATGGTGGAGGTGCTCCGGCAGGCCGGGGTGGAGCGGGTCTACGGGGTGGTCGGCGACAGCCTCAACCCGGTGGTGGACGCCATCCGCCGGGCCGAGGGCATCAGCTGGACCCACGTACGCAACGAGGAGGCCGGCGCCTTCGCGGCGGCCGCCGAGGCCGAGCTCAGCGGCCGGCTCGCGGTCTGCGCCGGCTCCTGCGGTCCCGGGAACACCCACCTGATCCAGGGCCTCTACGACGCCCAGCGCAGCGGTCTGCCGGTCCTGGCGCTCGCCTCGCACATCCCGTCCGGCCAGATCGGCACCGGGTTCTTCCAGGAGACCCACCCCGAGCGGGTGTTCACCGACTGCAGCAGCTGGTGCGAGATGGTCTCCACGCCCGCCCAGCTGCCCCGGCTGCTGCGGGTGGCGATCCAGCACGCGCTGGGCGCCCACGGCGTCTCGGTGCTGGTCTTTCCCGGGGACGTCGCGGCGCTGCCCGCCGCCGGACCGACCGGCACCAGCCACTTCCTCACCGAGCAGGCGGTCGCCGCGCCGCCCTGGTCCCAGGTGCAGGCCCTCGCCCGCGCGCTCAACTCGGCCCGCAAGGTCGCCCTGTTCTGCGGCGCGGGCGTGCGCGGGGCGCACAGCGAGGTGATGGAGCTCGCGGCCGCGCTGCACGCACCGGTCGGGCACTCCCTGCGCGGCAAGGAGTGGATCCAGTTCGACAACCCGTACGACGTCGGCATGAGCGGCCTGCTCGGCTACGGCTCCTGCCACGACGCGCTGCACTCCGCCGACCTGGTGCTGCTGCTCGGCACCGACTTCCCGTACGACTCCTTCCTCCCGCAGGCCCGCACCGTCCAGGTGGACCACGATGCCACCCGGCTGGGCCGCCGCACCCCGCTCGAACTCGCCGTCCACGGGGACGTCTCGGCCACCCTGCGGGCCGTCCTGCCGCTGCTGGAGCCCAAGGACGACCGGAGCTTCCTGGACGAGCTGCTGCGCAAGCACTGCCGCGCCCTGGAGGACGTGGTCGGTGCCTACACCCGGGACATCGAGAAGCACCTGCCCATCCACCCCGAGTACGTGGCCTCGGTGCTGGACGAGGTGGCCGCCGACGACGCGGTGTTCACCGTGGACACCGGGATGAACAACGTCTGGGCCGCCCGCTACCTCCAGCCCAACGGGCGCCGCCGGGTGATCGGCTCGTTCCTGCACGGTTCGATGGCCAACGCGCTGCCGCACGCGATCGGCGCCCAGCTCGCCTGCCCGGGGCGGCAGGTGGTCTCGATGTCCGGCGACGGCGGCCTCTCCATGCTGCTCGGCGAGCTGCTCACGGTGGTCAAGCACCGGCTGCCGGTGAAGACCGTGGTCTTCAACAACGGCGCACTCGGCATGATCAAGCTGGAGATGCTGGTCTCCGGCTACCCAGAGTCGGAGATCGACAACGGCGATGTGGACTACGCCGGGATCGCCCGGGCGATCGGCATCCCGGCGAAGCGGGTCACCGACCCGGCGCGGGTCCGGGAGGTGCTGACGGAGGCGCTGGAGCGCCCGGGGCCGGCCCTGGTGGACGTGGTCACCGACCCGAACGCGCTGTCCATCCCGCCGGCGATCACCGCCGCCCAGCTGAAGGGGTTCGCGCTGGCGGCCGGTCGGACGGTGCTCTCCGGCGGGGTCGGGCGCATGATCGATCTGGCCCGCAGCAACCTGCGCAACATTCCGCGGCCGTAGCGCCCGAGGATCTTTCCCGGCCGTCCCGGGGTACCCGGGCCACCGGGGCGGCTCTCGGGGAGGTTTGCCTCTGAGGCAAGTTTCTTGCCCCTGCGGCACGGCGGGTGTCCACTGGTCACATGACCACCAGCCCGACCGGCCACTCCACCCCTGGCGAGCAGCTCGACGACCAGGAGGTGGCCGGCCTTGCCGCCAGGCTGCGGGAGCACCGGCTCAGCAGCCGCCTCACGCTGGAGGTCGCCGCCGGCCGGATCGGTCTCTCACCAGCCTATCTGTCCCGACTGGAGACCGGCAGGCGGCAGCCCTCGCTGCCCGTCCTGCTCGGTCTCGCCCGGGCCTACGGAACCTCCGTCTCCGGACTTCTCGGCGAGGCCATGGTCGAGCCGGACCCGGTGGTGCGCGGCGGCGTGATCGAACCCGGCCGCGCGGGCGGCTGGGGCTACCGCCGGGCCGGCGCGCCCGGCCGGGCGATGCAGGCGCTGCGGGTCCATGTCCCCCCGGGCGTCCAGGACACCGTCGTCCGGGTGCACCCCGGCGAGGAGTGGCTGTACGTCCTTCAGGGCCGGCTGAAGCTGACCCTCGGCGACCGCGTCCACCTGCTCGCGGAGGGCGACTCCGCGCACTTCGACTCGCTCACCCCGCACTGCATCGCCGCCGACTCGGCGGACGGGGTGGAGCTGCTTTTCGTGCACACCCTGCTGCAGAGCCCCGGCGGCGAACTCTGCCTCGGCGGCGGCCCTGTAGCACCGCACTGACCCACCGTCAGAAATCTTGGAGGAGATCTCCCATGGCTGATCCCACCACCACCGCAGCCACCGCAGCGGCCACCGCGGCCGTCGCCGACCCCGCCGCGCCGGTCGTCCCGGCCGTCGCGCCGAAGACCGTCGACGCCGGCAAGTGGGCCAACCGCCGCGTCGGCATCCGGGTGCTGATCTACATGGTCGCCACCCACGCCTTCGCGGGCTTCATCATGCTGCTGTTCGAGCTGGGCAACCGGAACAAGTAGCCGCGCCCTCAACCGGAGACGATGCGCCACCCCAGATGGCGTCCGCCGCCCCGGACCTGCGTCAGCCGGTAGCAGAGGCGCAGCGAGGCATCGAGGTCGTCGTACTGGTCCGGCCCGACGTACGCCGGGCGCAGGCCGACCGCCGTGATCAGCCGCTCGACGGCCGAGCGGTCGGCCTCGGACGAGGAGAACAGCAGGTCGGCGGGCACGCCGTCGAACAGCGGGCGGTCGAACAGCTCCACCCCGACATTGCTGAACGCCCGCGCGTAGCGGGCGCCGGGGGCCAGCCGGGCCACGGTGTCCGCGCTGTGCAGCACGCCGCCCTCGCCGATCCGGTTGGTGGCGTCGACGACCAGGGCCCCCGCGAGCGCGCCGCCGTGCTCGGTGAGCAGCTCCTCGACGGCCGTGCCCATCACGGCCAGCACCACGGTGCCGGCGCCCGCGAGCGCCTCGGCGATACCGACCGCCCGCACCGGCCCGTCGGGTACGGCGGCCGGGTCGCGCGCGCCGAGGACGACGCCCAGCCCGGCGGCGTGGAACGCCCGGGCGAGGCTGCTGCCGACGCTGCCCGCGCCGATGACGGCGACACCGGTCATGAAGGCCCCCTCCACTGAAGACTCCTGACGTTCGGAAACCCCGATGCCCGCCGTGGAATTCCTCAGGCCCGCCCGCCGGGGGCGGAGGTCCGCACCAGCTCGCAGAGTGCGTCCAGGGCCGCCGGGAACGCGTGCTCGGGCGGGGTCGCGTACCCGACCACCAGGGCGGGCGGGGCGTCCGGGGCCGCCGCCGGGTCGGCCAGGCACCAGGCGAGGCCGGTGAGGGCCAGCCCGGCGGCCTCGGCGCGGGCCAGCAGCTCCGTCTCCGGGACGGACCCGGGCGGCAGCCGCAGGACGGCGTGCAGCCCGGCGGCGATGCCGGTCACCCGGACGTGCGGGGCGCGTTCGGCGAGCACCGCGACCAGCCGGTCCCGGCGGCGCCGGTAGTGCAGCCGGCAGCGGCGGATGTGGCGGTCGTACGTCCCGGAGGTGATCAGCTCGGCGAGGGTGAGCTGGTCCAGCACCGGGGACATGCCGTCCGCCAGCCGCTTCTGCCGGGCCACCGGCTCGACCAGCGCGTCCGGCAGTGCCAGCCAGGCCAGTCGCAGGCCGGGGGCGAGGCTCTTGGCCGCGGTGCCCGCGTACACCACCCGCTCGGGGTCGAGCGCCTGCATCGCGCCGAGCGGCTGCCGGTCGAAGCGGAACTCGCCGTCGTAGTCGTCCTCGATCACGTACCCGTCGTGCTCGCGGGCCCAGGCGACGGCCGCCGCCCGGCGCTCGGGGGCCAGCGGTACGCCGGTCGGGAACTGGTGGGCCGGGGTGAGCAGGACGGCGCTCCACCGGGGGCCCAGCAGGTCGGTCCTGGCGCCCGACTCGTCCAGCGGCAGCGGCGCCGCGGCCAGCCCGGCGGCCCGCAGGACGGCGAGCTGCGGCGGCAGCCCGTACGCCTCGACACCCATCGTGCGGGCGCCGCGCTCGCGCAGGGCGGCGCAGAGCAGGCCGAGGCCCTGGGTGAAGCCGGCGCAGATCAACAGGTGGTCGGGGTCGGTGCGGACCCCACGGACCCGGGCGAGGTAGTCGGCCAGCGCCTCCCGCAGCTCGATCCGGCCGAGCGGGCTGCCGTATCCGAACGCCTCGTGCGGTGCGGTGGCGAGCGCCCGCCGGGTGGCCGTCAGCCAGGCGCCGCGCGGGAAGAGCGAGACGTCCGGCCGCCCGGGCAGCAGGTCGTGCCGGGCGGGGCGGCGGTCCTGCCGGGCGCCCGCCGTCCGGTGGCCGGGGCGCGGGGCGGCCCGCTCGGCCACCGTGGTGCCCGAGCCCTGCCGCGAGGTGAGCCACCCCTCGGCGCTGAGCTGCCCGTACGCCTCGACCACGGTGTTCCGGGCGATCCCCAGGTCCTCGCCGAGCGCCCGCGAGGACGGCAGCCGCGTCCCGGGCGCCAGCCGTCCGTCCTGCACGGCCTCCCGCAGCGCCTCCTCCAGCGCCGCCCGCAGGCCGGCTCCGGCGGCCCGCCGCTCGGTGAGGTCGAGGTGCAGATCGCCGCCGAAGGCGGTCCAGGAGGTGGTCATGGGGGCCGTTCCGTGCGGGCGTGCTGTCCGTACGGGAATTATCGTTCCTCCCGCGGCCGCCGGCCGCCGGGCAGCCGGTCCGGCGCGGGCCTCAGCGGATTTCGGCGGATCTCAGCGGACGACCGGGAGGACCGGGGTGTCCGTGCGGCCGGTGGCGGCCTCGATGAAGGCGACCGGGTCGGCCACTTCGGCGAGCAGGGTACGGGTGGCGTGCAGGGCGGCGGTGGCCGGGGGCGGGCCGCCGATCGCGGCGATCAGGTCGAGCAGGTGGACGGTCGCCTCCATCACCGCCACCTCGCGGAGCGCGCCGATCGTCACCGCGCCGAGCATCGGGTGGGCGATCACGGTGGCGGGTGGCAGGTCGGCGATCGCGGCGAGTGCGGCCGGGCCCTCGGTGGCGAACCGGGCCACCAGCGCGGCGGGTTCGGTCGCCCCGGCCGTCTGCCGGGCGCTCTCGGCGATCCGTTCCGCCGCGGTGTGCGCCAGCCCGCCGGGCCGGTTGTAGGCGCGCAGGATGCCCGCGCCGCTGTCCACCGCCGCCGGGGCGTCCACCACGGCCCCCCGCAGCTGCGCGAACTGCGCCGGGTCGGGCGCCACATGGGCGTACAGGTCCTGCACCGACCACCCGGGCAGACGGGTCGGCCGGCCCCACCCCTGGGGGTCCAGTGCCGCGCCGCGCTCGGCCCAGGATTCCCACAACCCGGTCAGCAGTGCCAGGTCGTGGTCGATGTGATGGGGCATCCGGTACTCCTTCGGGCCGGTGTCACTGATCTCGGCCCACCGTAACGGGCCGGGGCCTGGGCGCGGGGATCGTCGGACCCCGCCGCCAGGGTGCGGCCATGGCGAACTATGTACTCGTGGCAGGCGCGTGGCTCGGAGCGTGGGCGTGGGACGAGGTGGCGGCCGACCTGCGCGCGGCCGGGCACACCGTCCATTCGCTGACGCTGTCCGGCCTCGCGGAGAGGCGCGGTGGGGCGGCCGGGCAGCAGGCCCATGTGCGGGACATCGTCGACGAGGTCGAGCGGCTCGACCTACGGGGCGTCGTCCTGGTCGGGCACAGCTACTCGGGCATCCCGGTCGGGCAGGCCGCCGAGCGGATCGGCGACCGGCTGGCGCAGGTGGTGTTCGTCGACGCCAACGTGCCCGCGGACGGCGAGTCGTTCGTCTCGGGCTGGCCGGACGGCCGGGCCGAGGTGGAGGCGTCGATCGCCGCGAACGGCGGCTTCTGGGCGCCCCTGACCGCGCCCGACTACGCGGGCCAGGGCCTCACCGCCGAGCAGATCGAGCGGATCGTGGCCGGTTCGACCCCGCATCCGGGCGCCACGCTCACCGAGCCGGCCGTCCTGGCGGGCCCGCTCACCGCGCTGCCGGCGACGTACGTCAAGTGCCTGCTCGACGGCGCCGAGCCGAACCCCGACGTGGCCGAGCTGCTGAAGAGCGCGCACTGGCGGCTGGTCGAGCTGGACACCGGTCACTGGCCGATGTTCTCCGGGCCGCGTGAACTGGCCCGTCTCCTGGGTGGGTTGGCGGCGGAGGAGTAGTGGTCGGACCGGCAGGCGCACCGCGCTGCCGCCGCCGGACGTGTCACCGCCGGACGCGCCGCCCGGTGGGTCACCCGTCCAGGGGGATCCGGCGCCAGGCGCCGCCGTCCGGTACCGGGGCCGGGCCGAAGTCGTACCGCACGCCGCCCGGTCCGAAGGCGAGCAGGGAGATCGAGGACGAGCCCCAGATCCGCCCGTCGCCGAACTCGCGGCGCTGGACGAGGGCGGCCGGATCGTCCAGCGGCAGGCCGTCGCCGGAGACGACCGGCAGCCACGCACCCCATGCCGCCCCGGTGGACCCTTCGCCCGGTTCGGGCCGCACCGCGGCCTCGAACCGGGCCCGGAAGCGGGCGGCCCGGGCGGCCATCAGGGTGCGGATCAGCTCCGAGGTGGTGCGGCTCTCCGCCTCCCCCTCCAGCCCGTCGTTGAGCACCACGTTCAGGCCGGCCGGCAGTTCGCGGTCCTCCAGCCCGGTGCCGCCCCAGCTGAGCACACGGGCGCCGGCCGACCGGACGAGGACCAGGTGGAACGGGTCGTACCGGGCCAGGTCGAGCCGGTCGAGGCCGTCCTCCCGGACGGCGATCAGGGGCAGCTTCCCGCGCGACAGGCGGGCCCGCGCCGGGGCCGGCGCGCCGAAGCCGTTCAGCAGGCAGGCCGCGGCCGCCGGCCGGTCCGGGGCGCCCGGGTCGACCGCGAGCCAGGTGCCGCCCGCCGCGAGGTCCAGGCCGCCGACCAGCGACGGCCGCGCGGGCCAGTGGCGGTCCGGCGGCAGCCACCGCCGGCCGGCGTACTCGTCCCGTACGGAGAGCAGCAGGACCGGCACGGCCGACGACGGCTCGATGCTGACGAACGCCGTACACATGGACCGGCCCCCTGCCCTGGACTCCGGGCGGTCGGCGGTGCCGCCCTGCCTGCGATCCTCGCACGCCCGTTCGTCGTTCGGACCGGTCTGTACCCTCCCTTTTCCGGGGCCGCCGTGCCACACTCGGCCGGACCGGGAAGCGTCGGCCGGATCCGGTCGGGCGGCCCGGGGCCGACCCCAAGTGGCCCGAGGTTTCGTGGTTCAAATGAACCAGGGATGTGGTCCACTCCGCCCCTAGGCTGGTGGCCATGACGACGAACGAGAACGCCACCGTCCCCGCCCCCGAGCAGCGGCTCTCCCTGCCCGACCTCGCCCCGGACTTCTACCGGGCGATGGCCGGTCTGGAGCGCGCCTCCCGGCAGGGCGTCGACCCGAAGCTGGCCGAGCTGGTCAAGGTGCACGCCTCGATGATCAACGGCTGCGCCTTCTGCATCGACATGCACTCCACCGACGCGGTGAAGAACGGTGAGCAGGACCACCGGCTGCTCTCCCTCCCGGCCTGGCGGGAGACCCCCTGGTTCACCGCCAGGGAGCGGGCCGCGCTGGCGCTCACCGAGTCGGTCACGCTGCTGACCCAGGGTCATGTGCCGGACGCCGTCTACCAGGAGGCCGCCGCGCAGTTCGAGCAGGCCGAGCTGGCCCAGCTGATCGCGCTGATCGTCACCATCAACGCCTGGAACCGGATCGGCGTCACCTCCCGCCTCAGCCCGGCCGCCAAGTAGGCCGGGGGAGCAGCGGACATGACGACGAACCAGCAGGAGAAGGCCCGGCTCCTCCACACCCTGCACCGCCCCGGCGAGCCCCTGGTGCTCGCCAATGTGTGGGACGCGGCCGGCGCCAGGCTGGTCGCCGCCGCCGGGGCGACGGCCGTCGCGACGGCCAGCGCGAGCGTCTCCTGGGCGCTCGGCTACGCGGACGGCGAGGCGGCGGACCGGGACGAGGTGCTCGCCCAGACCGCGCTGATCGTCCGCTCGGTGGAGCTGCCGGTCACGGCTGACCTGGAGAGCGGTTTCGCGGCGACGGCGGCCGGGGTCGGCGAGACGATCACCGCGCTGCTCGCCACCGGCGCGGTCGGCGTCAACCTGGAGGACGGGGACCGGACCGCCGCCGAGGCGGCCGAGCGGATCGCGGCGGCCCGGGCGGCGGCCGACGCGGCCGGTGTGCACCTGTTCGTCAACGGCCGCACCGATGTGTTCCTGCACGGGATCGGCGACCCGGCCGGCCGGCTGGACGAGGCGGTCCGCCGCCTGCGCGCCTACGTCGAGGCGGGGGCGGACGGGGTGTTCGTGCCCGGTGTCGCCGACCCGGAGACGATCGCCGCCCTGGTCGCGGCCGTCCCCGCACCGCTGAACGTCGTCGCGGGACCGGGCTCGCCGTCCGTGCCGGAGCTGGCGAAGCTCGGCGTGGCCCGGGTCAGCCTCGGGCCGGGCCTGGCCAGGGTGGCGTACGCGGCGGTGCGCCGCGCCGCCGAGGAGGTGTACGCGAGCGGCACGTACGGCGCCCTCGACGGCGGGCTCACCTACCAGGAGCTGAACGCCCTCGCCGAGGGCTGAGCGGCACCGCGGGCGAGGGCGGCGGCGAGGGCGCCGCGCGGGGGAGGGGGCGCCGGCCTCAGCCGATCTGCCCGCTGAGGCCGGGGTGGGACATCTGGTTGGTGCCGATGGCCTCCACCTCCTGCGCCGCGTGGCCGACCAGCGGGAGCTTGCCCGCCTCGCGGAGGACGAGGTCGCCGGGGGAGAGGTCGAGGCCGCTGGACAGGCCGTCGAGGGCGTCCGCGGACGTCGCGGAGGCCGCGGACGCGGCCGGGGTGGCCAGGGCGAGGCCCGCCATGGTGAGGGCGGCCAGGGTCGCGAGTTTCTTCATGAAACGCCAACGACCCCGGCCGCCCTCAGGTCACCCGGTTCACCCCACCGCGTGGGCACCCGGGCGCACGCCGGTCGCCCGGTGCGGGCGGCTCGGCCGGCTCCGACGGCTCAGACCGTGACGCGCAGCGTCCGCACACTGTTGCTGACGAACGAGCCGATGGGCTCCGGCGCCGTCCCCTCCACCAGGGCCAGCCCGGGGAAACGGCCGAACAGCGACCGCAGCGCGGTCTCCGCCTCCAGCCGGGCGAGGCCCGAACCGAGGCAGAAGTGCGGACCGTGGCCGAGCGAGAGGTGCCGGTTCGGCTGCCGGGTGATGTCGAAGCGGTCGGCGTCCTCGTAGTGCCCGGCGTCCCGGCCGGCGGCCGCGTACGAGGCGAGCAGCGCCTCGCCGCGCCGGATCACCACGTCGCCGACGACGATGTCCTCGATCGCGTAGCGCAGCGGGAACTGCCCGACCGGCGAGTCGTACCGCAGCGTCTCCTCGACCACCGCGGACCAGGGCTGCTCGCCGTCCAGCACCAGCCGCAGCTGCTCGGGGTTGGCGAGCAGGGCGCGGACGGCGTTGGTGATCAGGTTGAGCGTGGTCTCGTGCCCGGCCACCAGCATCAGCAGCAGGGTGCCCACCAGCTCGCGCTCGCTGAGCCGGTCGTCGGACTCCCGGGCGGCGATCAGGTCGGTGGTGAGGTCGTCGCCGGGCCGGGCGCGCTTGGCCTCGACCAGCCCGGCGAGCAGCGCCTGGAGGCCCTGCTGGGCGGCGACGGCGGCGGCGGGGGTCGCCGAGCTGGAGACCATGGTGTCGGACAGCTCGTGCAGCTCGTCCTGCTGCTTCGGCGGCAGGCCCAGCAGCTCGCCGATGACCTGCATCGGCAGCGGGTAGGCGAAGTGCTCGCGCAGGTCGAAGTCGCCTTCCAGAAGGGCGACCTGGTCGAGCAGCGCGGTGGTCCTGGCCTCGACGGCGGGCTGGAGCTCGGCGATCCGGCGCGGGGTGAACGCCTGGCTGACCAGGCCGCGCAGCCGCCGGTGGTCCTCGCCGTCGGCGGTGACCATGCCCGGCACGGTGACGAAGTTCAGCAGTGGCCAGCCCTGGGGCAGGCGGTTCTCGGTGAAGGTGCTCCAGAGCTGCGGGTTCTTGCCGACGCGCGGGTCGGCGAGCAGTTCCTGGAGGGTGTCGTGGTGGGTTATCGCCCAGACCACCACCCCGCCAGGGAGTTCCACCAGGACCGCCGGGCCGGCTTCCCGGAGTCGGGCGTTCTCGCCGTGCTGGTCGCGTCCGAAGGGGTCGAGTCTGACGGGCTGGCGGTCGTCGGCGGTGTCCATGCGGGCCTCTCGGGGGCTGGCGGGCGGGGCGGGGTGAAGGCGCTGTAGAGCACCGGCAGGCTGACCAGGGCGCGCGACCAGGGGGACGGCCGCCAGGACAGTTCTCCTGCGGGGACGGCGAGCTGGAGATCCGGCAGGCGGTGCAGCAGGGTCTCGACGGCGGTCTCGACGATGATCCGGGCCGGCTGCTGGGCGGGGCAGACGTGCTTGCCGGCGCCCCACGCCAGATGGGCCCGGTTGCCGCCGAGGGCGCCGTGCACGCTGGACGCGTTGCCCTGGGCGGCCGGATCGGCGTTGGCCGCGGCCAGGCCGAGGACGAGCATGTCGCCCTCGCTGATGTACTGGCCGCCGAGGACGGTGTCGCCGGTCGCCCACCGGCCGGGGAAGTTCTGCGTCGGCGGGTCGCGCCACAGCACCTCCTCCAGCGCGTCGGCGACGGTGAGCCGGCCGCCGGTGAGGGTGGCCCGGAAGCGGCGGTCGGTGAGCAGCAGCCGCAGCGTGTTGCCGGTCCAGTTGATGGCGGTCTCGTTGCCCGCGACCAGGATCACCACCAGGTGGTGCACGGCCTCCTCGTCGGTCAGCGCGGCCGGGTGGGCCAGCAGCCAGGAGGTGAGGTCGGCGCCGGGTGTGGCGCGGCGGCGCCGGACCAGGTCGACCAGGAGCGCCTGGAACTCCGCGTTGGCCCGCACCGAGTCCCTGCTGCTGTCCACGAAGTGGCTGATCAGCTCGATGAGATGGGGGCCGGCCTCGGCGGGCAGGCCGAGCAGCTGGGTGAAGACCAGCAGCGGCAGCCGGCGGGCGTACTGGGCGATCAGGTCGGCGGTGCCGTCCGGTCCCCAGCTGTCGATCAGGGCGTTGGCGGCGGCCTCGGTGGTCTCGCGCAGCTGGCGGTGGTCGATCTGGGCGAGGGTGTCGGCGACGGCGGCCCGCAGCCGCTGGTGCTCGGCGCCGTCCAGGTTGAGCAGGGTGGGCCGCCACGAGGTCATCGGCAGCAGCCGTGAGTCGGGGGCGAGCCGGCCCTCGGCGGGGACCTTCCAGCGGCGCGAGTCCTTGGAGAACAGCGCTTCGTTGCGGGTGAGTTCGAGCAGCTCGG
Organism: Kitasatospora sp. NPDC088351; assembly: GCF_040685575.1. Classification (NCBI taxonomy): domain Bacteria; kingdom Bacillati; phylum Actinomycetota; class Actinomycetes; order Kitasatosporales; family Streptomycetaceae; genus Kitasatospora; species Kitasatospora sp. NPDC088351. The sequence goes on along the minus strand of NZ_JBFBIL010000040.1, from coordinate 41,047 downwards.
CGTAGCCGATCACCAGCCAGGCCTCGACCCCGGGCTCCAGCTCGATCGGCGCGACCGGGCCGTACCGGGCGCGCATCCGGGAGTAGTGGCCGTGCGGGTCGTCGGCGACGGCGGCGCCGTACAACGGGGTGGGCGGGACTCCCGCGGGGATGCCGCCGCCCCCCGCGACGTGCATCGGGCAGCCCGGCGGGGGCCCGGCCTGCGAAGGCCCGGGGGAGGCCGGAACGGCCCTGCCGGGATCGGGAGTCGTCATCGCTGGAGCTCCAGTACGGCGGTGGAGTGCAGATGGTCGACGAAGTCGATCAGCAGGTCGTAGGCGGCCCGCCGGTCGCGTGCGTCGCAGTACAGGATCGGCACCTCGGGCAGCAGGTCGAGGGCGGAGCGCAGCTCGTCCTCGGGGTAACTCGGCGTGCCAGGGAAGGTGTTGACCGCCACCGCGAACGGGATGCGCTGCTCCTCCAGCCGGCCGAGCACGTCGAAGCTCTCGTCCGGGCGGCGCAGGTCGACCATGGCGATGGCGCCGAGCGCGCCGCGCGACAGGTCGTCCCAGAGCGGCCAGAACCGCTGCTGCCCGGGGGTGCCGAAGAGGTACAGGGCGAGCCGGGCGTTGAGCGTGATCCGGCCGAAGTCCAGGGCGACGGTGGTGGTGGTCTTGTCGCCGCGCCCGGTGAGGTCGTCGATGCCGCTGCTGGCGGCCGTCATGGTCTCCTCGGTGCGCAGCGGGGTGATCTCACTGAGCGAGCCGACCAGGGTGGTCTTGCCCACCCCGAACGGGCCGGTGACCAGGATCTTCACCGCGCCCTGGACCGAGGACGGCAGGTACTGCGGCTCGGCGGGCAGGTCGGCCGGGGCTTCAGCGGAGTTGGCGGAGGCCAACGAGCACCTCTTCCAGAAGGGTTGTGGGCAGGCGTTCGGCCTGCGGTACGGGTGGGAGCACCTGGACGGCGCCGAGGTCCCAGAGGTCGCCGACCAGCACCTTGACGACGCCGAGCGGCAGGGCGAGGTGGGCGGCGACCTCGGCGACCGAGAGCAGTCTGCGGCAGAGGTCCAGGATGCGCTGGTGCTCGCGGTTGAGCAGCGCGTCCTCGGGGAGTTCGGGTCGGTCGGGTAACGCGCTGACCAGGCTCTCGATGGCGAGTGCGGCCCGGGTGGGCCGGCTGCGGCCACCGGTGATCACATAGGGCCGGACCGGCCCGCTCACCGCTGTCCCCCCGCCGCGTGGTCGACGCGCGGCGGGCTGGTGAGGTGGCTGCCGATCCGTTCGACCAGGACCTGCATCTGGTAGGCGACCAGACCGGCGTCCACGGCCTCGCCGGTCACCACGGCCAGATGGGCGCCGGCTCCGGCGGCGACGATGAAGAGGTACCCGCCGCCGTACTCGATGATGATCTGGCGGGTGGCGCTGCCCTGGCCGCCGAAGCCCTGGGCGACCCCGCGGGCCAGGGACTGCAGGCCCGAGCAGGCGGCGGCGAGCCGCTCGGCGTCCTCACGCACGATGCCCGCGCTGCGGCCGATCTCCAGGCCGTCGTTGGACACCACGACGGCGTGCTGGACCTCGGGGACGGAGATGATGTCGGCGAGCAGCCAGCCGAGATCAGGGGTGGTGGTCATGGAACTCTCCGGAGCGCTGGGGAAGTCGGGGGGAAACGGGAAGGGAAGGGTCGGGCTGTGCCTGGGCCTGGACCCGGGCCCGGACCGCCGAGCGGCCGCTGGCGGTGCCGGCCTGGAACATCGCCATGAACGCCTGCGCCTCCCGGGCCGAGCGGTACGGAGGCGTGGGCGGGGGCGTGGGGGCGGTGCCCTGGGCGGTGCGGTTGCCGCGGTCGCGCCGGTGGCTCCGGCGGGGCAGGGGCGGCGGGGTGGGACCGGCCTCGGGGAGCGGACCGGCCGGCGGGGTCTCCAGCAGCGGGTGCACGGAGCCGTGCCCGGAGCCGTGCACGGACGGGTACGGGTACGGGGGAGGCACGGCCTGGCGGGGGCCGGCCGTGAACGCCCGGTCGTCCGGGCCCAGGCCCGGGACGGTCGGCGGCAGCGGTTCGGTGAGCAGCGCGTTCGGCAGCAGCACCACCACCCGCACCCCGCCGTACGGTGACGGCGCCGAGCTGAGGGTGACCCGGAAGCCGTACTGCTCGGCGAGCCGGCCGACCGCCGCGAGACCCAACTGCGGTACCTCGCCGAGGCGGGAGACCTCCAGCGAGGTGCCGCCGGCCAGGGCGGAGGCCGCCTTGGCGACGGCCTGCTCGGGCATGCCGACGCCGCCGTCGTCGATCTCGACGACGGCGCCGTTGTGCACCGGCATCAGGGTGACGAACACCTGGGTGCTGGGCGGGGAGTAGCGGGTGGCGTTGTCCAGCAGCTCGGCCACGGCGTGGATCAGCGCCTCGGCGGCGGCGCCGACCACGGCGGTCTCGATCCGGCTGCGGACCACCACCCGCTGGAAGGGCAGGATGCGCGACTGGGCGCCGCGCACCACGTCCTCCAGGGAGACGGGCTCGGGCCAGTGCCGTCCGGCCCTGGCGCCGCAGAGGACGGCCAGCGTCTGGGCGAGCCGGGCCTGTTGGGCGGCGGCGTGGTCCGCCTTGAGCAGGCCTTCCAGCAGCGCCGGGTCGTCGTGGGTGCGCTCCATCTCGTCCAGCAGGGCCTGCTGGTCGTGGGCCATGACGAGGATCCGGCGGGCCACGCTGAGGAAGGCCCGCTGGGTGGAGGCGTTGAGCTCCTGCTCCTGCTGGACGGCGGCCAGTTCGGAGCCGCGCCGGGACAGTTCGGCGTCGAGCCGCTCCGTCAGCCGGGCGATGTCGCGCCGCTGCTGGTCGGCGCGGCGGCGCTGGGTGGCGGAGACCGCGCGGTAGCGGGCGGCGGCCACGAGGGCGAGGGCGGCGATTACGCCGGTTGCCGTTGCACACCACTGAGTCATCGTCACGCCGCGAATTCTAGGGTGATGATCCTACGAAGGTGTGAACGGATCTCGCCAAGTGACTGGATCTCGTCAATATCCCGTCAATACGGCGTCAATCAGACGTCCTTCGGGCCCGATCGGCCAGGTGGCGGGCGGTGCGGGGCGGTGCGGGGCGGTCGGACGGGACCGGCTGGGAGCGGGCCGGGTACGGGCTGGGCGCGGGCCGGGGCATCGTGCGGGTGCGAACGGGCGGGTCGGGGGTGGTGCGGAGCGGGGCCGTCCGCCCCCGCGGACGGCCCCGTCAGGCCTTCGGCCAGTCGCGGAGGCCGCTGGTGAGGACCGCGATCAGACGGTCCTGGGTGACCGAGAGGTCCTCCGCGAGCTGGAAGCCACCGCCGATGGAGAGCGAGGCGAAGCCATGGGCCACCGAGCGGACGGTGCGGGCGGCGTGGATCGCCTCGGGGCCGTCCAGCCCGTACTCGCGGAGCACCGCGACGATCACCCCGACCAGCCGGCCGGCCGCCCGGGTCAGGTCGTCGTCCGGCCGGGGGGCCTGCGGCAGCGCGTTGTAGCGGTGCGGGTGCTCGGTGGCGTAGGCGTGGTAGGCCCGCAGGACGGCGGCCACCGCGTCGCCGCCGCCGCGGCCGAGGGCGGCCTCGGCGAGGCGGTCGGCCAGTTCCTCGGTGACCCGGACGGCGACCAGCCGGCGCAGCTCGGCGAGGCCGCCGCTGACGTGCTTGTACAGCGAGGGGGTGGCCACGCCGGCCCGGCCGGCGACGGCGGCCAGGGTGAGGGCCTCGGGGCCCTGCTCGTCGATGAGGGCGAGGGCGTGGCCGACGACCTGGTCGGGGGTCAGTCCTACTCGGGGCATGCGCGGTCTCCGGGGGTTCGTGGGGCGGGGCAGGGGGCGTGTGGTGCGGGGGCCGGGGCTCAGGAGAGTTCGGCGAGGAAGGGCAGCAGCGCGTCGGCGGTGGCCTGCGGGTGGTCGGCCATCGGGTAGTGCCCGGCGCCCTCGATCATCACCTTGCGGGCCCCGAGCGCGGCCGTCTGCCGGTCGGCGACCAGCTCCGGGTTCGGGAAGTCGGGGTCCTTGGCGCCCATCACGACCAGCGCCGGGCACCGCACCGCGGCGGTCCAGCCGACCGGCGACGAGTCCCCGCGGAGCTGGCCCCGGACGGCGGTCCGGCGGCCGGGCGTGCGCAGCGCGGCGACCAGGCCGTCCACGTAGGCGTCGAAGTCGGCCGGCTTGGCGGTCGGGAACGCCATCTTGCGGTGGTAGAGGCCCCAGGAGGCGGGGACGTAGGTCAGCAGCGGGCCCATCAGGCCGAACACGGCGCGCTGCATCAGGTTCGGCGGCGGGTTCTCGACGAAGGCGTTCAGCAGGACGATCCCGGCGACCCGCTCGGGTGCGTCCCCGGCGGCCTTGACCACGGTGGCGCCGGTGTACGAGTTGCCGGCCAGCACGGCGCTCCGGATGCCGAGGTGGTCGAGCAGGGCGATGACGTCGGTGGCGACCGCGGCGGGCGAGTAGTCGTCCCAGGCGATCGAGGACTCGCCGAAGCCGCGCAGGTCCATGGTGATCACCCGGCGGCCGGCGGCCACCAGCAGCGGTCGCAGGTGCCGGTACGCGGCCCGGCTGTCGAGCATCCCGGGGAGCAGGACGACCGGGGTGCCGTCGCCCCGCCCGGTGTCGTCGAAGGCCAGCCGGCCGCCGGGGACGTCGAGGTACTGGGTGGTGGGGGTGGTGATGCCGGACATCGTGGGTCTCCTCGGGCCGCCGGGGCGTGTCATCGGCGGTGCTGCCGATAGCCATAAAGCTAAGGCTAATAGCCTTAGCCGTCAAGCTATCGATGTGCGACGGCTTCGGAGGTGCCCGTTCCGTGGTGCCCGCTCAGATCCCTTCCACCTTGAACGGGTCGTGCTCGCTGAGCAGCTTCTCCAGCCGGGCCTGGTCCACCCGGGTGACGATCTCGCTGGTCTCCTGCTTGTCCCGGACCACCTTGGCCAGGGTGAACGAGGAGGTGACGGTGTAGAGCAGGCCGAGTCCGAGGAAGGCCCTGGTCCACCCCCCGACCGGGAGGTAGGCGATCCCGATCGCGAGGGCGGCGGCGGACAGGGCGAAGGAGAGCACGGCCTGGACGTGGTACGCGGCCGTGGTGCGGGACTGCATCGGTGCGTTCATGGCGTCAGGATGGCGGCGCCCCGAGCGGACGCACATGAGTAGAACTACTCAAATGGGGGGTCGTTCGTTGACGTCCAATCACGTTCGGTAGTGTCAGTTGTCGTCAATCGTCCCAAAACGCCCATCGGGTCGCGTGGTGCCCGTGCTGTATCCGGTTGTCCCGAACGGATGGCTTGGAATCAGGGGCGCCTAGGATTAACGTTTGATAACGCAGCGCGGTTGTCAACGCCGTACCCAGACGGCACCGTGCGCCGTCGCCTAATCCCGACGACCCGCCCCCGGGCAGGTCAGGGAGCCGGGGAACCACGTTCCTTGGGGTGAATCGGCCGGGCCCAGGCCCAGCCGTAGGAGACCTTCCTGCTCCGAACCCGTCAGCTAACCCGGTAGGCGCGAAGGAAGGAAAGGAGCGCGCCTCCGTGGCGTCGACGTACTCTCCGGCACACCTGCCCGGCTCCGCCGCCGGCACCCAGCTGCTCGACCACCCGCGGCCCGCCGCCCACGAGGGCGGCTACGGCGGCCCCGCGGACGAGACCGGCCCGCAGCCCGCCGACGCCAACCGGCACCGGATGCCGCGCCAGGCCCGCGGCACCGCTCCACTGCTCGGCGTCACCGCCGTGGCCGCCACCCTCGGCGCCACCGGCTTCGCCTCCGCCACCCCGGCCGCCGCGCCGGCCATCGAGGCCCCGGACGAGACCCCGGTCGCCCTCTCCGCCGACCCCGGCCTCGCGCTCGCCGCCCGCATCCAGCAGCAGGCCGACAGCCAGCGCACCGCCGCCGAGGAGAACGCCCGCGTCCAGGCCGCCCAGGAGGCCGAGGCCAAGCGCGCCGCCCAGCAGGCGGAGGCCAAGCGGGCCGCCGAGGAGGCCGAGAGGGCCAAGCTCGCCGCCATCAACCTGCCGGTGCGCGACTACAACCTCTCCGCCCACTACGGCCAGAGCGCCTCCTACTGGGCCCACCTGCACACCGGCCTGGACTTCGCGGCCTCCACCGGTACCCCGGTCTACGCCGTCGGCCAGGGCACCATCACCTCGGCCGGCTGGTCCGGCTCGTACGGCTACCGGATCGTCGAGACGCTGCCCGACGGCACCGAGATCTGGTACTGCCACCTCTCCTCGATCATCAAGGGCACCGGCAAGGTCGTCCCCGGCCAGCAGATCGGCAAGGTCGGCGCCACCGGCAACGTCACCGGCCCGCACCTGCACCTGGAGGTCCGCCCCGGCGGCGGTGCCCCGGTCGACCCGGAGACCTGGTTCGAGCAGCGCGGCATCACCCCCTGACGCCCCGGAGGTGCCCCGGTCCGAGCAGCGGCCGGGGCACCTCCGCGTTCCAGGACCCGGAGGGCTCAGGCCCCGTCGGGCAGCCCGGCCAGGTACGCGTCGATCTCCTCCTGCCCCGGCTCCGGCGCCAGGTCCGGGAACTCCGCCACCAGCAGCCGCGGCAGCCCCGGCACCGTCCACCGGCCGGCCAGCTCCAGCGCCGCCTCGGCGGCCGCCTCCTCGAACGCCCCGAAGTCCCCGGTCAGCTCGTCCGGCATCGGCCGGCCGAGCGCGGTCAGCTCCGCCAGGTTGCGGTAGCTGCGCCGCATCAGGCCCTGCTCCAGCAGCCGCCGGGCGCCGTCGGTGGCCATCCCGACCGTGAGCACCCGGGCCGGGCCCCAGCCCTCACCGGCCGTCTCGTCCACCCAGCCGGCCGGCTCCAGCGCCGCGAACGCGGCCAGCCGGTCCTCCTCCGCCAGCTCCCGGAACCCCTCCAGCCAGGCCCGCACCGCCGCCTCGTCCGCGACGTCCACCCCGTAGGCGTGCAGCAGCAGCGTGTACAGCCGGGGCCAGGTCACCAGGTCCGCCCGCCGCAGCAGGCCGGCCGCCACCTCGCCCTGCCACTCGGCCTCCGCGTGCAGCCGCTCCTGCCGCTTGGCGTTCAGCCGCTTCGCCGCCCGCTGGCGGTCGATCAGCAGCCGCACCGCCTCGCCGTACGCCAGCGGATCCTCCTCCGGCGCGGGCTGGACGTACAGGTAGAGCCGCTCGACGAGCAACTGCTCCACGGCGTTCGAGGTCAGCTCCGGCCAGCCGTCGTGCATCCTGCCCTCGCCCAGCTCCAGCAGCGCCAGCACCGTCCGCAGCGGCTCCTCGGCCACCGGCGCGCGGCCCTCCGCCTCCGCCCAGGCGAGCAGTTCGGCGGCCTTGGTGCGCGGGGCGAGCCGCAGGTCTTCGTCTTCCATAGCCTCGACGGTAGCCGCTGGCCGCCCACCGGACGGACCGGGCCGGAGTAGGGTCGACGGACATGGTCCCCGTACGACTCACCGGCCCCCGGCTGGCCATTCGCGAGTTCCACCACACCCCGGGCGACATCGACGCGCTGTACGCCGTCTTCGGCGACCCGGTCGCCACCCGCCACCTCCCCTTCGGACCGTACGACCGGGAGAGCTGTGCCGATCAGGTGGCGCAGTACCTGGAGGAGGCCCTGCGGGACGAACGCACGGTCTACCGGCTCGCCGTCACCCTGCGCGCGGACGGCACCGACTCCGCCGACCCCGCCGACGAGGGCGCCCCGATCGGCAGCGCCGCCCTCACCCTCGGGGAGCACCGCTCCGCCGTCCTCGGCTACGCGCTGCGCCCCGACACCTGGGGCCACGGCTACGCGGGCGAGATCACCGGGCTGCTCTGCGACCTCGCGTTCGGGACGCTCGGCGTGCACCGGCTGGCCGCCCGGGTCGACGTCGACAACACCGCCTCCAGCCGGGTGCTCACCCGGGCCGGGTTCCAGCTGGAGGGCCGGATCCGGCACGACCTCCACCTGCGGGACACCTGGTACGACTCCTTCCAGTACTCCCTGCTGGCGGACGAGTGGGCGGGGGCCGGGACCGGGGCGGGGCAGCGGGCGGGGGGTTAACCCCACCCCTTGTTCGGCGGGGGGCCGGATGTCCACCGGGCCCGCGCTTTGACAGGGTTGAGGAGTCAGCAGGACACGCCCCCACCACAGAACCGAGGACCGAGGCCCGGCCATGAGCAGCAGCCACAGCATGCAGCGCGGTGCGTACGACCGCGAGGACAGCCGCGACTCCCACGGTTCCGGCGACGCCTACGGGACCTACGGCACCGACGAGGCCGACCCGAAGCACCGGCCCGCCCGGGCCCGCCGGACCGAGGAGCCGCCGTACGTCTGGCGGGCGCCGTTCTCCTCCTACACCTACAAGGAGATCGGCTTCACGCTCAGCGGACTGCCGGTCGCCATCGTGGGCTTCGCCTTCGCCGTCACGCTCTTCGCCCTGGGCCTGGGAACCTTCGTCACCGTCCTCGGCCTGCCGGTGCTGGCCGCGCTGACCAGCGGCGCCCGCGGCTTCGGCCGGCTGGAGCGGGCCCGGACGCTCAGCATGCTGGCCCTGGACGTGCCGGGCCCGGCGCCGGTGCGGCGTGCCCGGCCGGGCAGCTGGGGCGCCGTCACCGCGCGGCTGGCGGACGCGGCCGGGTGGAAGGCCGTGCTGTACCAGGTGGTGATGCTGCCGTGGGCGGTCTTCAGCTTCACGATGTCGCTGGTGTTCCTGCTGGTCGGCTGGTCCCTGACGCTCTACCCGCTCTACCACTGGGTCTTCCCGACCTACACCGACTGGCCCGGCTACCGGCTTTTCAACTTCTACGACAGCCACGGCGTCGAGCACGTCTACTACGTCCAGTCGCCGCTGCAGATCGCCGGGGTCTCGCTGCTCGGGCTGCTGTTCGTCTTCCTCACCCCGCAGCTGGTGCGCGGCCTGACCAACGTCAACCGGCTCGCCGTCCGGGGCCTGCTCGGCCGCTGAGCCCGCCTCGCCGGCAGGCCGCCCGGCCCGCTGCCGCCACCCCGGAGCCGCCCGGCCCCGTTCGTGCCCGGTCCCCCGGATGCGGACGGGGCCGGGCCGTGTTCGGATGGCCGGGTGGCCGCCGCCGAGCTCCCCGACCCGGCCGACCTCGCCGACCCGCGGAGGTCCACCGACCCCGCCGCCGCCGGAATCCTGATCACCTCCCGCCCGCTGGACGAGTACTGCGGGCTCTTCGGCCTCACCCGAGCCCGGCTCGCCGCCCTCCCCGGGCCGCTGCTCGACTGCCCCGGTGGCGCCTCCGGTCTGGCCGCCGAGGCTCGCGGGCTGGGCTGCCGGGTGATCGCCGCCGACCCGGCGTACGCCCGGCCCGGCCCCGAGGTCGCGGCGGCCGCCCGGGCCGCCCGGGCGTCGATGGCCGCCGCGATGGCCGCCCGCCCCGAGCTGTACCCGAGGCCGCTCCACCGCCCGTACGACCGCTATCTGCGCAGCTGGGACCGGGCCTGCCGGCTGTTCACCGCCGACGCCGCCGCCCACCCGCAGCAGTACGTGGCCGCCGAACTGCCCCGGCTGCCCTTCACGGACGGCACCTTCGCCCTCACCCTCAGCGGGTACCTGCTCTTCGCCTACCCCGAACGCTTCGGCCCCGCTCGGCAGGTGGCCGCGCTGACCGAACTGGTCCGGGTGACCGCGCCCGACGGCGAAGTCCGGGTCCACCCCCTGCACGACGGCCGCGGCCGCCGCTGCCCCCACCTCGACGCCCTGCGCCACGCCCTCGGCGAGCGCCGGATCAGCAGTGAGATCGACCGCTTCCCGCGCCCCGGGGACGGCCTCACCCGGCGTGTCCTCGTCCTGCGGGCGGCAGATCACCGCAGGCGCCGTGACCAGGGAAGGTAATGGTCAGTAGTGGCCTTCGGTCCTATACTCATCGCCATGACCGAGACGATGATCAAGCGGGCCGGGGCGGCGGACGCCGAGCGGCTCACCGGGCTGATCCAGGCCTCCAGCACCTATCACGGCGAGTACGCCGCGATGATCGCCGGCTACCGGGTGACGCCCGAGTACCTCGCCCAGCACGAGGTCTTCCTCGCCGCGGGCGCCCAGGGCGACCGGCTGCTCGGCTTCTACGCACTGATCCTCGACCCGCCGGAGCTGGACCTGATGTTCGTCGCCGACGAGGCGCAGGGCCTCGGCATCGGGCGGGCGCTCATCGGGCACATGCTCGGCCGCGCCCGGGAGGCGGGCGTGACCGGCGTCCGCGTGGTCTCCCACCCGCCCGCCGAGCAGTTCTACCGAAGGATGGGCGCCGAACGCGTCGGCACCTTCCCCGCCCGCCCCCCGATCGGCTGGGACCGCCCCGAACTGCGCTTCACCGTCTGATCACCGTCCGGCGGCGTCCGCTACGGATCCTGCCGGGCCCGCGACCGCTCCGCCGGGCCGGCCTGCTGGGGGAGGAACACCGCGGACTCCAGGCGGGACAGTATCTTCTCCGCCAGCCAGCTGCGGTCCGACCCGTACGGGATGCCGTCCGGTGCCACCAGCCGCCCGGCCACCGCGTCGCGCAGCCGCTGTGCCCCGGCGGCGGGCAGCCGGGAGAGCAGGCCGCGGGCCGCCAGCAGCGCGTGGTACTGCTCGAAACCGGAGCGCGGCCGCTCGATCGCGTCCAGCACGCTCGGCAGGTCGGCCAGCGCGGGGTCGCCCTGCATCAGCGCCAGGGCCTGCAGCCGCTGGGCCTCGGAGCCGTCCGCGAACAGCTCCCGCACCTGGTCCGCCGTCAGCGCCGAGCGCCGCGCCGTCGAGCGGACCTCGGCCACCACGTTCTCCGGCCCGGCCGCCGCGCCGGCCGGCAGCTGCCGGTTCAGCCGGTCGCCCTGGTCCGCGCTGCCGCCCAGCAGCCCCAGGTGCTGCATCGCCCGTACCCGCAGATCGTCCGCGCCGACCTTGTCGCCCCGGCGGTCCCGGTCCTGGCCGGCCAGGAAGAGGTCCAGCGCCTGATCGGCGTCGGAGAGCACCTGCGGCAGCGTCAACCGCGTCACCAGCCAGCCGGCCAGGAAGCCGAGCACCAGGAAGTACAGGACCAGCGCCGCCGCGAACGGCACCGCGCCCTGCTCGCCGCCCAGCGCGGGCGCCAGCGCCGTACCGACCTGGTGCAGCCGCTCGCCGAGCGAGCCCAGCTGGGTCAGCCCGACGCCGAGCAGCACCTTGGTCAGCCAGTCCGAGACCTGCTCCAGATTGGTGTTCGGCGCGTAGGAGCCCTGCGGCTCGCCCGCTCCGGTCCCGCCCCGCACCCGGGGTACCCCGAACAGGAAGCCCAGCGCGCCGCCGAGCACCGCCGAGGCGCCGGAGATCACCAGTCCGCCGCCGAGCGCCTGCCAGGCCTGCTCCCGGCCGAGCGAGAACAGCAGCAGCCCGAGCACCCCCACCCCGAGCAGCGTTCCGGCCGCGGTCCGCTGTGCCGTGCGCAGCATCGCCGCACTTCCGCCCCGTCGCGTCCGCGCCATCGCCTACCCCCTGTGTGCGTACCGACCCGCCCCGGAATCCGGGCCGACTCTAGCGCCGTGGCGGGGGGACGGGAACGCGGACGGTGCGACGGGCGCACGGCCGGAAACGCCTCGGGAGACGCTCCGGGAACGCGGACGGCCCGTGGGCTGCTCCTCCGCGCCGGGCCGTGTGACGGGCCGGGCGCCGAGGCACCGGGGATGTTCCGGTGAGCCCACGGGCCGGGTGACTGCTTGGGATTTCGCCTGCCGGAGGCCTGGGGCCCCACCCTGCGCAGGCAGGGGCGGCTCTAGCGAGCAGCCACCTCACACATCCTGACGGTACTCATGTTCATAGGATGCTGCGCACTATGACACCGTACGTAAGCCGGAACGTCCGGCCAGCAGAGCTTGAGTCCGTTCGCGCAGTGATCTACGCCCGCCAGTCGAAGCGGCGCGTTGACGAGTCGGAGACCTCCACCGAATCCCAGGTCGCCCGAGGCACGGCCCTGGCCGACGGCAAGGGCTGGAAGACCGGTCGCGTCTTCCAGGACATCGGTAAGTCCGGATGGGACCCCGACACCGAACGGGCCGGGTTCGACGCCATGATGGCGGCGGTGCGCGCGGGTGAAGTAGACGTGGTGGTCGTCTTCTCTCTGGCCCGGCTGACCCGCCAGGGCGCCATGGAGGCGATGCGGATCAACGACGTGTTCATGCAGCACGGCGTTCGTCTGGTCTCTGTTGAGGAGCCGTTCCTTGACACCACGCACCCCATCGGGGTGGCGGTGTTCGCCCTCATCGCTGCGCTGGCTCAGCAGGAGTCGGAGTTGAAGTCTGCGCACATATCCGAGGCCAAGGCTGAGCTGAAGGCCATCGGTGGCCACGTGTCCGGACGCCCGCCGTTCGGCATGAAGACTGAGCGGGTCAAGGAAGGGAAGCTGGTCCGCTCCCAGCTCGTTCCGGACCCCGAGACGGCCCCGACCGTTCTCAAGATCGTTGATCGGGTCATGGACGGCGAGACGGTGTCAGGCATCGTGCAGAGCCTCAATGAGAAGGGGGAGCCGTCCCCCGGAGCGCTGGCGCTGGCCGCCGGGCGGAAGCGGTCGGGCCGGTCACGCAGCAACATCACACCGGCCGACCCTGACTGCCCGCCGCTCTGGGATGTGGGCACCTTGAACACCTTGCTGCGCCACCCCGCCCTTGGTGGCTTCGCTGCCGAGTGGGTCACGGACCCCGATGGAAAGCGTCGCCGCAGGGAGATCATGCGGGACAAGACCGGGGCTCCGATGGCAGCCCACAAGGGGCTCATGGAGCCGATCAGGTGGTACCAGCTTCAGGACGTTCTCAAGGGCCGTTCCCGAGCGAGCATCCGGCCCCGCAACCCGGAGAACGACCGGACGCTGTTGGGCGGCTGGGGTGTTCTTCGGTGCGGAATCTGCAACGCGAACATGATCTACGAAGATGGCCAGGCGCGATACACATGCCCCCGGCCGACGAACCGTCTGAACTCCCACGGACTCACCATCCGGGCAGAGGCGGCTGACGACGCCGTGGCCCGCTCGGTCTGGGCCCGACTCCAGAACGCGAACCTTGAGGATGAGGAGGACCGGGAGTGGCTTACCGCCGCTGCGATCCGTTTCGCACGCCAGCGGGACGTGACCGGCCTCGAAGAGGAACGCGCAGAGACTGCCGCACAGCTCGAACACGTTCAGGAGTCCATGACTCAGCTCTACACCGACCGCTCCGAGGGCTTGTACAACGGGGCTATCGGTCGGCAGGCGTTCAAGGACACCCTCACCAAGTACCAGGCACATGAGGCAGGTTGTAAGAAGAGGCTGGCTGAAATCGACGCCGAGACCACCAAGGCAATCACCATCCCGTCGTCCTGGACCGGTCTGGACGGTGACGCCGACCCGATCGGTGAAAAGAGCCTCTGGGCCAAGTGGGGAGTGGTGGAGAAGCGCGAGTTCCTGAGCTTCTTCGTCACCTCCTTCAAGGTCGCCAAGTCGGAGAAGCGAGGGCGTGGCGCGAATTCGGCGGAGCGGGTGACCGCAGAGTGGGCCAAGCTGCCGACTCCGGAACCCGAGGAAGCAGCACCCGAGACCGAGGACGCGCCGGAAGAACTTCAGCTCACGTAGTCGATCCCCGAGAGCCCCGCCTGACCCCCGTGGATTGGGCGGGGCTTCTCTGTGCTTGCAGGCGGTCACACAGGGCCGCTGGCAGCCCTCCAGCGATCCGGAGCCACTCGACACCGTTCACCCCACCCTGGCCCGCCGGAAGGCCCGCGCCGACCGTTTGTGCAGTCCCTCCGAGCCGGCGAACTGGTACGGCCCTTGGTGCGCTTGAGTGTCCATGCCGTGACGTTGTGGGCTTCCCACAGCAGCCCGAAGGTGCTGCCTGTTAGCGCCAGCGCCCGACCATGCGGCCCGCATGTAGATTGCGCTCCCTCAAGATCACTTATCGGTCTTCTGACCTGCACGAATGTAGAAATGTAGGAATGTAGGGGTCTCCACATCCACCCTAAGAGCATTCAGATCCTTCTTACGGGGGAAACCGGGAAGCTCGACATTCCTACATTTCTACATTCGTGCAGCGCAGAACGGGTTCCGCTCTGCGCTGGCTGCACGGAACTACATGGTGCCGACCATGGCCGCCCGCTGCCCGACCCCCTGGCCGGTACGGGCGCCCCTCGGGCTCACAGGGGCGACGGCGCCGCTCCCGTCCCCTCATAGGTCCCGTGCACGCCGGCAGGCCATGGACAGCCGTGTTAGCTGCTCCGCGTATATCCCATTAACGGGCCGCCGTAGATCCCCGTGTGGGAGTTCTCCTCCCGAACCACTAGGCCGGATAGGCGCTGACGTCAGCCCAGCGAACCGACGGCCCGGGAGCGTGCCGACACGCCCCAACAATTGATCAACTGAATACTGAGCCCCGGCGAGGCGGCCCCGCTGTCGTCCCGTCGGACCTTCGCCGATAGGGATTCGTCTCCTGTCGGTAGGCCCCGTGTTGCGGGTGCTGCTTACCCAACGGTCATGTCGGAGGCCGATGGATGTGCAGCGCCCGTGATGCGGGGCCATTTTTGTTTCTACATCCGACCTAGGAGCTGACCAATGGACCGACGGTCCGAAATCGTCAAGCACATCAACAGCGCCCGTGCTGAGATCGAGACGGAGGGCGCCGCCAGCGCCAAGCAAGGAAGTGAGCGCCCGCAGTCGGCCACTGATCTGTCCGTACTGCGGCAGCAGATCGGTGCCAAGTTCTCCATTCCCGAGCCCCTGCGCGACCGACTCAGCGGATCAACTGCTGAGGAAATCACGGCTGACGCTCAGAATCTCGCGGCACACTTTCGCTCCAGTCTCCGAACTCAGCCTAGCTCGCTGGTAAAGGGCGGAGGCGCTTCCGAGCCCAATCCTGATAGCGGAGAAATCGACCCGGTGAAGCTTGCCGCCCGAATCCTTCAGCGCCGAATGGCTAGCTAGGCCTGACGCCAAATCCAATCATGCCAAATTCTCGCCGACCAGGAATGTGATCAATGTCTTACGTTGCCCCCGATGCCCGATCTGCTCGCCTTAATTCGCTGTACGACCAGGCGTCTCGGGATGTCCCGCGTTACACCTACACGTGCACGCCAGAGAGCGTGGAGCACGCTCTTGCTCACTTTGACGAAATGCTGCGCAAGCGTGCGGAATCTGACGACGCGGTGTCCTTCGCTGAGGCTGACCTTGCCAACGTGGAGGGCAGGGATCAGCTCGCCGTCAAGGTGGCCCTTGCGCAGGGAAAGCCGCTTCCCAAGCCGACCAACCGGGGCCCGTTGGAGGCTCGCCTTGCGGAGGCTCAGCGCGTCCAAATAGCCGCCTATGAGCTTGCAGCCGAGGCTGCTTCGGAGATTCGTGCTGCAGCCGTCTCCGTGCGTGCTGAGTGGCGCTCTGACGTGACCGGCCTGGCCGAGGAGAAGCGCGCTGCCGCCGTAGTCGTAGCAACTCAACTGGCTTGTCTCATGGATGAGTTGACGACTCTTGCGGACACCGTGGAGGACCTTGACGGGGACCTGGGCAATCCGTGGAACGCGAACGAGCACCAGTGGCAGCACATGGCGCCGCGCGGGGGTATCAATTGGCGTGCGGACCGTATTGCCCTGGACCGAATTGTGACTGACCGGCTGGAATACAGCGGCAGCTATTTCGGTGGACTTCCCGGCCGACTGGACTCGAATGCCGACCCCGAATCGGCATGGGACCCGGCGGCCGGCCCGTCCTCTCCTGTTAACGATATGGAACCGTGGAATCGATGAGCTACGTTCTGACCAATCGCGATATTGCATTCAAGGCGCTGAGTCGCGTGATCCGCAGCGCCGAAACCGGATGCCTCATTTCGGAAATGCTGGACCGGAGCGGTCGGGCAGTGGTGCGATACGGCGTGCGCGGCCATACAAAGAAGGAACTTGCCCATCGTGTGATATATCGGGCTCTTAATCGGCAGATTGCGGCCAATGAAGAGCTGCGTCGAACTTGTCGGGACTCACGCTGTCTGGAGCCGACGCATTTTGAATTGGTGCGCCGTTAGCAGGGGTGCACCCCCTGGGGTATGACCCCCTCCCCAGGGTCCCTTCCCCGCAGTGTCTTAGCAGCTTCCGGCCTGGCTACGGGTCTGGGACTTTCGAGTGAGCTGCCCTATCCCTCGCGCTCGCTGGGCGATAAGGAGTTTTGCTCTCCGGAATCGGCAGGCTCACGCGTGGGTGCACATATGCGTGCACGTGGGCGCGCGCACGCGAAGGAGGCCGACCACCAGAACACCCTTAAATCGCCGCCACAGCGGACCGTGGACGGCTTTTCAGGCAAGGGCCGGGGAGATGGGCCAGCCGGACCACTTGAAGCCCTCAGATTCCAGTTACGAAACCGCTGAGAGGCCGCCTTTGAGGATCGTCCACCTGCCATGCGGCCGGGAGTGGACCGGCCAGCGCGCCGAGCACTGCCCGGCCTGTCACGAAACCTTTGCCAGCACCCGCGCGGGTGACGCCCACCGGACCGGCCCGCATGGTGCTCGCAGTTGCCTGCCCCCGGCCACAGTCGGACTCTGGCTGGGTGCCCGTGGCATCTGGCACAGGGCGCCCTACCGGGTCCGCTGACGCCTCCCAGGCCCCCGCCTGGCCCTTCGGGGTCGGGCGGGGGTTTTCTCCGTTCCGGACATACATGCTCCTGGCTGACGCATGATCAACTTGCATGGCGCCTTGACGACATCGCCGCTTTGAGTGATGGTCGTGCACACCCATGCAACCGGCAAGGTACGGAGGGCACGATGGCACTAGAGTTCATCGGGATCGACCCCGAGACGCAGCAGCAGGGATCGCCGACGGTGTGGATTGACGCGGAGAAGAAAGAGCTTGTATTCCAAGGCTGGAAGTCCTCTTCGGCCTTGAAAGAGGAGTGTGCACACAACACCGCCCCGGGGCACGCTACCGAGATCCCTGAAAATGAGGACGTGGTCAGGTTCCCAACTCGAATGGTGCCCATTCTGAGGGAGGCGTGCGATGCCGCAGAGCGAGCCGGACTTCTTTGAGCTCCTGAAAGATGCCAGGGAATCCGCAGTGCACTTGGAGATGCGGGATGCCTATGGTGTGGGCGACGAGTCCGAGGACTTTGATCGCTGGAAGGAATCAGGCAAGCGCGATTCTGATCCCGGCTCGCCGTACTGGGCTCCCTGGGTTTCTGTTATTTCCGAGACGGTGGCCCGAGGTGTCACTGTTCGCCGCGCACGCATTGTTTCGGAGCCTGTCACCGATTATATTCGCTGGGAGCATGCCGGCACGGCTGTGAATATCACAGCGGGTGAGGAAGTCCGATGGCTCCCCCGCCGTTTGGCATCCGGCATCGCGCTGCCGGGAAACGACTTCTGGATTTTCGATTCAGAAACTGTTCTGTTCAATCACTTCACCGGGAGCGGGGATTGGGCCGGACAGGAGCTTACGACTGACCCGGGCGTCGCCCGGTTGTGTGCTTCAGCCTTCGCGGCGGTATGGGATTCCGGCATCCCGCACGACGCGTACCACGTCTGACCCATCGAACATATCGGATAGCTAGCTCATGTCTTCGTCTCCCTCATCTAGTGCTCAAGATGCCCGCGAGGCTGTGGCCGCCAGGCTACGAGACTTGCTTCTGGATGCAGGGCTGACAGGGCGTGAGCTAGCTGTCCGCTGTGGGTGGCATCCCTCGAAATCTTCTCGGATCATGAATGGGAAGACGCCTCCTGCGGACGCCGATATACGCGCTTGGTGCGAGGCTTGTGGAGCCAGCGAGCAAGCGGAAGACATCATTGCGGCAAATCGAGCCGCAGATTCTATGTATGTTCAGTGGAAAAAGCTGCAGCGCAATGGAATGCGTCGGTCGCAGGAAGAAGTAGTGCCGTTGTGGGAGCGAACGCGGAAATTTCGCGTTTACGCCTCGAATGTTGTTCCGGGCATGGTGCAAACACCCGGGTATGCCGCTGCCCTCATGGCCTCAATCACTGAATTCCAGGGAACTCCGGATGATGTGGCTGAAGCCGTAGAGGCTCGAATGGCTCGGTCTCATGTGATCCATGAGGGAAATCATCGATTCGCGCTCCTGATAGAAGAAACCGTTCTTCGTTATCGAATTGGTGATTCGGAAGTCATGGCGGGCCAGCTTGGATATCTTCTGGCCGTGATGGCGCTTCCCCGGATCAGTCTCTCGATTATCCCATTTGCCGCCCAGCGTCGAATCTGGCCGCTGGAAGCGTTCTATATGTTTGATGACCAGCAAGTGGCCGTGGAACTGCTCACCGCCGGGGTCAACGTCAAGACCCCCAGCGAGATCACTGAGTACGGGCGAGCGTTCCAGGGGCTGGCCGAGATGGCAGTTCACGGGGCTCAGGCGAGAGCGCTGATCACATCGGCGATCGACTCACTTGAGTGAATCTATGCAATCTCATGCAACTTCGTAGAGCCCAACTCTCCTAGCTCCCTAGCGTGTTGCCATCGGTTCCAGCGACTCCGAGGGAGTGGCCCGCATGGCGGTGAGCACCAGCACCAGCACCCGCAAGACCAAGACCCGCAAGGAGTGCCGGGCGGAGCAGTGGAAGCGGGCTCCTGTCGTGGAGGCGCTGGCCGACTACGACCCCGAGGCATCTGCCCGGGTGGCGCGCATCGGCATCCTGCGGGAGTGGCCCCCCTGCACCTGCGGTGCGGACATCTGTCCGGACGCGGGGGCCGCGTGATGCTTCACGAGATCGCGCGCCGTGTGCCCAAGGAGCGCCCGAAGGACGCCAGCGAATGCCCCACCTGCCTTTGGTACGACTCCATGGCGCAGCAGGCCATCACGGACCCGGAGGGGCTGAACTACTCACTCCGTACGGACGTGAAGATCCTCCGGAGTCGGCATGCAGAGTCTGGGGAGTGCCTGACCTCTGGGGGTCTCCGTGGCTGACCGTCAGGACGGTCAGCAGGCGACCTCGGGCGGGCCCGTCGAGGACCTGGGTCGGGTGGACCCGTTCGAGTGGCTGCACGCCCACCCGTGGCCCCCTGAGCGCTCCGCTGATCCCCCGCCGGTCCTCACCCCGGAGGAGTTCAGCGAGACCCCGTTGACGCCTGAGGATCGTGACCGGAGGGCTGATCTGCTCGCCAGGCTTCGCGAAGCCAACCACCCGTGGCGCTGATGGACTCCCTGGTCGCTCCAGTGTTCGGACTCGGCTCTCCGGGAAGGCCAGCGCCGTGCGCGGGATGGCCTACCACCGCTGGTCCCTTTGAGCGCAGCACCGGCCCTCTTGGGCCCCACAGACTCCCGTCCGCAGCGAGCGACCCGTACGGGGCCGCCGGCTGCGGGGAGCGGGTAGTGAAATCCCTTCCTGCATAGGCGGGTTGGGGCCGAACCAGAGCTAGGAGAGTCCGCAGTGACTTCGATCAGCACGGAACGGATCACCGGCCGGTCCCTGGTGGACCCGGCGCTGTTCGGGCGCTTGGTCGCCCGGATCGTCAAGGATGAGGACATGGACCAGGCCCTCGCCGAGCGCGTCATGGACCAGGCCCTCGCCTTCCTCGGCGCGTGCGCCGCCAACCCGGACGCCGGGCTGTCCCCGTCGGGCCTGGTGGACATCGGGTGGCACACGTTCATCCTGCACACCGTGGACTACGCCGAGTTCTGCCGCTCGGCGGCCGGGCGGTTCCTGCACCACGTCCCGACCGACGGCCCGGACGAGTCCACCAAGGGTGTGAGCATCGCTGCCACGGTGGCCGTCATCGAGGCCAGCGGGTACGCCGTGGACTCCGAACTGTGGAGCATGTCCGCCGACTGCTCCGAGGGCAGCGGGGGCGACGGTAGCGACACCAGCGGAAGCGGTAACTGTGCGCAGTGCCACCGTGGTTGCCACAGCAGCTAGGAACTGATCTCCGGCCCGCCCCCTCTGCCCTGCGGAGCGGGGCGGGCCCCAACCCGAAGGACCGCACGATGGGCTACGCCTGGAACGATCTGCCGTTCGAGCTGCGGACAGGCATTGAAAGGCAGTCCGGTGCGGTGACCGGCGCTGAACCGCCGACGGCGGGGACTGTCTCGGACTTCGCCGCTACCTTGGAAACGACCGGCGGGCAGGTGTTCTGCAAGGCTGTCCGCGAGGACAACGCCAAGGCATGGATGCACCGCCTTGAGTCGGTCGTGAACACCGTGCTCCCGCCGAGCATCGCCCCCCGCATGCTGTGGAAGGTCGAGGCCGCCGGATGGCTGGCCCTCGGCTTCGAGCGCGCTCCGGGCAGGCACGCCGACCTGTCTCCGGGTTCGGCCGATCTGCCGCTGATCGCGCGGACGCTGGAAACGCTCGCCGAGACGCTGACCCCGGCCCCGCCCCTGCGGGCATTCAGCCTCGCCGACCGGTGGTCCGGTCAGGACTTCTGGCACAAGCTGGGCGACCAACACCGTGACCGGCTCGACCCGTGGACGATGGAACGGCTGGACACACTGATCCTGGCCGAACGCGAAGCGCCCGACCTGATCGACGGCAAGACCCTGGTGCACACCGATCTGACCGGCCCCAACATGCTCGTGGACGGCCACACGGTGCGGGTCATCGACTGGGCATTCCCCGCCCCCGGCGCAGCATGGGCCGACACGGCATACATGGTCATCCGACTGATCGAGGCAGGACACACGCCCGAAATGGCCGAACAGTGGGCCGACAGCGTGTCCATGTGGCGCGAAGCCTCCCCGTGGTCCGGAACGGCCTTCGGAGCGATCCTCACCGGCCTGTGGACCAGCCGCGCCGTCGAAACCCCGGGCGCGCCGTGGGACCGGCTCAGCGCCAACGGGCTGACCTGGCTGCGCCACCGACTGCGGTAGTCCACCTCAGACCGGCCCGGCCGTCATCACGTTCCCATGGAGCGGCGGGGCCCAGACATGCCGAACCCCCGGGGCCTCGACTTGAGGGGGTCCCGGGGGCCGACAACTTCTGCGCGTTCCCGTCCGCTGGGCTACGACTAGGCCGTAACCTCAGCGGAGGCGCGCCCGAGCGAGTCGAACGCGCTCACGTGCGCAGTTGCGTAGTTACTCAACTCAAGATCACCTCCTTTCAGTGTGCGACCACCTTAGGCAGCTCACCGGAAGGAGGGCAACGGATTATTCGCGGCCGCCGCTCAGGCGCTCTTGAGCTCGTCCTTGAACTTGGAGAAGTCGATCACGTTGTCGGCCGGCGGGGCCTGGACGATGAGCGGCTTGTCGAAGTCGGTGAAGTCCGTCTGACCGGTCTCCGTGCCCTTGTTCTGCTCGACCCGCACCGGGTAGAACTTGCCCTCGGTGGCGACGTGGATGGTCGCCTGCTGGCCGTCCGGACCGGTCGACTTGAGGCTGAAGGTCTTGACGCCGTTCACGGTGCCGGCCGAGCCCTTGGCGACCGTGCTCTTCTTGCTGTCGTCCTCGACGATCTTCTTGCTCAGCTCCTTGAGGTTGCAGACCGTGGTCAGCTCCTTCATGTCCGGGTCGCCCTGGAAGCCCGACAGGTAGCGGCCCTTGAACAGCTCGGCGGCCTTTTCGCCGGCCGGGCCGGCGACGGCCGTCCAGAAGTCCTTGTCGGGCTTCAGGTAGGTCTCCTTGCCGTCGCTGATGATCTCGAACTTGCCGGTGCCCGGCATGCTCAGCGAGCCGGTGCACTGGCCCTTGGTGTCGAGGGCCAGGCTGATCTCCATCTTCCCGTCGCCGTCGACCACATTGCCGACGATCTTGACGGAGGAGGCGCCGGCCAGCGCGTCCTTGGCCTGCTTCTCGATCTCCTGGGCGCTCAGCTTCTCGGTGTCGAGCTTGGGGGTGGCGGAGGCCTTGTCCTTGTTGTCGCCACAGGCGGCCGTGCCTGCTGCGAGGAGCAGACAGATCGCGGCAGTGCTGGCAAGGCGCTTCGACAGCATGGGAGTTTCCTAACCCGGCGCGACGGAGCGCAGCCGAACGGGTGAAGTTCTCCTCAGTATGCTTGAGCCGCCATTTGCCGGATCTTGGAATCTCTTGGCGTTACCGCTTCGTGCCCTGACCGTGGCCTCCATGAGGCCGGGAACGCGAAAGGCCCGGAGGACTGATCCTCCGGGCCTTTCGGCTACTGAGTAGCGGGGACAGGATTTGAACCTGCGACCTCTGGGTTATGAGCCCAGCGAGCTACCGAGCTGCTCCACCCCGCGTCGGTAAACACAACAATACGGGGAAGTCGCCTGGATGGGAAATCGCTTCTTCCCCGGCCCCGGATCAGCGCTTCGCGCGGCGGACGGCGTGCCGGGCCGTCCGGGCCCTGGCCCAGGCGGCGAAGCAGACCAGCGCGGCGAAGCAGGGCACCATCAGCACCCCGTACACCAGCAGGAAGCCGTGGGTGCCGAGGTCGGCGGCGGCGTTCCAGACACCGTGCAGGGTCATCGCCAGCAGCAGCCCGGTCGGCGCGGCCAGCCGGGCCAGCCAGTGGCGGGCGGTGGTGAGGGTGACGGCCAGCCCCAGCCCGGTCAGCGCGGTGAACAGCGGGTGGGCGAAGGGGGAGAGCAGGCCGCGCAGGACGAAGGTCTGCACGGTGCTGTCGAAGTCCCGCAGGCTGGGCGTCTCGCCGAGGCCGATGCTGTCCAGCCGCTGCTGCTGGTCGCTGGTGAAGGCCCGGCCCAGGTAGAGCACGTTCTCGGTGAAGGCGAAGCCGCAGGCGGTGGTCCCGCCGAGGACGACCCCGGCGGCCAGCGTGCGCGGCCGGGACCGGGCCCGGAGGCGGTCCCGGCCCGGCGGGCCGGGGTGCGGATACGGCAGCGGGCGCGGACAGGGGCGCAGCCGTGGCCGGTACCGGCCGTGCGGGCGGCCGGCGGACGCCCGGGGGTGCCGGCCGCCGGGCAGCGCCCGCAGGACGGTCGCGCCCGGGCGCCCGGTACGGTCGCCGCGACACCGGAGCCGCGGCGCGAGTGGCAGCAGCAGGACGAGCAGGGCGGCGCCCTTGGCGCTCTCCTCGATCACCGGGGTGACGATGTCGGCGCCCAGCACCTCGCCCAGGCTGCCCTGGTGGGCGGTCAGATAGCTGCTGGTCCAGCCGTTGGCGAGGATCGCCACGGTGGTCGCCGCGAACGCGCCCCAGCCGAGGCAGAACACGGTGTGCCGCAGCGCCACCCGGGCGGTCTGGTTGAGCCAGGCGAGGCCGCCGAGCACGAAGGGGAGCGGGACGGTCGCCAGGCCCAGGCCGACCAGCAGCCCGGTGGTGCCGGTCTGGCGGCGTACCAGGTGCAGGATCAGCACACCGCAGCCGATCAGGGTCAGGACGGTGGTGGCGGTGACCGAGGAGAGCGCGACCGAGCGCACCGGACGTGCCGGGCCGGCGAGGTCCGGGGACGGGCCGGCCGGGGCGGCGGCCGGCGGAGCGGGGAAGGCCGGCCAGGGCACCAGCAAGCGGGCCCGGCGCCTCCGGGGCCCCGGGATGGCGCGGGTGCCGACGGTACGCGTGGGCATCTCTCGGTCGTCGGCGGAGGCCTGGACCGAGGTCCGGTACCCGCCGCCGGACGGGCTGCTCACCCGGCACAGGGTAGGCCACGGTACGGGTCCGCAGGGAGGATCCGGAACGACGTATCCCGCCGGACCCGGCCCCCGCGGGGGCCGCCGGTCGAACGCCGCCCGTGGTTCAGCGGCGGCGGAACAGCAGGTCGTGCACCACGTGGCCCTTGGCGAGGCCGGCCCGCTCGAATTTGGTGACCGGCCGCCAGTCGGGCCGGGGCGCATAGCCGGGGACGCTGCCGTCCGGGTGGTCGGCGGGCTCCAGCCAGCCGGTGCCGTCGCCCTCGGGGTGCAGGTTCTCCAGCTCGGGCGAGGCGGAGAGCACGGCGAGCATCTGCTCGGCGTACGGCTCCCAGTCGGTGGCGCAGTGCACCAGCGCGCCGGGTGCCAGCCGGGGCAGCACCAGATCCAGGAAGGACGGCTGGACCAGCCGGCGCTTGTGGTGCTTGGGCTTGGGCCACGGGTCGGCGAAGTAGACGCGCAGCCCGGCCAGCGAGGCGTCGGGGAGCATGTCGCGCAGGAGTATGACGGCGTCGCCGGCGGCCGCCCGGACGTTCTCCGAGCCGTCGCGCTCCAGCATGCCGAGCAGGTTGCCGTGGCCCGGGGTGTGGACGTCGGCGGCGAGGATGCCCATGCCCGGGTCGGCGGCGGCCATCGCGGCGGTGGTCTCGCCCATGCCGAAGCCGATCTCCAGGGTGACCGGCCGGCCGCCGAAGAGTTCGCGCAGGTCGAGCGGGCTGCCGTCGATCGCGATGCCGTGCCGCTCCCAGCCCCGGTCCAGCGCGCCCGCCTGGGCGTTGGTCATCCGGCCCCGGCGCGGCTGGAAGCTGCGGATGCGCCGCTCGCTGTGCTGGGCCTCGGTGGCCCGGTGCGGGTACATCGGCGCGGGGTAGCCGGCGGGCGCGGCGGAGAGCCGGGCGGAGGGCGATTGCTGGGGGATCGGGGCGGTGGCAGTCACAATTCCCCGAGTCTACGGGGCCGCCGGGGGCGGTCCGCAGAGCCTGTGACGCACCCCGCACCGCCTCCGGGGGCCGCTTTCCCGCACCGGTCCCCTGCGCCGTCCTTCCCCGCGCCGGTCGGTCAGCCGCCGGCCTCCAGCGCGGCGAGCGCCCGGCGGGCCACCTCGCGGCCGATCGGCAGCGAGGCGGTGGCGGCGGGGGAGGGTGCGTTCAGCACGTGCACCAGCCGGCGGGCGGAGCGCGGATCCTCGGGATCGAAGCCGGCGAAGGCGAAGTCGTCCAGCAGCGAGCCGTCCCGGGCCACCGCCTGGGCCCGGACCCCGGCCGCGGCCGGGACGAGGTCCTCGGCGGTGACGGCGGGCAGCAGCCGCCGCACGGCGGCGGTGAACGCCCGCTTGGACAGCGAGCGGCGCAGTTCGCCGACCTCGTACCGCCAGTGCCGGCGGGCGATCTGCCAGGTGCCGGGGAAGGCGATCGTTCCGGCCAGGTCACGCGGGCGCACCGTACGCCAGTCGTACCCTTCGCGGGCCAGCGCGGGGACGGCGTTGGGGCCGACGTGCACGTCGCCGTGGATGCCCCGGGTCAGGTGCACCCCGAGGAAGGGGAAGGCCGGGTCCGGTACCGGGTAGACCAGGCCGCGCACCAGCTCCCGGCGCTCCTTGGTGAGTTCGTAGTACTCGCCGCGGAACGGCACGATCCGCACCCCGGGGTCGTCGCCCGCGAGCCGGGCGATCCGGTCGCTGTGCAGGCCCGCGCAGTTGACCAGCACCTGGCAGCGCAGCTCTCCGGCGGACGTCTGCACGGTCACCCCGTCCGCCCGCCGGGCGACCGCCCGCAGCTCGGTACCGGGCCTGAGCACCGCGCCCGCCTCGCGGGCCAGCCGGGCGTAGGTGCCGGCGACCGCCGGGTAGTCGCAGATGCCGGTGGTGCCGATGTGCAGCCCGGCGAGGCCGGTGACCTGCGGCTCGTACGCCGCGATGCCGCCGCCGTCCAGCTCGGTGACCGGGATGCCGTTCTCCCGTCCGCGCTCGGCCAGTGCCCGCAGCCGGGGCAGCTCGGCCCGGTCGGTGGCCACGATCAGCTTGCCGGTCACCTCGTGCGGGATGCCGTGGTCGCGGCAGAACTCCACCATCTCGGCGGCGCCCGCGACGGCGTACCGGGCCTTGAGCGAGCCCGGCCGGTAGTAGACGCCGCTGTGGATGACCCCGCTGTTGCGGCCGGTCTGGTGCGCGGCGAAGCCGGCCTCCTTCTCCAGCACCGCCAGCCGCAGCCCGGGCCTGGCCCGGGTCAGCGCGTACGCCGTGGAGAGCCCGACGATCCCGCCGCCCACCACCAGCACGTCGAAGTCGTACGCCACCGTTCGCTCCTCGATTCGCCCGGCACCGGCCCTCCTTGGGGCCGGCGCCGCCGATGCTGCCACGGCGGGCGGTGCCGGTCGAGGGGGCCTGGTGGCCGGTCCTGCGGAGCTTCGCCGGGACCGGGCTCCGGTCCGGCGGGACCCACGGGACCGGGCCCTACCGCTCCCAGGGCCAGCCGGCGGACTCCCCGGCCTCCAGCAGCGGGATGAGCCGGAACGCGGCGTCGCCGAGCCCGCCGAAGGTGTGCCGGTTCGCCGAGCCGCTCGGGCCGTGGCCGGGGGCGTAGCCGGCCAGGTTCCAGGTGTAGACGGGCACGTGGGCCGGGACGGCGGTCAGCGGGTCGCCGTCCCGGTGGCCCGGGTCGGTCTGCTCGTCGGTGATGACCACGACCCGGTCGTGGCCCCGGTAGTGGGCGCGGACGGCTTCGGCGGTGGCGGTGCCGCCGAGGTCGCCGAAGCGCTCCAGCACCCGCAGCACGGCCTCGCCGGGCCGCACCTCGACGACCCGGCTGGTGGTGCCGAACTCGACCAGGTCGGCCGCGGCGGCCCGGACCTTCAGCGCGGTGCCGAAGATCGCCGCCGAGTCGGCCCGGTTGAGCAGGGTCTGCTGGCTGGGCCGGTCGAACATCGAGCCCGAACGGTCCACCAGGATCAGCGTCCGGCCGGCCAGCGCGGGCACGTTGGCGAGCGAGTGGGAGAGCGCCGTCTCCAGCGCGTGGCCCCACCGCAGCGACGGCGCGTGCCGGTACGCGGCGAGATAGCGGAACGGGAACTGCCGGGAGCGGTGCACCTCGCCCTGGTCGCCGATCCGCCGCGCGACCTGCTCGGCGGCCTCGTCCGAGACCCCGGCCCGGTCGAAGTTGCGCAGGTTGCGGACCAGCGCCATCGAACCCATCGAGGGGATGACCGCCTCCCAGACGGCCGCGTCCATCGGGCCCTGCAGCCACCCGGCCAGCGCCTCCCAGGTCAGCCCGGCCGCGGCCAGCCGCTCGGCGCCGCCCTCGGCCGTCACCGCCGCCCGCCGCTCGGCGACGGGCAGCGCGAGCAGCTCGCGGTTGGCCGTCAGCAGCCGGTCGGAGGAGGGCGGAACGGCCTCGTCCGGCCGGTGCCGGCGGTCCAGGGCGTAGGCGAACAGCCCGCCCTGCCACGGCTTGGCCGGGTCGGGCACGGGGTGGGTCAGTTCCAGTACGTCGCCGAAGCGGTAACCCTTGGTCGCGGTGTCGTACTTGAGCAGCGCCCGGCCGTCGTAGAGCCGGCGCACGGCGTCCGCGACACCGCGCTTGAGCGGCTTGGGCAGCGCGCGGCCGTAGCGGGAGGTCCAGTAGGCGAGCAGCTCGCCGGGCTCGTCCGCGCGCTGGAGCACCGCGTCGACGGCCTGCCGGGAGAAGCCGTGCGCCCCGGCGTCCAGCCGGGCCCGGGTGAACTCGGCGGCGCCGACCAGCGCGGCCGTCCGCAGCCGCGCCTCGTGGCGCAGCCAGCGCAGCAGGCCGAGGGTCCACTCCGGGTCGCTCACGGCAAGCTCGCGTACCAGCGCGGTGTAGCGGTCGTCGCGGGTGCCACCGCGCTCGTAGAAGGTGTCCTGCCCCACCAGGTTGGCGACGGCCAGCAGGAAGAGCTCGGACTTCCGGTCCCGGACGTGGCCGGTGCCGCCGTTGTGGTTGGCCGTGCGCCGGCCGGTGGTGGTCACGGGCGAACTCGGACCCGGCCTGGTCGTGCGGACGTTGAAACGCGACATGGTGGCCCCCTGGTGGCTGGTGGAACGCGCGGGAGGCAGGGCGAAGAAGGGGTGCCCGAGATCGTGCCGGCCGGACGGCCGACGTCGGTGGGGGTGTATGCCTTGTGCTCTGTCCGATTGAGCTAGCGGTCGTGCTCGCGCACGGCCCGCCCGGGACTCGAACCCGGAACCGCAAGATCCGGAAGTAACCCCCGCCTGCGCACCGGGCACCCCGGCGCCGTGCCTCCCGAGATCAGGATGGCGGCGGTGTTGTTGGTCGCTTCGACGTGCCCCACTGGGGGCACTCCACGGAGTAACCGCTGCCGACGCACCGGGAGGTGCGGAAATCTGTTCAGATATGGGTGTTCACGTATGGGTGTCCAGAGATCGAAGGCGGCTGAGGTACACAGCCGCTCTACCGACTGAGCTACACCGGCCCGGAGCCGGTGACGGGACTCGAACCCGCGACCCGCCCATTGACAGTGGAAGTAACCTCTGCCTGCGCACCTGGACGAGAGAGACCATAGCCAGGCCTCTCCCGTCGGCGCATCCGAATTACCGTCAGGCGCCCGCGTCCCGGCCCCGCGTTCGGGCTTCACAGCCCGGCCGGCCGGGCGTCACGCCGGGGCGACCAGGATCGAGCGGGCCCGTTCGGTCAACTCCCGTACCCGGCGTTCACCCTGGAAGGGTTCGAGGCGGCGGAGCATCTCGACCACGTACTCGCGGCTGCGCTGGGAGGAGATCCGGCCGGCCACCTCGACGGCGCGCTCGCCGGCGGCGACCGCGGCGTCCAGGTTGCCGGCCTCGGCCTCCGCCATGGCGGAGACCACCAGCCGCAGGCCGTGTGATCGGACGAAGCCCTCGGTGGGCCTGGCCAGCGCCTCCCGGGTGAACTGGCGGACCTTGGAAGGCACTCCGAGGTCGCGGAAGCACTCGGCGGCGTCGGCGGCGAGCCGGTCGTAGGCGTAGAAGTCGATCCACGCCGGATCGGGATCCCCGGCGCGAGCCCGTTCGAGTGCGCTCTCCGCCGCGCCGAGCGCCGTCGCACACGCCGCCGCGTTGCGGGCCTTGGCCTGGGCCCGCGCCTCCACCAGGTGGAAGAAGCTCATGGTGCGGGTGGTGGCCAGCCCCCGGTTCCGCTCCAGGGCGGCCTGTGCGAGGTCCACCGCCTCCTCGGCGAAGCCGCGGTAGCCGGCCTGCAGGCTCATCGAGGCCAGCACATAGCCGCCGAGCGGGACGTCGGCGGCGGCGCGGGCGAGCCGCAGCGCCTGGATGTAGTAGCGCTGGGCCGCCTCGTGCTGGCCGGTGTCGAACGCCATCCACCCGGCCAGCCTGGTCAGTTCGGCCGTCGCGCCGAACAGTGCCCGGCCGACCGTGTCGCTGTAGGAGGCCAGCAGCAGCGGCGCCGCCTCCACCCGCAGGCACTCCGGCACCATCGAGGAACGCCAGTCCCCGCCACCGTACTTGGAGTCCCAGCGGCGGGCCTCCTGGGCGGCCTCGCGGAGCTTGGCGGCGTCCGAGTGGCCGACCCGGTACGAGCCCGGCTCGGCGGGCGCGCGCGGCGCCTCACGGGCCACCGAGCCGTCCGCCGGGGTGATCAGCCAGCGTGAGACGGGCGTCGCGTAGGCCGCCACCGAGAAGGTGCCGGCCAGGCTGTCGCTCCAGCGGCCGCCGCCCGGGCCGCGCCGCAGGTCGAGGTCGACCCGCCAGAGGTCGGTGGCGGAGCGGACGGCCTCGGAGACCTCGCGCGGAAAGGCCAGGCCGAGTTCGGGCGCCGGGTCGGTGTCACCGAGGCCGATCTCCTCCAGCGGCACCGGCCGGCCGAGCTTGCCGCCGATCGCGGTGGCGATCAGATGCGGGACCGGGCCCTGCGGGACCATGCCCTTGCTGACCCAGCGGGCCACCGAGGTCTTGTCGTAGCGGAGCGTCAACCCGCGCTGTGCGCCGAGGTCGTTGACCCTTCGGGCCAGCCCGGCGTTGCTGATCTGGGCGAGGGTCAGGAGCGTGCCGAGCCGTTCGTTCGGTCCTCGTGGGCTGACGGTCATGGTGGCGGCGGCACCTCCTGCGGCCTTGTGCGCGGGGCCCGGGCGGCACCGGGCCGTAGCTGCTGTACCTAGAGTAGTCGGACGCGTTCCGACGGTTAAGAGGCCGCATTCCGGATGGCGGGATCGCGCACCCGCCGGTGGTCGGCGCGCGCCGCGGCGGAGTTGGTCCGGACCGCCCGCCGGTGGCCGGACCGGTGCGGGTCGGCCGCGCGCCGGAGCGTTGTGCTCCGGTCCCGTGTCCATGTGCGCCCGGCCGTGCCCCCTGGCCCGACCGGCTGGTCGGCGATTCGCTGGTGGTCGTGGGTCGGCCCGTCGTCGAGGACCCGGCGGGCCGGGGGATGCCGCCGCCTCAATCCCCGCGGGTGGTGGCGAAGTCCGGGAGGGCATGCGGATGCCCTCCCGGACCGGGCGATGCCTTTCAGCCATTTCGCGATGGGCATGACAAAAGTGTCGCCCGGGCGGTCCGGGCCGAGGAGGGGGAGGCCCGGCCCGCCCTCCGGGTGCCCGCCGAGGACGCTCCCCGGGCCGGTGGGCCGGGCCGGGCGCGGCGGACCGGAAACCAGAACTCCGGTCGCCGGGCGTCCGACCGGTGGCACCATGTCTCCTGACGGTGCGCCGGATCGCGGTGGGCAGCCGCCGCAGCGTGCCACGGGCCGGCGGGAGGCGGCCCGGTGGCGGGTGCGCCGCGCGGTGCAGGTCCTCGTCCGGTGGAGGCGCGATGCGGTGGCTGACGGGCTGGAGCACGGGCGTGCCCCGGGCGGGCACACCGGCGCACGAAGCACTCGCCCTGGTGACACCGATCGCCGCGCGCCCCCTCTGGACCGGCCCCAACCCGCTCTGGGCGGTCGGTGACTGGCGGCCCGAGGAGATCCGCCTGGTCACGCTCCGCCCCGGTGCCCCGGCGATCGTCACCACCGGCTCCGGCGGCCCCGATCCGGCCGACGACACCCCCGCCACCATCCGGCTCGCCGTCCTCGGCCACTGCGGCGCCTCCGACGCCGAACTCGCCGCCGGCCTCGCCGCCGCCCGCGGCGGCGCCGTCCGCCACCTCACCGCCTGGCCCGGCAGCCACACCGTCGTGCTGCGCAGCGGCACCCGCTCCACCGTGCTGCTCACCGACCTGGCCGGGGCCCGGCCCGTCTTCCACACCCCCTGGTGCGGCGGCACCGCGTACGCCACCGCCGCCCTCCCGCTCGCCGACCTGATCGGCGCACCCCTCGACACCGGCCACCTCGCCGCCCGGCTCGCCTGCCCCGAGTCGCCGGAGGCGCTCGGCACCGGGACGCCCTACCTCGGGGTGCAGCGCGTCCCGCCCGGCCACGCGCTGGCGGTCCGCGGCGGCCGTCCCTACCTCGCCGCCTACGACGAGCCCGGGGGCGGCCCGCCGCCGCGCGGCGAGGCGCCGGCCGTCCGCGAACTCACCAGGGCCCTGCTGGAATCCGTCCGCTCCCGGGTCCGTACCACCGGGCCCGGCCCCGACGACGCCGGACGGGCCCGGCTGGGCGTCGACCTCTCGTACGGGACGGCCTCCGCGACCGTGGCCCTGCTCGCCGCCGCCGTCCCGCTCGCCCCCGCCGCCCCGGGTGGCGGTGAACGCCTGCCGGCCGTGCGCGGGGGCGCCAGGACCGGCGCCGTGAAGGGCTCCTGGGCCCGCCCGGCGGTCCGGGAACAGCCGGGGCCGGAGCGGTTGGCCGCCGTCACCCTCGACGAGACCGACGGCCCGGTCACCCTCGCACTCGCCCCCGACACCCCCCGGCTGCGGCACACCGTGCTCGCCCCCGGCCCCGGCACCCTTCCGTACGCCGGCCCGGGCGCCGACCCGCGGGCCGGCCGGCTCACCGACGAGCCCGGCCCCGAACTGGTCGCCGCCGCCCGCGCCGAGGCCCGCTTCGACGCCGGCGGCACCGACCACCTCACCGGCTACGGCGCCCGCCAGGTCCTGGACGGGCACCCCGCCCGGCTCGCCGACCTGATCCGGGCCGGCCGCCCGCGCGAACTGCTGCCCCCGGTCGCCGCGCTGGCCGGTGCCGACCGGGCGGCGGTGGGCGTGCTGGCGGGCGCGCTGCGCACCCCGCTCACCGTGGTCCGCGCCGCCCACCGGCTCTCCCGGATCCGCTACGCCGACGCGCTCGACGACGCGGCGGTCAGGCTGACGGTCCGGCACATCGAGGACGAGCGCGGCACGGCGGGCGCCCGCTCCGCCGGCGACCTGGCCTGGTGCGTCCCCGGCCCGGCGGCCCGCTGGCTCTCGGACGAGGCGCTCTCCGCCGTCGCCCTGCGGCTGCGCCTGGCGGCGCGCGAACCGGCGCCCGCCGAGAACCCGGGCGCGCGTCGGGCCAGGCACGCGCTCCACCGGCATGCGCGCTCCTTCCGCACGCTGGTCCACGCCGCCGAGCAGCCCGGCCAGCGGCTGCACGCGCCGTTCCTGGACAACCAGGTGGTCCGCGCGGCCCGGCTGCTGCCCGACGACGTCCGGCTCCAGCCCGGCGCCCGGCACGCCCTGCTGCACGCCGTCCTCACCGGCGCCGGCCGCACCGACCTCCCGCCGGACTGGGGCCGCGGCCCCCGCCCCGACCGCGCCGCCCCCGCCCGGGCCGGACTGCGGCTCGCCGCCGACGGGCTCGCCGAACTCTTCGACGCCCCGCTGCTCGCGGAGGCCGGCCTGATCGACCTCCCCGCCGTCCGGGCCGGCCTGGCCGGCTCCGCCGACCCGTCCGCCGTCCTGCCGCCCGGCACCCTGGAGGGCCTCGCCGACCTGGTCTCCACCGAGCTGTGGCTGCGCCGCGTCCGCGCCCGCCGCCACGGCGCCTGCTGGACCGGCCTGCCGCTCGCCGAACGCACGGCCCTGACGGCGGCGCGCTTCGCCTGAGCCCGCGGGGCCCGAGGCCGTTGGAGTGTCCGGCGCGGCTCGCCGGTGCGGGTGGGCCGGCGGGCGATCATGGCGAGCGTCCCGTCCCGTACCCCCGCCCCGAGGAGGCCGTGGTGACCAGCGCCAGCCCGGATCCGTCCGTCCCCGTTGTGCTGTCGGTGCTCGGACGCCCGCCGTCCGGCCGTCCACCCGGGGTGCTGGCCGCCTGCGACGGCTCGGACGGTTCGCTCTGGGCGCTGGACCGGGCGATGACCGAGGCCGAACTGTTCGGTCTGCCGCTGTACGTGCTCGCCGTGGTCAACCCGGCCCCGGCCGGCTATCCGCCCGGCATGGCCGAACTGGTGCAGGAGAGCGTCGAGACGCTGGTCGAGAGCATGGCGGACGGCCTGCGGCGCTCGGTGGCCGCCGTTCAGCGGGCCCGCCGCCGCCCGTACGCGGGGGAGCTGTCGCTGCACGTGGTGCTCGGCAACGTGATCGAGGTGCTGCTGGCCGCCTCGGCCCGGCAGCACACGCTGGTGGTCGGCACCCGGGGCAACGGCGGCTTCACCCGGCTGCTGCTGGGCTCGGTGAGCTCGGCGGCCGTCCACCACTCGGCCTGCCCGGTCCTGGTCGTCCCCGCGCCCCCGGACCACTGAGCCGCCGGACCACTGAGCCCCCGGGCCGCAGGGCCCCGGCCGCCGAGCTTCCGGACGGCGGGGCGGTGCGCCGGGCGGGTGCCGGGAATGTACCGAGATGGTTCATCGTTCACCTATCTCGACACGCATCCTCCCCACCCCCTGGAGAACCCCCGTCATGAAGGTCGAGATCTACTCCGACATCGCCTGCCCCTGGTGCTACATCGGCAAGCGCCGCTTCGAGGAGGCTCTGGAGGGCTTCGCGGGCAAGGAGAACGTCGAGGTGGTCTACCGGCCGTACCAGCTGGTGCCGGACGCGCCGGCGACGGCGAGCCCGCACCGCGCGTGGCTGGCCGAGCGCTACGGGCCGCAGTCGGTCGCGATGGACGCCCGGGTGGCCGAGCTCGGCCGCGCCGAGGGCATCACGTACGACTTCGACGCCGCGCTGCACGCCAACACCTTCCTCGGCCACCGGCTGCTGCACCTGGCCGAGACCGAGTACGGCGCGGCGGTCCAGGGGCGGCTGAAGGAGGCGCTGCTCAAGGCGCACTTCACCGACGGCGTGGACGTCGGCGACCGCGAGGCGCTCACCGAGGTGGCCGCGGCCGTCGGCCTGGACCGCGAGCGGGTGGCGGCGTACCTGGCGGGCGACGAGGGCACCGCCGAGGTCCGCGCGCAGCTGGCCGAGGCCCGCGAGCTGGGCATCAACGCCGTGCCGACCTTCGTCTTCGAGGGCAAGTGGGCCGTCCAGGGCGGCCAGGAGGCCGAGACCTTCCGCAAGGTGCTGGAGGAGGTCGCCACCGAGATCGGCGAGCGCCGACCCGCACCGGTGCAGGTCGCCCCGGCCGGCGAGGCCTGCGCGGACGGCTCCTGCGCGATCTGACCGGTCCGCCCGTCCGTTCGGGCCGGCAGCCGGGCCCGGCCGCTCCGGCCAGCCCCCCGAGGCCCGCTTCAGTCGCACCTGAAGCGGGCCTCGGCCCAGTCGGCCACGTTCAGCGTCGACCAGACCCCGTGCACCGGGGTGACCACCAGCCTGACCGACGTCTGCCCGGTCAGCGGCACGTGCACGGGCACCGCCGCGTCGCCCGTGCCCATCACGGGCGACGTCCACAGCGTGCGGCCGTCGCCGCCCTGCACGGAGAAGACCACGCCGCCGGGTGAGACCGTCAGATCGTCCACCCCGGCCACCGCGTCGAAGGACGTGCAACCGCGGTTGAGGTCGATCAGCGTGGTGGCGGGCGCGTGCACGGTGATGCCGTGCGCGTGGTGCTCCCCGCCGATCGAGACCCCGGCCCGCTGCCAGAACCAGTCGCTGCCCTTCTGCCGGATGCTCGGGACCGGCGGCGGCACCCGGTTGTTGCCGGGCTTCAGAACCGGCAGGGAGTCGGCCCAGAAATCGGAGGGCTTCGGCGGCACGGTCGGGCTGACCGTCGGGGTCGGCACCGTCGGGACGGTCGGTAGTGGCGGGACGGTGGGCATCGGTACGACCGGCACCTCGGGGGTGGGGATCGACGGTACGACCGGGGTCGGCACGACCGGCACCGGTGGCCTGGGCACCGAAGGCTTCGGCGCGGTCGTGACCGGGGACGCCGGCGGCTTCGACGTGGCCGGTTGGCCGGCCGCGGGCACGGGCGCGCCCTGCGGCTGAGGGGACGGCGACCCGGCCGGGGACGGTGGCGTGGCGGCCGGGCTCGTGGCCGGCTCCGGTGCCGACGTCGGTTCGACGCCGACCGGAGCCGGGCCCGGTGCGGGCGGTACCGGTGCCAGGGACGGCGCGGGCACGGCCGGGGAGGAGACCGGGGGAGCGGCCACCGGGGGCTTCGGCTCCGGGGAGCCGGTCAGCGCGTACGCGGCGACGGCGGCGGCGGCCACCGCGACCGCGGCGGCGATGCCGGCCTTGGCCGCCGAGCCCAGGCCCTCGCCCGCGGCCGCGCCGGCCCCGGCACCGGTACCGCCCGAGGCCGCACCCGCGCCGACCGCCGCCGCACCGCCCGAGGCGACGGCCGCCGTTCCGGCCGCCGCACCACCGACCGCCGCCGCACCGCCCACGGCCGCCGCGGCGGCGCTGAAGCCGCCCACGCCGACCCAGACCAGCACGCCGCCGGGCAGCAGCGCCCGCAGCCCGTGGTTGATCTCGGACAGCTCCAGGCAGGCGGCCGTGCAGCGGTCGCACTCCCTGAGGTGCCGGCCGACCTCCGCCGAGGCGCGCTTGCGCAGCGACCCGCGCGCGTACGCGCCGAGCCGGTTGGCGTACGCCTCGCAGGCCCGCTCCTGGCTGCCCGACACATGCGCCTGCAGGAAACCGGCGGCCAGCCGGTCGCGGGCCCGGTGCGCCTGGACGGCGGTGGCGTTGGCGGTCTTGCCGAGCATCACCGCGACGGTCTTCGGGGACTCCCGCTCGACCTCGGTGTGCCAGAGCACCATCCGGTCGTCCTCGGGCAGTTCGGCGTACGCCTGCATCACCATGCGCTGGTCGGCCAGCGCCATCGCCCAGGCGTCCGCGCCAGGGTCGGCCAGGTCGAGGTCCACGGTGGCGGCCGAGGTCTGCGCGAACACACTGAAGTCGTCGACCAGTTGCTCGCGCCGCTCGCTGCGGGTCCAGGCGGCGGCGACATTGCGCACGGCGGTCAGCAGATACGCGCGGACGGCGAACTCCGGCCCCTTGCCGGCCCGCAGCGCCTGCAGCGTGCGGGCGAACACCTCGCCCGCCAGGTCCTCGGCGGTGAAGCTGTCCCGGCAGCAGGTCCGCGCGTAGCGGCGCACCGAGTCGGCATGCCGGCGGTAGATCTCCTCGTACGCGGTGTCGTCGCCGGCCCGCACCCGGGCGGTCAACTCGGCGTCGGAGGGCGGGCGCTCGCCGTCCACCGGGTCGGCGGGGGCGGGCACGGTCGGGCGGGCCGGCCGGCCGGTGCCGACGAAGGCCTCCGGGGCGACGCCGCCCTGGCCGGCCGGGGCCTGGCCCGGCACCCGGTTGGACGGCAGCGCGGCGGCGGAGAACGACTCGCGGCTGGGCATCCCGGCCTGGTCCGGCACCTGCCCGGACCCCAGCCCCGGGCCCGGAGCCGGTCCAGGCGCGGGGGAGCCCGCGGCCGGACCCCCGGACCGGCCCTCAGGCCCGCCCGCGTCGGCCCGGCCGAAGTCGAGGCCGTAGCCGTAGTCGTTCTGTTCCTCGGCGCTCACAACGGACCCCAGATTCCACGACAGCCCCCGTAGTGTGGCAGGGCGTGCGGGAGTGCGTGGGCGCACGGTTCCCCGCTGCACGGCGCCGAGAGCGCTCGAACGGCGCGCATCGGGACATTGGCTCCAACCACGGGCAAAGGATGGCATAGCGCAGAGGCGGGCGGTAGCCGGACCGGCCGCGACCCACTCTTCCGAGGAGCCGTCGCGGATCTGTTCGGCCCGGGTGAGACGCCCGCCGCGATGTCGGCCGTACCCGGCGCGCGACCGCTCCGAGCGCGCCGGGAAGCCGTCAACTCCCAGGTATGACAAGGGTGGAGAGCGCCACCCGGGAACGCCGCTCAGCGCACCCGCAGGCCGTCCAGCAGAATCTGCAGCAGCCGGTCGGAGGGCCCGTCAGCGGGTTGACCGTCCGCCTGCCCGCCTTCCGCCGCCGACGGCCCGCCGGTCGCCGGGACCGGGGCCACCGCCGAGGCCGGAGCCGGAGCCGGCGGGGTGCGCGCGGCGTGCACCGGCACCGAGGCGGTCAGCACCAGCACCACGTCCGCGACCGTCACTCCCGGCCGCAGCTCACCGGCCGCGCCCGCCCGCGCCACCAGGGCGGCGAGGAGTTGCAGCAGCAGCCGCGGGTCCGCGTCGGCGGCCGTCGACGCCGGGTCGCCGACGGCACCCGGCTGCGGCTCGGCGCCCAGCGACTCGTACCGGACGCCGCCGGGAACGGCGCCCGGTACGGCCGGATCGACCGCGCGCTGCCCGGGCACTCTTCCCAGGTCCTCCGCGTACCGGAACGCCTCCGGCGGAAGCAGCCGCCCGGCACCCGTACTCACCGCCCGCGCCAGATAGCCGGCCAACGCCTCCCAGGCCCCGCCGCCGCCGTACAGCGACTCGCGGGCCTGCGCCGTCAGCCAGGCGACCTCCTCGGCGGCGATCCGCTGGACCAGCACCTCCTTGCTCGGGAAGCGCCGGTACACCGTGCCCACCCCGACCCCGGCCCGGCGCGCGACCTCCTCCATCGGCGCGCCGTAGCCGAACTCGCCGAACACCTCACGGGCCGCGCGCAGCACGCTCTCCAGGTTCCGGCGGGCATCCACCCGCAGCCGGGCCCCCGGCGCCGGCCCGCCGCCCTGTGGCGGCTCGGCCCGGTACGGCATGCCGGGGTACGGCATGCCGTGCTGCGGCGGCAGATCCGCGGGGCCGCGCTGCTCCGGCACCACGCCCTGGCCTGCGTGCGACCCACCCGCTCGCCCCAACAGTCGCTCCTGCTCCATCATCCCAACTCTCCCCCGCAGGCGTCCGATGCCGGACCCTGTCGGCGCCCGCCCCTGCACCCCCCGGTGCAGCTCCGTCTGTAAGAAATGACCCGATGACCCATCGCTCGTGCCGCTCGTGCCGTCCAGGTGACGCATGACCACTCACGCATGACGACGCCGACTCCACCACGGCTGGTGCAGCCGGGCCGGGTTGCGCGTCCGGCTCGGCGCGTCGGCACCTCCGCGGGGCTTCGTCCGGGAACTACCCTTCCCCGGATGACTGTCCCGCAGTCGGGTTCTCGCGCCAACACTAGAACTGGCCGTAGTGGCCGCTCCACGGTGCGTCGCCGCCAGTTGTCATGGCGATGGCCGCCCCGAGACACAATCCGACCATAGTTCACGGCAGTTCGCGGCCGAAAGTGCGTCAGAAAGTCACCCCGACAGCACATTCGGTCCCAGGAGCCGCTCTCCGTCCCATCCGCCCCGGCACGGACTGTGGACAAGAGGGCCCCCGGCGGTCCTTCATTGAGGGCGTAGTCCGGGCAGAGCCACATCGGCAGGGGGCGCACCATCAGAATTCTGATCGTCGGCGGCGGCTGCGCCGGGATGTCCGCCGCGTTGCACCTTCAGCGCGGCCTGGGTGAGCGGCTCCGCCGGGGCGAGGCGGAGATCACCGTGGTCGAACCGCAGCCCTATCTGACCTACCACCCGCTGCTCGCCGAGGTCGCGGCCGGCTCGATCGACCCCCGGCACGTGGTGGTCCCGCTCCGCCGGACCCTGCCCGACTGCCGGGTGCTCACCGCCCGGATCACCCGGATCGAGCACGCCACCCGCCGGGCCTGGGCCGACCCCGCCGCCCGCGGCGAACCGCCCGCGCCGGTCGAACTCGACTACGACATCCTGGTGGTGGCCCCCGGCTCGGTCTCCCGGACGGCGGCCGTCCCCGGCCTGGCCGAGTACGGGCTCGGGTTCTCCACCGTCGGGGAGGCGGTGGGTCTGCGCAACCACATCCTGGAACAGCTCGACCTCGCCTCCGCCACCCGGGACCCGGCCCTGCGCCAGGCCGCGCTCACCTTCGTCTTCGTCGGCGGCGGCTACGCGGGCGTCGGCGCGCTCGCCGAACTGGAGGACATGGCCCGGTACGCCGTCCGCGGCTACCACAACATCAGCCCCGAGGACCTGCGCTGGGTCCTGGTCGAGGCCACCGACCGGATCCTGGCCGAGGAGTCGCCCGAGCTCGCCGCGCACACCCTGGCCCAGTTGCGCGAGCGCAGCGTCGACGTCCGGCTGCGCACCACCCTGGAGTCCGCCGCGGGCCGGGTGACGGCGCTCTCGGACGGCAGCCGCTTCGCCGCCCGCACCCTGGTCTGGACGGCCGGGGTGCGCCCGGCCCCGCTGCTGCGCGACACCGACCTGCCGCTGGACACCACCGGCCGGATCCGCTGTCTGCCCACCCTGCAGGCGATCGGTCCGGACGGGCGGGCGCTGCCCGGGGTCTGGGCGGCCGGGGACTGTGCCGCCGTGCCCGACCCGTGGGGGGACGGCGCGCCCTGCGCGCCCAACGCCCAGCACGCCTTCGCCCAGGCCGAGCAGCTCGCCGCCAATGTGCTGGTCTCGCTGGAGGGCGGCCCCCGCGCGGCCGGGATCGCCGAGTACCGGCCGGACCGTGCCGCCTGTTCGACCTCGCTCGGCATCGGCCGGGCCGTGGCCCACAGCCGGCGCGGCGGGCGGCTCACGGGCCGGCGCGCCTGGTGGCTGCACCGGGCGCGGCACCTGCGCCGGCTGCCGAGCGCCGACCGGCGGGTGCGGGTGCTGATGGACTGGGTGCTGGGCGGGCTGTTCTCCCGCGAGGTGGTGTCGCTGGGGACGCTGGAGCATCCGCGGTCGGAGTTCGAGGCGGGCTTCGGCCCGGGGGCGGGCCCCGGGCCGCGCCCTCGTTCCGGTCCGGGTTCCCGTCCCGGCACCGGAGCGGATCCGGAGCCGGGGCCCGGGCTCGCGGACGAGCGGCCGGCCTGAAGGGGGGCTCCGGAGAACCTGCCGTGACCGATCCGACGGCCGTGCCGGGCGCGCGTGACTTCCGGAATCGGGCCTCCGCCTGACAGGATCTGCCCAACCGAGTCATTACCCCGTGTGCTGCTACGCACACAAAAAGTGATGATATGCCTGAAACCCGAGGAAACGGCCGTCGTTTGAACCTCATGCGCTGGAGCGCGCGGCTCACCGGAGTCCCTTGGCGTGCCGCCCTGCCGACCGGGGCCGACACCCACCAGGGCGCGGCGTCCGGCGACGGCGTCGTGGTCCCCAGCCCCCGCGACCCGACGAGCCCGCTCTGCCCGCAGCGGCCTCAGGACCTGCGCGAGGTGCTGAACCACATCCCCGCGCCGGTCGCCGTCACGTACGGCCCGCTGCACCAGCTCGGCTATGCCAACCGCGCCTACCGGGAGCTCTTCGGCGACCGGCCGACCGGCCTGCCCGCCTGCGACGCCCTGCCCGAACTCGGCGCCATGGGCGTCCTGCCGCTGATGGACCAGGTCATCCGCGGCGGCCGGCCGCGCAGCGTCAAGGCCCGCTGCATCCTCGGCCTCACCGGCAACCGCTACTACAACGTCTCCTGCGTCCCGCTCGGCCGGGACGAGAACGGCCACGACGCGGCGGAGCCGGGGGACGGCCAGGACGGGCCGCCCGCCGGCGTCCTCGTCTTCGCCGCCGAGGTCACCGACCAGGTGCTCGCCGCCACCCGGCTGCGGGAGTCCGAACGCCGCCAGCGCGAGGCCGCCGTCACCCTCCAGCGCAGCCTGCTCCCGCAGAAGCTCGACCAGCCCGCCGACCTCCGGGTCGCCGCCACCTACCAGCCGGGCGGGGCCGAGGCCGCGGTCGGCGGGGACTGGTACGACGTCATCGGCATCGGCGGCGGCCGCACGGCACTCGTCATCGGCGACGTGATGGGCCGGGGGCTGCGGGCGGCCGCGGTCATGGGCCAGCTCCGTACCGCCGTGCGCGCCTACGCCCGTCTCGACCTGCCGCCCCACGAGGTGATGCGCCTGCTCGACGGCCTCGCCATGGAGATCGACGCCAACCAGATCGCCACCTGCACCTACGCCGTCTGGGATCCGCGGCCCCGCACCCTCACCTATGCCTCCGCCGGACACCTCCCCATGCTGCTGCGCTCCCCGGACGGCACCGTCCTGCGCAGCGAGGAACAGAACGGCCCGCCCCTGGGCACCGGCGACGGTGTCCACGTCTCGCACACCCTTCGACTGCTGCCCGGCACCACCGGCGTC
Source organism: Kitasatospora sp. NPDC088351 (assembly GCF_040685575.1). Taxonomy (NCBI): domain Bacteria; kingdom Bacillati; phylum Actinomycetota; class Actinomycetes; order Kitasatosporales; family Streptomycetaceae; genus Kitasatospora; species Kitasatospora sp. NPDC088351. Next base: position 446 of record NZ_JBFBIL010000040.1, on the reverse strand, counting down.
CTCTATACCGACGGCCTGGTGGAGCGCAGGGACGAGGACATCGACGAGGGCCTGGACCTGCTGGCCCGTACCCTCGCCGGGGCCGCCGGCGCGCCGGCGGTGATCTGCGCCCGTCTGCTGCGGGCCATGGGCGTCACCTCCGAGCACGACGACGACGTCGCCGTCCTCGCCTTCCAGCTGCCGGCCGGGGAGTCCGCCCCCGGGCCGAAACCCGCTCTTGACTCGCCCTCCCGAGAGGTCTAGTGTTCTTCGAGTTGCCCGACAGGGAGCACCGGACACGCATCGGCGCGGACGGTCCCGGGGCGGCCAATCCACGAAACACCACTTCCCGGTTCTGCCGGGTCGCGTCTTCTTTTCGGGTCGCGGCTCGGGGTGAATTTGGCGTGCGCGTTTATATGGATTGTGGCTGGATTCGCTTTTCGGAGCGGGGATCGGCTAGAGTTTGG